>JAFMFB010000016.1 GCA_017856435.1 Burkholderiaceae bacterium
CTCCGCGGTGCGCTGGGCCACGCGTTGCTCGAGCAGCTTGCGCTCGGTGATGTCGTAATTGGTCCCGACCATCCGCACGGGCTCGCCCGACGCTGAGCGCAGCACTGTGGCGTCGTTCTTGATGTAACGCACCGTGCCATCCGGCCAGCAGACCCGAAACTCCGACTGATACTTGTGCCCTTCGCGCAGCGCCGCCGCGGAGGCCGCCTCGGTCGCGGCTCTGTCCTCGGGGTGCAGGCCCTGTTGCCACGCGTCATACGCGCCGGAAAAGTCCTCGCGGCGGATGCCGTAGAGCGCATACATCCGGGCGTCCCAGGTCAGGCGGTTGTGCACGATATCGAAGTCCCAGATGCCCATGCTCGCTGCCTCGGTGGCCTGCATGAGCCGATCGGTCTGCAGCCGCACCAATTCCTCGGCCGCCTTGCGCGCGGTGATGTCGGTCTGAATGGCCATGAAGCCGGTGAGTTGCCCGATGGCGTTCAACAGGGGGCTGCAGGCGATGGACAGCCAGGCGTGCTCACCATTCTTGGTGTAGTTGATGATCTCGACATCAAAGGGTTGGCGGTTTTGGATGTGCTGCGCCATATGGGCCACGGTTTGCCGATCGGTGAGCGGTCCTTGGAGAAAACTTCCGGGTTTGCGGCCAAGCACCTCGTTCAGGACAAAGCCAGTCATGCGGGTGAAACCTTCGGTGACCCACTCGATTCGCCCTGCAGCATCGGTCAGCACGATGGCGTTGTCGGCCCGGGCCACCATTTCGGCGAGTTTGCGGTTTTCTGCCTGCTGCTCTTGCAGCGCCGCCTCCGCCAACTTGCGCGAGGTGATGTCGCGGAAGGTGGATTGCAAGCAGACTTTGTCACCCACGACCAAGCGGTGCAAGACGAAGTCACAGTCAACCACGGTGCCGTCCAGACGCTTGAGCCGTGTTTCTTCACGGACTGAGCCAGATCCCAGGACCTGCTTGAAGACACGTTTGACCTTGTCCATTGAGAGCTCGCCGTCCGGCTGACGCTCTGGGAGCAGCTGCTCGAAGGTCAGGGATTGCAACTGCTCCAGACTCTGCGCGCCCACCAGGGCCAACATGGCGGGATTGCAGTCCTGAAGTTTCCAGTCCGGCCCAAAGCTCAGGGTATGCGCATCCAGGCTGTTTTGCCACACGTCATGGTACTTGGCCTCAAGTGCATACTGAGCCACTTCCGAGGTGGTTCTAATTAGATTGACCTGGCTTAACTGTTGTTCAATGCAATCTGCCAAGTCGCGCAGCATGCTCGCATCCTCAGACGAAAATGCGCGTGGCTGGTCACTGATGATGCACATTGCGCCAATCCGATGGCCACCGGACGCATGAACCGGGGCACCTGCGTAAAAGCGAATATGCGGATATCCGGTAACCAGCGGGTTATCGAAAAATCGCCCATCCTTCAAACTGTCTTCGATGACAAACACTTCATCTTGAAGAATAGTGTGACCACAGAAAGAAATATCCCGCGAAGTCGAGCTGACGTTGAGCCCTTGATTCGATTTGAACCATTGCCTGTCTTCATCAATCAAGGTAAGCAGTGAAATTGGGACACCAAAATAACGTTGAGCAATGCGCGTCAGGCGGTCAAATCGCTCTTCGATCTGGGTGTCTAACTATGCAAGTGCCAGAAGCGCGGTAATCCGCTCAGAGTCATTGTCGGGTTTAGGCGGGGGCAACATCTTTGAAATTTTTCAGTGAGTTATGCTCCAATCAGCATACTTTCAGTTCAGTATATACATCAATCAGATTGCGCCAGGCTATGCAGTGTCCTGTATCTGGCCAAACTCAGCCTTAACCTGGCTAGAGTGCTGGCAGATAAAAGTCAGCCATTGTGGTGGACCCGCTCGCGACCCCGGACGTGCTTTGCATTGCCGCGGTAAAGATCGCAGGGATATCGGTTTTGTTTTCGATGGCAAAACGAGCGACGCCGATAGGCAAACTAGTGAACCTGTGGCACTGGTTTTTGAGTCACACGTTGCCGTTGGACTCAGAACTTCAAACCGCCTGGAAATATCTGCAGCAACACCGTCGTCATCACTACATAGCGCAGAAATTTCCCGACGGCCATATAGATCAGGCAAGGCCAGAACGGCAGTTTCAGCCAGCCTGCCACGGCACACAGCGGATCGCCAATCACCGGCAACCAGCTCAGCAGGCAGGCCTTGGGCCCGATGCGCTTCAGCCAGTCCAGTGCCCGCACATGGACCGGGTAATGGCGCACTTTGGCCACCAGCTGGTGCGAACCCAGGCCCATGGCCCAGCTGAGTGCGCCTCCCAGCGTGTTGCCTGCGGTGGCAACCCAGACCCCAGCCCAGAACAGGTCCGGGTTGAGCTTGATCAGGCCAAACAAGGCCGGCTCTGAGCCCATCGGCAGCAGGGTGGCCGAGATAAACGAAACAATGAACAGTGTGCTCAGGCCAAATTTGGGAAGGGCCAATTCGGCCAACAGCTGATGAATCCACGCTTCCATAGGGGGCTCAGTATAGGCAAGCCATTTGAAGAGCCTGAAACGGTTTCATTTGCTGAAATTTTGAGCAGTTAAAATCGGGTTCCATCCCGTTAACTTCACTCTTTGTTTCAAAGAGCCGCAGGTTTTTTGTGCCGTTGACCTGTCGGAATTCCTTCGTTCATGAATATCGGACCCTACCAATTGCCCAATGCCTTGTTTGTCGCGCCCATGGCCGGGGTGACTGATAGGCCCTTTCGGCGACTCTGCAAATCATGGGGCGCCGGTTATGCCGTCAGCGAGATGGTGACCTCGCGCAAGGATCTGTGGAACAGCCTGAAGACTTCCCGCCGTGCCAACCATGCGGGCGAACCTGGCCCGATTGCAGTGCAAATTGCCGGTACCGATGCGCCGATGATGGCCGAGGCGGCCGCCTACAACATTGACCGGGGTGCGCAGATCATTGACATCAATATGGGATGCCCGGCCAAGAAGGTCTGCAACAAATGGGCTGGCTCGGCCCTGATGCAAAACGAGCCCTTGGCTCTGCGTATTATTGAGGCGGTGGTGGCTGTCTGTGAGCCGCGGCAGGTACCCGTAACGCTGAAAATGCGAACCGGCTGGAGCCAGTCGCACAAGAATGCTGTCTCCCTGGCGCGTGAGGCCGAGCGTGCTGGCGTGCAGATGGTGACTGTGCATGGCCGAACCCGTGAGCAGGGCTACGGCGGGTCGGCAGAATACGCCACCCTGGCAGAAGTCAAGGCGGCGCTTCGTATTCCGGTCGTGGCCAACGGCGATATCGATTCACCCGAAAAAGCCAAAGCGGTCTTGCGGGCAACGGGCGCTGACGCCCTGATGATTGGTCGCGCTGCCCAGGGCCGACCCTGGATCTTCCGCGAAATCAACCATTTTCTTGCCACGGGTGAGCATCTGGCGCCACCTTTGGTGGTTGAGGTCAAGCGTTTGTTGCTGGAACATCTGCAGGACCACTATGACCTGTATGGCCCAGATACAGGCGTACGCAGTGCGCGCAAGCACATAGGTTGGTATGTCAAGACCCTTGAGGGCGCTGCAGAGTTCCGTGCTGCCATGAACCAGCTCGATGACGCCGCCGCGCAGCTTCAGGCGGTCTCTGATTTTTTTGATCAATTAAGCCTTCGCAGGGACCGTATGCCGGGCCTGTCCACACGGCACTGCGAACATTCCAAAATCCTGGAGACGATTGCATGAGCAAAAAACAAATTGAGGAAGTCGTGCGGGTCAGCCTGCTCGAGTACTTCAAAGATTTGCGCGGAACCGAACCCGATGGCGTTTACGACATGCTGGTGCGTATTGTGGAGAAACCGCTGCTGGAAGTGGTCATGGAGCAGGCGGGGCAAAACCAGTCACGTGCTGCGCTTTGGCTGGGCCTGAACCGAAACACCCTGCGCAAGAAACTGGTCGAGCACAAATTGAGCAAATGACTGGGCAGGACTGATCTGCAGCACGGCCCTTAATCTTTTGGAAGAACATGAACGCACTCCTCTCCGTCTCTGACAAGACCGGCATTGTCGAATTTGCACAATCCCTGCATGCGCTGGGCATCAAGCTGGTTTCAACCGGTGGCACCGCCAAACTGCTGGCTGACCAGGGACTGCCGGTGACCGAGGTGGCAGAGCTGACCGCATTTCCCGAGATGCTTGACGGCCGTGTCAAGACCCTGCATCCCAAGGTTCATGGGGGCTTGCTGGCCCGTCGCGATCGGCCCGAGCATATGGCTGCACTCAAGGCGCATGGCATTGAGACCATTGACCTGCTGGTGGTGAACCTCTACCCGTTCGAAGCCACTGTCGCCAAACCAGGGTGTACGCTGGCTGAAGCGATCGAGAATATAGACATTGGTGGACCGGCCATGGTGCGTAGTGCGGCCAAGAACTGGCAGGATGTCGGTGTGCTGACCGATGCTTCGCAGTACCCGGCGGTGCTTGCCGAACTGAGGCAAAGCGGCAAGCTGTCCGACAAGCTGCGTTTTGCGCTGTCGGTGGCAGCTTTCAACCGGATCAGCCAATATGACGGCGCTATCAGCGATTACCTGTCGTCCATCGACTTCGAGGCCAGCAGCAGCGCCGCACCGGTGCGCCAGCAATTCCCGGCCCAGGCCAACAGCCAGTTCGTCAAGCTGCAGGATCTGCGCTACGGCGAGAACCCACACCAGGCCGCCGCCTACTTCCGCGACCTCAACCCCGCGCCTGGTTCGCTGGTGACAGGCGTGCAGCTACAGGGCAAGGAGCTGAGCTACAACAATATCGCCGATGCTGACGCCGGCTGGGAATGCGTCAAGTCTTTTGACGCGCCGGCCTGCGTGATCATCAAGCACGCCAACCCCTGCGGCGTGGCAGTGGGTAAGGACGCGCTGGAGGCTTATTCCAAGGCCTTCCAGACTGACCCCACCTCGGCCTTCGGCGGCATCATCGCCTTCAACCGCACGGTGGACGGCGTGGCCGCGCAGGCCGTGAGCAAGCAGTTCGTCGAGGTGCTGATGGCGCCGGACTTCACGCCCGAGGCGCTGGAACTGTTCAAGTCCAAGGTCAATGTGCGCATTCTGAAGATCGCGTTGCCCAAGGACATCGCCGCCACGCGCAATGCCACCGACATCAAGCGCGTCGGTTCGGGTCTGCTGATCCAGAGCGCCGACAACCATGAGCTCAAGCTGGCCGACCTGAAAGTGGTGACGAAAAAGCAACCCACGCCCCAGCAACTGCAAGACCTTCTGTTCGCCTGGCAAGTGGCCAAGTTTGTCAAAAGCAATGCCATTGTCTTTTGCAAGGATGGCATGACCATGGGGGTGGGAGCCGGTCAGATGAGCCGGCTTGACTCGGCTCGCATCGCCAGCATCAAGGCTGAGCACGCCAAGCTGTCGTTGAAAGACACCGTGGTTGCCAGCGATGCCTTTTTCCCTTTTCGCGATGGCTTGGATGTGGTGGTGGCGGCTGGCGCCAACTGCATCATCCAGCCGGGTGGGTCAATGCGCGATCAGGAAGTGATCGCAGCGGCCGATGAGCACAACGTGGCGATGGTGTTCACCGGGGTACGGCACTTCCGCCACTGATCAGGGGCTTGGGTGGTTCAGATTCTTGGCTGGTTCAGGTGCGCAGTAGTTTGAAAACCTGCTGCGCCTTGACCACGGTATTTTCAATGTCTTCTTCACTATGGGCAGCGCTGACGAATCCTGCTTCATACAAAGCCGGGGCAATATAGATGCCGCGCTCCAACAAGCCATGGAACAACTGGTTGAATCTTGCCCCCTCGGTCTTCATCACCTGGGCATAGTTCTGCGGCAACTGGCCCAACAAAAAGAAGCCAAACATGCCCCCCTCGCTGTCAGCACTCAGGGCCACGCCTTCAGCGGCCGCCACCTTTTTCAAGCCAGTGACCAGGCTCTGTGTTTTGGCAGACAAGGCCTCAAAGAACCCGGGTTTGGAAATTTCTCGCAGCGTGGCCAGCCCGCACGCGGTGGCCACCGGATTGCCTGACAGGGTGCCGGCCTGATAGACCGGCCCCACCGGAGACATCTGCTCCATGAT
Source organism: Burkholderiaceae bacterium (assembly GCA_017856435.1). Lineage (GTDB taxonomy): Bacteria > Pseudomonadota > Gammaproteobacteria > Burkholderiales > Burkholderiaceae_C > Hylemonella. Next base: position 6,032 of record JAFMFB010000016.1, read on the forward strand.
GCGGCGCGGGCCGCCAAAGGCAGCCAGCGGCATGCCGCCGCCAATCACCTTGCCAAGAACGGTCAGATCAGGCGCAAAACCCGGTATTTGTCGGGCGTAAAGACTTTGGGCGCTGCCAAGCGCCACCCGAAAACCTGTCATCACCTCATCAAACACCAGCAGCGCACCATACTCGCTACAGAGTTCGCGACAACGCCGCATGAAAGGCACCGTCGCACGCACAAAGTTCATGTTGCCCGCAATCGGCTCGATCATGAGCCCGGCAAGTTCTTTGCCATGTAAGGCAAAAGCCTCTTCAAGCTGCGCGACATTGTTGTACTCCAGCACCAAGGTGTGTTGCACCACTTCGGGGGGCACGCCGGCGCTGGTGGGGTTGCCAAAGGTGGCCAGGCCTGACCCTGCTTTCACCAGCAGGGCATCCGCGTGGCCGTGGTAACAACCTTCAAATTTGATGATCTTGCTGCGCCCGGTGGCGCCGCGTGCCAGCCGGATCGCGCTCATGCCGGCCTCGGTGCCCGAGCTGACCAGCCGCACCATTTCCATGGAGGGTACGAACTTCAGGATCTCTTCGGCCAATTCCACTTCGCGCTCGGTGGGTGCGCCAAACGAGAAGCCCTGGGTAACCGCCTCTTGCACAGCCTGCACAACGGTGGGGTGACCGTGACCCAGAATCATCGGCCCCCATGAGCCGATGTAATCAATGTATTTACGTCCATTGGCGTCCCAGAAATAGGCGCCCTGTGCACGCTGTACAAAGCGCGGTGTTCCACCGACCGCCCGAAATGCCCGGACCGGTGAGTTCACGCCTCCGGGGATGATGTGTTTGGCCCGTTCAAACAGGGCTTCATTGCGATCAGTGCTTTGTGTCATGGGGAGGAAACTCAAATGAATTGTCGGTGCCGCCCAGTGCCTGCTCATCGGTCTGCGAGTCGGCCACCGGCTGTGCCCAGAATAGGCGGTCCGGCAGCACATGGCCCATGCCGGGCCGAAAGCCGTTATCCAGGCAGCGGTCCAGATAGCCCAGGGCCTCGGTGAACGCGTCGTTCAGTTCGCAACCGCTGGCCAACAGTGCCGCCAGCGCTGCCGACAGGGTGTCACCGGTGCCCGTAAAGACGGCGTCAAAGCGCTCGAACTTTTCGCTACGCTGGGTGGCCTGTGGTGTGGCCAGGAGATTTTCAATATGCTGGTCGGGAGCGGGCACGCCGGTGACCAGGGTATAGGGCACCCCAAACTCAGAGGCGGCGCGGGCCAGGTCACGTGCGGTGGGAGGCTTTTCTGCACTCCAGTCGGGCAACAGCCAACGCCATAGCGTGCTGTGATTGCCTTGCAGTATGCTGGCCTGCGGCAGGATCAGTTCCCGAAAGGCATCCTGATACAGGTCGATCTGCACCTCATCCCACCAGGACAGATCAGGCATATAGGCAATCAGGGGGACATCGGCATAGTCGGTCGCAATTTCTGCGATGGCGCTCAGATTTTCCGGGGTGCCGGCAAAGCCCACCTTGATGACCGTGACGCCCACATCTTCTAGCAAGGTGCGGGCCTGCTCTGCCACCACCTCCTCGTCCAGCGCAAAGTGTTCGAAAATGCTCGCCGTGTCCCGGGTGTAGATGCCCGTCACCACCGGTAGCGCATGCGCGCCCACCGATGCAATGGCTGTAATGTCGGCAGCCATGCCTCCAGCGCCGCTGGGATCGTTGGCATTGAAGACCAGCACACAGGCCGGATGGGCCGGTGCTTCATCGTTTGTGTCGGGTTCAGAGGTATCCATCAAAGAGGCTTGCGGTCAGGCGGGGGATTTGCTGTTTTCCACTCAGGCGGTGCTTAAGAGCTTTGGCCGAGTCGGGTGTCAGCCTCGATACAATCAGTCCATTCAATTCATTCTATTCCAAGCGAAGGTCAGTACAACGTGAGCGATAACAAAACCTGGATGTGCCTCATATGTGGCTGGATATACGATGAGGCAAGCGGCGACCCCGAGCATGGCATCGCGCCCGGAACCGCCTGGAGCGATGTGCCCATGAACTGGACCTGCCCTGAATGTGGGGCTCGCAAGGAGGATTTTGAGATGGTTCAAATTTGAGCCTGGATCAAACGCTGGACTGGCGCAAAGCTGACCTCCCATTGCCGCGGCAGATCCTGACGCATGGCGGGCAAGCGACATCGATTGAGGAATGGGATCAGGCCGTTCTGGACTGGGTCAGGCATCAGGATTGCGCAAGTGCCCAGGTCTTGCATGATTTGAGTCTGGGCCTGTCTAGGCTGCAGGCTGATTTGAGCTGGCGCGCTTTTTACAAAATAGCGGCTGCTTTTTTTGAGTTGTTGGATCACCGGGGTGCCTCAAAGAGCACCTCTGAAAAACGCCTAGTCCTGCAGATTCTTTTGCAATGCAGGGGGTTGTTTGCGGGGGTGGCAGGCCCGGACCAGAACCTCGGGCTTGGTTTATTGCGTCATTGTGAGAGGCTTGCGCCTAATCCAACCGGGCTACCCTTGTGGGGTGCGCTACAGCGATCTTGGTCTGTCATGGCAATCAGTGAGATCGAGAATTTAAGCAAGGCAGACCTCCATTCCCGGGAATTGGAGTCCTTGCTGGCCATCTGGACCGAGGCCCCCATGTTTGAGGCTGCGATCGAGGCGGCCAGCCTGGCCTGGTCCTTGGCTTTGTATACCGAAGCCGTTGGCCTCAATGAGCTGTCAGTGTTTTCGACTCAACTCGCGCTTGGGTTGCAGTGGGGTGGGCGTTCTGCCAGCCCAGAGCAGACTAAGGTGTTGGCAGCGGCTGGTCAGCACCTGCGAATGTTGCTGCATCAACACGCAGCCGGCCTGGATCCCAAGCCCCATCCAGACCTACTGGTGTCACTTCAGGATTTGGTCCGTACCACGGCGTAACGCGCTAGGGTTTGCTCCCTTGCCGTGGCATGATCGATCACGGGTGCGGGGTAATTCTGACCAAGCTGCACACCCGCCATGGCCAGCAAGGCCGGGGCTGCCAGCCAGGGGGCATGCAGGGCTTTTGCCGGGAGTTTGGCCAACTGCGGCAGGTAGCGGACGATGAACCGGCCCTCCGGGTCAAATTTTTCGCTCTGACTGATTGGATTGAAGATGCGAAACCAGGGCTGGGCATCACAGCCCGATGAGGCCACCCATTGCCAGCCGCCGTTGTTGGCTGACAGGTCAAAGTCGTTGAGTTTTTCGGCGAAGTACCGCTCGCCCCAGCGCCAGTCGATGCCCAGGTCCTTGACCAGAAAACTGGCGCTGACCATGCGCAGGCGGTTGTGCATGTAACCGGTCTGATTGAGCTGGAGCATGGCGGCATCCACCAGGGGGTAACCGGTTTTTCCGTCGCACCAGGCCTGGAAATTTGCCCGAGCAGCTGGGCCTTGTTCCCAGCCAATGGCATCGTATTCCGGGCGAAAGCTTCCGGTAGCGACATGGGGGAAATTGGCCAGCAGCTGAAAATAGAACTCCCGCCAGATCAACTCTCCCAGCCAGGTCTCTGCGCCACGGCTGCCAGCGGCCATGCGCTGCATGGCCAAGGTAGCCAGGCGTCGAATCGAGACCGTGCCAAAGCGCAGGTGAACGCTCAGATAACTTGGCCCTTTATGAGCGGGATAGTCGCGCCGCTCATGGTACTCATCCATGCGCTCAAAAAAATCAGCCACCAGTTTGCGCGCACCACGCTCCCCGGTAGGAATTTTCAGCTGGGAAAGATTGGTGGGTTCAAAGCCAATTTGTTGCAGGCTGGGGACTTCCATTTGCCAACCTTTGGGGCGTGGGGCCAAGGCCTTGGCGTGGGGTTTGGGATCGTGTTCTCTCAGCAGAGCTTCATCCACGCGGGCGAGCCAGGCTCTTTTGTAAGGGGTGAAGACGGTATAAGGCTTGCCACTCTGGGTCAGGATCTCTCTTTTTTCAAATACCACATGGTCCTTGCAGGTATGCATGGCTCGCCCGTCAGCGGCCAGCGCCTTTGCAACGCTGAGGTCGCGAGCGATTGCCTGGGGCTCGTAATCATGCGCGGCAAAAACCGCCTGCACGCCCAGCTCGCGCGCCAGTTCCGGTACTAGTTCGGTGCTTGGCCCATGGGCAACGATCAGCCCGGCTTGCTCATGACCGGCCAGTCGGCGCAGGCCGGTGTCAAGCTCAACTAGGGCTTCGCGGATGAACTCAACCCGTCTGTCGGTGCGGGGCAGGGGATCCAGTATGGCGCGGTCAAGCACAAACAGGCAGTACACCTGCTCGCATTGCTTGAGAGCGGCACACAGGGCAGGCTGGTCGCTCAGGCGCAAGTCGCGCCTGAACCAGACCAGACCGGAAACATAGGGTTTTGTCATGATCGCCGGTAGAATGATGCCATGTCCGATGATTCTGCCTCCATAAACCTAACGAATCATTTTCTGATTGCGATGCCCGGGCTGGAAGATGCAAACTTTTCCAAAAGCGTGGTCTATGTGTGTGAGCATAACGAGCGGGGAGCGCTTGGCCTGGTCATCAACAAGCCAAGCGACATCAACCTGGAAAAACTCTTCGACAAGGTCGACCTCAGACTCGGCCGTGCGGATTTGCTCCAGGCGCCGGTATTTCAGGGCGGGCCGGTGCAAACTGACCGTGGTTTTGTTCTGCATGACCCGGTTCAGTCGCCTGATCCTGAAGCCAAGGAGCCGGTTTACTCCTCCAGCATCATGGTTCCGGAAGGGCTGACCATGACAACGTCGCGCGATGTCCTGGAAGCACTCTCCTCGGGAGCCGGCCCGCGCCGGGTTCTGGTATCCCTGGGCTACTCGGCCTGGGGCGAGGGGCAATTGGAATCCGAGCTGGGAGAAAACAGTTGGCTGACTGTGCCGGCTGATGAGGCGGTGATCTTCGATACTCCGATTGAGCAACGTTATGACCGCGCACTGGCCCTGCTGGGGCTGCAGACATGGATGTTGCAACCCGAAGCGGGGCATGCATGAGCCTGGTGCTTGTGCAGGCTGAGGTCCCTATCGGCGAAAACACTTTTCTGGCGTTTGACTTCGGACTCAAGCGAACCGGTGTGGCGGTTGGCAACCGGCTCACTCGTCTGGCTCAGCCGCAGCGAACCATTCAGGCTGAAGGGGATGGCCGTTTCAAAGAGATTGCCAGTTATCTGCAGTCCTGGCAGCCCGACGCGCTGGTCGTTGGCGTGCCTTTTTATCCCGATGGCGCTGCCCATGAAAACACACGCCGAGCCCAGAAGTTTGCGCGTCAGTTACGGGGGCGTTTTGGCTTGCCGGTTTATGAGGTCGATGAGCGCTACAGCACCACCGAAGCGCTTGCCAACGGAGCCAGTGATGCTGATGCAGCGTCAGCCTGCATCATCCTGGAACAATTTTTGAGGAATCTGCCATGACCAGCAAGAGCAAAGCGGGCCAGCCGCCTGGCGCCCTGTTCCTGGATGCCGAGGCGCTCTACAAGGAGTTGCTCAGGGGTGTGCAGGCCATGGCCATTCCGGCAGCCCATCTGGTGGGAATAACCTCCGGGGGTGCCTGGCTGGCCGAACGATTGCAGGTGGATTTGGGACTGCCCGGTGAGCCGGGTGTGATCTCCTCAACCCTGCATCGTGATGACTTCGCGCAGCGCGGCCTGAGTGACGGGGGTCAGACCCGGCTTCCTTTCGAGGTGAGCGGCTCGCACATCATTCTGCTCGATGATGTTCTGTTTACCGGCCGGACCATCCGTGCGGTGCTCAATGAGTTGTTTGATTACGGACGACCTGAACGCGTTCAGCTGGCGGTGTTGGTGGACCGGGGCGGGCGAGAGTTACCCATCCAGGCTGATTTTGCAGCAGCCCGCGTGGCCTTGCCGCCATCGCAGTTGCTGGCGCTGGCGCGCAGTGCGCAGGGTGCATTCAGTTTTGAGGTGGAGAAAGCCTGATGCTCTACAAACGCAATCCGCAGCTCAACAAGAATGGTGAGTTGATTCATTTGTTGTCCACCGAGGGCTTGCCCAAGGACATCCTGTTGCAGATTTTGGACACCGCCAGCAATTTTGTCAGCGTCAATGACCGCGAAGTGAAAAAGGTCCCACTGCTGCGCGGCAAAAGCGTTTTCAACCTGTTCTTTGAAAACTCCACCCGAACCCGAACCACCTTCGAAATTGCCGCTAAGCGCTTGTCGGCCGATGTCATCAACTTGGACATTTCGCGCTCTTCAACGGCCAAGGGCGAGACCCTGCTCGATACCATTGCCAACCTGAGTGCCATGGCCGCTGACCTGTTTGTGGTGCGCCACAGCGAGTCCGGCGCACCTTATCTGATAGCGCAACATGTGGCACCTCATGTGCATGTGATCAATGCGGGTGATGGGCGCCATGCGCACCCGACCCAGGGCCTGCTGGACATGTACACCATCCGTCATTTCAAGAAAGACTTTGCCAATCTGACGGTGGCCATCGTCGGTGATGTCCTGCATTCGCGGGTGGCACGCTCCGACATCCACGCCCTGACCACGCTGGGTTGTGCTGAGGTGCGGGTGGTCGGGCCCAAGACCTTGGTACCAGGTGACATGGCGCCCATGGGGGTGCGCGTCTGTCACTCGCTGGAAGAAGGAATCCGGGGCTGTGATGTCATCATCATGTTGCGCCTTCAAAACGAGCGCATGAGTGGCGCCCTCTTGCCATCGAGCCAGGAGTTTTTCAAGAGTTTCGGCTTGACCCCGGAAAAGCTGGCGCTGGCCAAGGGTGACGCGATCGTGATGCATCCCGGTCCGATCAACCGCGGTGTGGAAATTGATTCGGCGGTGGTCGATGGGAACCAGAGTGTCATCCTGCCGCAAGTGACCTTCGGCATCGCAGTGCGCATGGCGGTGATGAGCATCGTGGCGGGGAACGAAGCATGAAACTGTTGATCAGAGGTGGCCGAGTCGTTGACCCGGCCCGTAATTTTGATGAGATTGCAGATGTGGCGGTGGCGGCCGGGCGCATTGTCGCTATCGGACAGGTACCGAAGGACTTTGCCCCGAATCGATCGATCGATGCCAAGGGCTGTGTGGTTGCCCCCGGTCTGGTTGACCTGGCCGCCCGCTTGCGCGAGCCCGGCCATGAACATGAAGGCATGCTGGAGTCTGAACTGGCCGCCGCTGTCGCGGGCGGGATCACCAGCCTGGTCTGTATGCCCGATACGGATCCGGTGCTCGATGAAGCGGGCTTGGTCGAAATGCTCAGGCAGCGCGCAGAAAAATTGCACCAGTCACGTCTGTTGCCGCTGGGGGCATTGACCCGCGGCCTCAAGGGCGAGGTTCTCACTGAGATGGTGCAACTCTCGGAGTCAGGGTGTGTTGGTTTTAGCCAGGCTGAGATTCCGCTGGTCAATACCCAGGTTTTGCAGCGTGCCATGCAGTACGCCAGCACTTTTGGGTTGTCGGTCTGGCTGCGCCCGCAGGACTATCACCTGGGTCGTGGAGTGGCCGCCAGCGGTCCCCTGGCCACCCGCCTGGGACTGGCCGGTGTGCCGGTGGCGGCAGAAACAATTGCTATGCACACCATTTTTGAATTGATGCGTGTTACCAAGTCCCGGGTGCACCTGTGCCGCATCAGTAGCGCAGCCGGTATTGAGCTGGTGCGTCGGGCCAAGGATGAGGGCCTGCCCGTCACCTGTGATATCAGTATCAATTCCTTGCACCTCACCGACCTGGATATCGGCTATTTTGATACCCGCATGCGGCTGCAGCCCCCTCTGCGCCAACAGAAGGACCGAGATGCGCTGCGTGAGGCCCTGGAAGATGGCACCATTGATGCGCTGGTTTCAGACCACTGCCCGGTGGATGAGGACGCCAAGAACCTCCCCTTTGCCGAAAGTGAGCCCGGTGCCACCGGCCTGGAACTCCTGTTGAGTCTGGCTCTCAAGTGGGGGCAGGAGAGTGGGGCTGGCCTGGTGCGGGCGCTATCGGTGGTGACCAGTGAACCAGCACGTGTATTGGGTGATTCTCTGGGTAGCCTGCGCGCCAGCGCGGGTCAGTTGGTGGTGGGGGGTGTGGCAGACCTTTGCGTCTTCGATCCCGCGGCGGAATGGACGGTTCAGCCTCAGGCCCTGATCAGTCAGGGTCGGCACACCCCATTTGCGGGTTATGAGTTGCCTGGCCGAGTGCGTCATACCTTCGTCAATGGTCAGCTCGCATTCCAGGCAGCCGAATAGGCAGAACAGACCGGTACCATCCTGGCGAGCCGTCTGGCGTTTGCTGTTGGCGCTGCTGCATCTGCTACGGGGAATGCTGACCATTGCCCTGGTCTTTCCCCGACTGTCCCAGGAACAGCGTGAGTTGAGGGTGCAGGATTGGTCGGCCCGACTGCTGGCCTGTTTGGGTATTGAACTAGTGGTGCAAGGTCCGGCGCAAGTACAAGGGCCGCTGCTGCTGGTGGCCAACCACCTGTCCTGGCTGGACATAACGGCCTTGCATGCCGCACGCTACTGTCGTTTTGTTTCCAAGGCTGATGTGGCGCGCTGGCCATTGATCGGCAAATTGGCTTCTGGGGTGGGCACGCTCTTCATTGAACGTTCTGTCAGGCGAGATGCCTTGCGGGTGGTCCGTCATATGGCCGACAGCCTCAAGGCTGGCCAGGTGCTGGCAGTATTTCCTGAGGGTACCACCGGTGATGGGGAACAGCTGTTGCCATTTCATGCCAACTTGCTGCAGTCAGCTATTTCGGCCAGCGCCCCGGTACAACCTGTTGCCTTGCATTACATGGACCGTCCAAGCGGCGCACGCAGCAAGGCACCAAGTTATGTAGGAGGAGAAACCCTGCTGGCTTCAATTTGGCGCACGGTGCGCGACCCAGGGGTAGTGGCCATTGTTCGGTTTGGAGAACCTCAATCCGCCGCGGGCAAGGAACGTCGGTCCTGGGCGGTCGAACTGAAGACCAGCATTGCAAGCTTGATCGAAGATGCTAGTCAGTCCAAGGTCAAGCACAGATCCGGACTTCTTGAGTAAACCGGATTTAAAGACTGCTGATGGCCTTGCACCATCAGCGTCACTGACAACCCGCCAATATGGGAAAAAGCCAAGCGGTCTTGCGACGGCTTGGCCTGGGCTTGCGCAGCTTAGGGTTTCAGATAGACATAGCCTTCTCGTGATTGCAGGCGCGCTACTTCAGCAACACCTGAGGGCACGATCTTGGCTTCCATCACCACCTGGTTCTTGTCGATTTTTCTCGATACCAGGGTGTTATTGCAGACCCGAAAGTCAACCCCTTTGGCGACCAGATCGGCAATCGTTCCACTGAAAGAATTGCCTTTGCTGTCCTTAGCATCTTGCAACAGAAAATCGATGCCACGGCTGTGGGTCGTCACCACGATTTTTGCCGTCGGATCAGCATTCAGATGATTGCGAATGTTGTTGAGAATGGGCGGGACGGTGTTGGCGTCCGTGTTGATGTGGTACACGGCCTTGACGGGCTGTTGCTCAGTCGTGGCGCATCCCGAGAGACCGCCTGCAACAAGTGCTGCCAGCCCAAGCGTGGTAATAAATTTCATCATCGATATCTCCTTGAAAAAAACAGGTTTATCGGTGGGGCCGGTAAACCTGTGGTCATTGTGCAGACAAAATGCCAGCCATGCAAATGGCTTAGTACTTAGAGCAATGAATCAGCCCAGATGTTTTTTGCCCAGTTGTTGGCATACACACCTTCTAACTCGGTTGGGCCAGGCGATACGCCACCGGCACCCTTGACCGGGATAAAGTTTTTCTGGTCGGCTTCATAGCGATGCACCGAGGCCACATGGACCACCAACTTGTCATTGACAAAGCTGTAGCAGGTGTTGGTCAGCATGGGCTGAGGGTTGACCGGCAAACCAGAAAGTTGGGCCACGACCGCCGCAGCAACCACCTTGCCATGCGAGTTGGCCATGTGGCCGGATTTGGGCATGCCAGGTGAAGACAGCACTGAGTCGCCAATGACATGGACATCACGAGCCACAGTGGACTCAAAGGTCAGGTAGTTCACATTGCACCAGCGCTTGTTCACATTAGCCAGGCCGGACTCCATGGCAATGCCGCCGGCACTCATGCTGGGTATCACATTGAGCACGCTGGCCTTGACATCGTCAGCGGTTTCAAACTTGACGGTGTTGGTCTTGGCATCCACGGCAACCGCCTTGTGGTTTCCACGGAACTCCAGCATGCCCTGGTAGTTTGCCGCCCAGAACTTCTTGAACAAAGGCCCCTTGGAGGTGACGTCGGGGTTAGCGTCAAGGATCAGCACTTTCGAGCGAGGCTTGAACTTCTTGAAATAACTGGCCACCTGGCTGGCGCGCTCATAGGGTCCGGGCGGGCAGCGGTAGGGTGCCAGCGGTACCGCAATGGCAAATACGCCCCCATCGGGCATGGCCTCGAGTTGCTTTCGAAGTGCAACTGTTTCGGGTCCGGCTTTCCAGGCATGCAGAATCTGGCCCGAGGCGTTGGCAGCTTGCAAGCCTTCCACGCTGTTCCACATCATGTCGATGCCTGGCGAAACAATCAGCTTGTCATAGCCTATGGTGGAGCCACCGGCCAGAGTAACGGTCTTTTTGGCGGCATCGATTTTGGTGACACGATCTTTGGCGTGAATAACACCGTGCTTACTGCGCAAGTTGTCGTAGGGCGTGGTGATGTCGCCCATGGATTTGTAGCCCCCCAGCACCAGATTGGAGATCGGGCAGGAAATAAAGCTGTCATTGGGCTCTACCAGCACCACATCGATCTGGTAGTTAGACATCATGCGGACATATTTGGCAGCGGTGGCGCCGCCGTAACCACCACCAATGACAACCACCTTGGCTTTGTCAGGAATGGTGGCACAACCTACCAGGCTTCCCAGAGAACCCAAGGCCAAAGAAGCCTGAACAAAACTGCGTCGTTTCATATCTGTTCTCCTGTATCAGCGCTTGAGGGATGCGAAATAAGTTGCCAGGGTTTCAACCTGGGCATCGGTATAACCCTTGGCTAACTGGTGCATCACAGTTGCCGGTCGCGAGCCATTCTTGAAGGCCTCCATCTGCTTGATCAAATAGTCCTTGGGCGTGCCAGCCAGGGAGGGAATCGCAGACCCCGGAACTGCCTGCCCTTCGCTGCCATGACAGTTGGCGCATGTTGCGGCCAAGGCTCGGGCATTCAGCGCTGCCGCGTTCTGAGCAAAACCAGCCGAACTGGTCAAGGCCATTGCCAGCCCGATGGTCAAATAATGTCTAATCTTCACGTCCAGCCTCCTAAAATTCAATGTTGATAGCGATACAAAGGCCTTAGCCGTCAGACAAAACGGCATACCCATAATCATCCTAACCTTTTGCTGCCCCCATTAGACCTAATGTTTACCCTAATAAGCCAGACCGATAAAACGATTTCATTTGCTTGATGGATTTCGAATTCACACGTCGCCGCTTTCTTAGCCTGTCGGTATTACCGGCCACGTCGATGGCGGTGCACGCCGCAGGCGCAGGAGCTTTGCCTTTGGCAACATCATTGGACAAAGACTTGGCTTCGGCCCTGAGTCAGCGGCAACCTCTGGTGGTCATGGTCAGTCTGGAAGGGTGCCCCTTTTGCAAGGTGGTCCGTGAAAACTACCTGGTGCCCCTGAAGGAGCAGGAAGGGTTGCCCATTGTTCAGGTGGATATGCGCAGCCAGCAAGAGATGACTGATTTCCAGGTACAAAAAACCACCCATGACGCCATGGTCAAGGCCTGGCGGATTCGGCTTGCTCCCACGGTTCTTTTTTTCGGAGCGAACGGGCGTGAAATTGCGCGGCGGATGGTGGGTTCCTATATTCCCGATTTTTACGGTGCCTACTTGAACGAGCGACTTCAGCAAGCCCGTGCCGCTCTGGGATGAGCCCAAGACTGGCATGCTGGCACTAGTACAAAGAGTGAGGCAGGCTAGGGTCGAGACCAGCGGCCAAACCATCGCCCAGATTGGCGTGGGCCTCTTGTGTCTGGTGTGCGCCGAACGGGGCGATCAGGAGCAGCAGGCCAAACGACTTCTGGACAAAATGCTCAAGCTGAGAATTTTTCCGGATCAGGCCGGCAAGATGAACCGAAGCCTGCAGGATCTTGATGGCCAGGGCAGCGCGGGGGACCTGTTGATTGTGAGTCAGTTTACGCTGGCTGCCGACACCTCCGGTGGCAACCGACCCAGCTTTACCAACGCCGCACCGTCCGAGCAAGGAAGACAACTCTACGAGTACTTTGTCGAGCAGGCCAGACTGGCGCATCCTGTGGTGCAAACGGGTCAATTCGGGGCCGACATGCAGGTCTACCTGGTCAACGATGGTCCCGTCACGATGAGCTTGCGGCAAGTTTCTTGACTTAAATCATTTTTCGAAGTTCCTTCATTGATATCCTGACCTCCACAAAAAATTTTTCGGGAGTTCAGATGAGCCATAAAAAAATCTTGGGTCTTGTGCTGACAGTTTTGTCCTTTTTAGGACTGCCGTCTTGGTCTTTTGCACAAAACGAGCCGGTTGGCTATGTCAAGACAACCAGCGGTGAGGCTTGGGTGACTAGCAAAGGTCAGCGTGTCAAGGCTCAACCCGGGACCGCCGTCTTCCAGGGAAGCCAACTAAAGACTTTGCCAGGGGCAAGCATGGGGATCACGTTCAAGGACAACACCGTGATGTCTTTCGGCCCTGATACCGAACTGACGATTGATGAGTTTTTGTATGCACCTGCCAAAGGCCAGCTGAAGCTGGGGACCAGTATGAGCAAGGGCAGCCTGAACTATGTTTCAGGTGTGATTGCCAAACTCAAGCCCGAAGCGGTGACCGTCAAGGCCCCGGGCGGAATCATTGGAGTTCGCGGCACCCAGTTTTCCTTGCTGGTGACCGAGTCCAAGTGAAGACTGCCGCAGGCAGTCTTTCGCCCAGGACTTACCAAAAATCCCGATTGTTGATGTGTTTAGGGAAAGAAAATGAGAAATCCAACAAAATTTAGTTTGACTGTGTTGCTGGCTGTTTCAGGCGCACTTGCTGCGGCCCAGAACCTGCCGCAACCGCTCATCGAAGTGGCTCGCAAGGCGGTGGTCGGCAATCCGGAAATCCAGGCCAAGTGGCGCGAATTTACAGCCGCAGGGCACGAACATGAGTTTGCCAAATCGGGGCGGCGCCCCCAGGTCGATTTGATTGCTACCACCGGCCGCCAGTGGCGTGACCGTCCGGATACTGGCTATGTTGACTACAGCCGTAGTGGATCGGGTATCACGCTGACCCAGATGCTGTTTGATGGCTTCTACACCCGCAATGAAGTCAGCCGACTTGGCTTTGCCAAACTGGTGCGTTATTACGAACTGCTCGAATCTTCCGAGAACATCAGTCTGGAAGCTCTGCGGGCCTATGCCGATGTGGCCAAGCAGTTTGAACTGGTTGAGGCAGCCAAATCCAACTACATCGAGCACAAGCTGATCACCCAGCTGATCGAGGAGCGCACCGCTGCGGGTGTCAGCCGTGGTGTGGACCTGGAGCAGGCCACCGGACGTTTGGCGCTGGCCGAATCCAACCTGATCACCGAAATTTCCAATTTGCACGATGTCAGTGCTCGCTATCTAAGAGTGATCGGTGAAAAGCCAGCGGCCAATGTGCCACCACTGCCTGAGAAGATCAAACTCAAAGGCTTGCCAAGTTCTGGGCTGCAGGCCATGGGGGAGGGCTTACCTGGTAGCCCGACCATCAACGCTGCCTTTGAAAACGTCCGCTCGGCCAAGGCCCAGGTTGAATCCCGTAAAGCAGGTTATTACCCCCGGCTGGATTTTCGTGCCGGGCAAACTTTTGACAATAACTACCAAGGCATTATTGGCAACGCACGGGACGCCTATGTCGAACTGGCGATGAATTACAACCTGTACCGTGGCGGAGCCGACATGGCACGTGAAAAGCAAGCCATCGAGTTGAGCTATCAGGCTCGTGATTTGCAGGAAAAGGCCTGCCGTGATGTACGTCAGACCCTGGCAATTGCCTACAACGATCTGGTGCGCCTGGCCGACCAGCTCAATTTTCTGGATCAACACCGGCTGTCCACCGAGAAAGCCCGCCAGGCCTATCGGCAGCAGTTTGAGATTGGCCAGCGGACCTTACTGGACATGCTCAATACCCAGAACGAATACTTTGAGGCCACCCGTGCCTACACGACAGCACGCTACAACCACATCGTGGCCCAGGCTAGAACCTTGGCCAGTATGGGCCGCTTGACCAGCACGCTGGGTGTGACGCGTGGGGACCAACCTACCGCCAGTGATGCCGGCCAGGACCGGGGTGAACTTCCGCCCGAACAACTGTGCCCGTTTGATCTGCCACCCATTCTGACGCTGGACAAGGCCAAGATGGTGGCCGAGGTGGCGCCTATGCGGCCCAGGCAGGATCGGCCAGCAGAAGACCCCTGCGCCCGCCTCTCCGGCTCCTATGTGGTCTTGCAGGCAGACCCCAGTGGCAAGGTCGGCAAGGTCATGGTTCAGAATAAAACCTCCAACCGTGAACTGAACCAGGCGGATACGGCCTTGATGATAGATTCTGACTGCCCGGCTATTCCTGTCAGCAAGGGCAAGTTGGACAATGATTTTGGAAAGGCGATGGCGGCCAGACCAGTGCTGCCTGAGCAATTCATGCTCTATTTCGAAAACAACAGTGACAAGCTGACCAAATCCTCGCAGGGTGAACTCCCCCGCGTACTTGACAAGGTTCGCACGCACAAAGCGCCAGATATGGCGATTACTGGACATACCGATACGGTTGGATCGCTCCCCTCGAATGACGCCCTGGGCTTGCGGCGGGCCAATACAGTGGCTCAGCAAATGCGGGCCCTGGGCCTGCCCAATCTGGCATTAACGGTTGAGTCTCTGGGCGAGCGTAACTTGCTGATTCCAACGCCAGACAACACCCCCGAGCCACGCAACCGCAGGGTCGAGATCACGGTACGGTGAGCTTGGGCGCGGGGCATTTCAATTGCCCTGCGTTCAACGTGCATGTCAGCAGCCAGTCGTTTGTGCAGACCTGGTCGCTGTTCTTCGGCTCCAGGGACTTACTTGGTGCTCATCACGATCAGGTCATCCGTGGCGCCCTGCTGCAGGCGCTCAAGATGCAGCGACACCAAAGGATCATTGGGGTATTGTTGGGATAAGCTTTCAAACGCCTGCCGAGCCCCAACCGGGTCATGGTCCTTGCCAGGGCGCAGCAGGTTGACCGCCTGGGTGTACTTGTCCAGCGGGGCACAAGCAGCGGCATCCGTTGTTGCCAGGGGTTCAAACACTGACAGGGGTTTGCTTTTACCCTTGAGCACCAACTGCGCCACATAGCGTACCGGTACCGGGGGGCAACAGTTCAAAATAGCTTCAGACACACACATGCGTGTGCCCAGATGTTTGTTGACGCTCTCAAGGCGAGAGGCAGCGTTGACCGGATCGCCCAGGGCCCGGTAGTCAAACAGGTTTTTGCCACCAAAATTTCCAACGATCACTTCTCCGCTGTGCACGCCGATGCGGGTAATTCCCCAGGGCATGCCCTGAGCCTGCAACTTGGCCGCATAGCCCGAAGCAAATGCGTCCATCTCCAAAGCGCACTGCAGCGCGCGCCAGCAGTGGTCTTCCTGCTCGACCGGCGCCGAGAAGAGAACGGCCACCGCGTCACCCATGATCCGGTCAAGCGTTCCCTCATACTTGAACACGATGGTCAACATCTCGTCCAAATAGTCGTTGAGCAGGGAGACGGCGCGTGCCGGGTCACCGGACTCCATCATGCCGGTGAAGTTGGCCAGATCGGTAAATATGAAGCTACAGGTTTGCCGTTGCCCGCCGAGTTGCAACTCGTCCGGGTGTTTCACCAGGTAGTCAACCTTGTTGGGCGAAACATAGCGGGAAAATGCTTCTCTCACCCAGCGCTGCTCTCGTTCGCTGACCAGGTGGTGCAGACCACTGGCCAGACCAAAACTGAAAATGATGGCGATAGCTGGATTGACGGCATCAAGCAGCAGTTGGTGCGAAACAAAGGCGTACCAGGTGCCGCCAACCACCGTGGTTAGGATCAGCATGAAAAAGCCGGTGGACCATTTGGCTGGCGCGCCCAGGGCTATCAACCCGACCAGCAGCGCGCCCAATGCCATGGCCAGAGCCTCTGCACCGCGCGCCCAGGCTGGCCTTTGCAAGGAATATCCTGCCAAGATTTGCTCCAGGGCCAGGGCATGCGCCTGCACACCGGGCATGATCTGCCCCAGCGGATTGAATCGAAGGTCCATCAGGCCGGCAGCAGAACTACCGATGAGCACGATATGGCCCTTGAGCAGATCAACATTGGCCTGCCCCTGCAGCACCTTGCTGGCCGATACATAACGCTCTGGAACAGGTTCGGTGTAGTGCAGCCATACCTCGCCCCTCGCATTGGTGGGTACCGTCAGGGCACCGATTCGCACATCCTGCAGGCCGGCTTCACTGCTGCGCAACAAATGGTTTTTGGCTCCCTGGGCAACACGCAGTGCCTCGGCACTCAGAGTGGGCACCATCTGCTCGTTCAGACCTAGTAGCAAGGGAACCCGGCGTACCACCCCATCGGCGTCAGTAGCGAAATTCAGGCTACCCAGGCCATCGGCCTTGGCTGACAGTATGGGCAAGGGATAAACCGCACTGTCAAAACCGTGCAGCCACTCCTGCGGTTTTGGCGCGCCAGTGGAAATGATGCGGTAAGGCAGGGAAATTTTTGGAATTGGCTCCTGTGTGCCGGTGTTGGCCAGGCTATTGCCAAGCACCACATTTCGACCCGCCAAGGCTTGCGCCAGCACGGCATCATGGTCTGGGAGCTTGCGCAGGACCTCACTGACCTGCCGCCCCTGCCATAGTTGCGTCATGGCGGCTGGTGAAGTGCGGTCAGGTTCAATCAGCAACACGTCAAAGGCAATGGCGGCAGCGCCAGCCTGGTTCAAGTTTGTCACCAGATCGGCTATGCGCGTCCGTGGCCATGGCCATTGGCCCAGGCTTTTGAGGCTGGCTTCATCAATGTCGACAATTCGAACTGGTTGCGGGTCATAGGGCCGCAAATGCCAGCGCTGAAACTGGTCAAACTGAGCCAGGCGGATATTCTGAAGCGGAATGGGGTCAAACAGCCAAAGCGTCAAGGCGCCCAGAGTCACCAGAAAAATCAGGGCCACAGCGCTCAGGTTGGACAGTGCGCCGGGAAGCTTCAGGTTCTGAAAGAAGCGTCTCATCAGACTAGCGAGGAGTGGATTGTTTTTTTGTCAGCGACTGACTGTGACAAGACTTCAACGCCGTGAGTGTGGCCCTGTGCGACGATGGCGTCAAATCGTTTCCATTCGAGCATGCCCACCCGTAGCAAGGGCGGGTTGAAATAGATGTCACACAGTTGTTGCGATTCCTGTTGTCGCGAACTGCTGTAAAGAATGGTGACATTCATCAGATAGGCCAGCAGAGTTGGCAGCCGGTAGCGCCTCTTATGGCGCGGCCGCAAGCGATCAAGTAACAGGGCCCAGCCGCTGGGAATTTCCTTCAATTCAATCGGATGACGCTGGCGGCGACTTAAATCCACACCAATTACCTTTCCAATGCCGGGGCGATTGCGCATCACATCCACTGGAAAATTGTTGAAAGTGCCACCATCGCACAGCAGATCCCCTTGAAACGGAACAGGTGGGAGCGCCCCGGGAATGGCGATGCTGGCCAGCAGCGCTTTGGAGAGCGCGCCATGATGAAAGACATGTTCAGTGGCCCGGGAATAGTTGCTGGCCACACAGTAGAAATTGATCCAAAGATCCTCGATGCCAATTGGGTGACCAGCCAGCGCCAGCAGGGTCGTTTCAATCAGACGCTGAGCCCGTCGACCCGCAATCAGAGAAATCAGGGGCATGGTGCTGAAGTCCCCCGTGGGATTCACGCCGAAGGCGCGGCGGGCAATGTCCAGAATTTCCTTGACTGGGCGGTCTGACGCGACCAGGGCTGCCATGATCGCACCAATACTGGTGCCGCCGACGTAATCAATCTCGATGCCATGTTCGTGTAGGGCTTGATAAATTCCAAGGTGAGCGCATCCTCGGGCGCCGCCACCCGCCAGTACCAAGCCGATGGCCGTGCCACTCAGGATGCGCGCAAGTCGCCCCATGTCGCGATCAAGTTGTGGACGGATGTGGTAGTGATGCTTGACGGATCGCTGGGATAACCAGTGGCGAGTGCCTGTCGGGCAAGGGACATCAGGTGCATGCAGTAAGACCAGAGATTCAGCGGCTTCGGAGCGGCCCGTTCGATTCATCAGGCACTGACGCTCAATCGGGTGCAGATCGGGACCACAGGTGGCATCAGCCAACAATAGAACTTCGTCGCAGCAGCGACTGCATCGATGCGTCCAGGCTGTCGGCGTTTCGTCGCCAATCAGCAGCACAAAGTCGGAGGTCGCCTCGATTTCGTCCAGATAACGCGTGATCCTGCGCTGGGTTGGCAAATCTTCGCTACCGTGTTGGGAGGAGGTAGGCTGCCCGATCTCCTGCGCCACCCTGCGGGAATCAACCACACTGACCCGACCCAGATTTGAAAGTTTTACAGAAAGGTCCTGGGAAAACCGATGCACATCCACCCCGGATGTAATCGCAAGCAGGGCAATCATGACCGGGCGGGCTTCCTTGTTGCGTGCGGCAGACGATTGGAGTCGATGGATGATTTGGCGGGTGATGGCCATCGAAACTTTGGCATTGCGTGACAACAGTTTGTTGAAATCGTCTTGCGCCAGTCGTGCCAGCAGTGAGTCACGCACGGCCACCACGGTGGCAGAACGAACTTCATCGGTGTAAAGACTGAGTTCGCCAATGATTTGCCCGCGAGACATTTCACGCACCAAGCGTTCCTGTCCGTTTGGTTCAGCAATGTAAGCGCGCAATCTGCCACTGAGCGTCAGGTACATGGCGTCACCTGGATCCCCTTGCAACATCAGGGTTTGACCCGCTGCCAGCTCCACCCATTCCAAATGCTGTTGCAGCACCGACAGTTCATCCGGGTCGATTGCACCCAAAGCCAGTCGTAGTTGTTCGGCCAATAATTGGTTTTGGTAATCGGGATGGTTCATGGCGCCTGATTCGTCACTTGCACGATCAGGCTAACAAGCTTGCCGCCCATGGTGCTTGAGCTTGCTCAAGTATTTGGGCGGTTGACATTGAGGGTTTATCTGTGACCTGCCCGGTAAGGATTGTTGAAACCCAGGCGGGCCAGAATTTCAATTTCCCTGGCTTCCATCATTTCGGCATCCGCAGCGTTGGTTTCATGGTCCCAGCCTTGGGCATGCAGCACGCCGTGGACCAGCAGGTGCGCGTAGTGGGCCTGCAGGGTTTTGCCCTGTTCCTTGGCTTCTTGAGCGACAACCGGTGCGCACAAGACCAGATCGGCATGCACCAGGGGTTGGCTTTGGTAGTCAAAGGTCAGGACGTTGGTGGCGTAATCCTTGTGCCGGAAATCCCGGTTGAGGGCTTGAGCTTCCTCGGCCTCGACAAGCCGCACCGTGATTTGAGCATCCCGCTGCAGAGCATGTCGAATCCATCGAATCACTTTGTGACGCGGCAAGGCAGCGCGGTGACGCGCTGCGCTGTTCAGGATGGCAAACTGCAGCGACAGGTTGAGTTGGCGAAGCCGAGAGCCTTGAGCCGGTTGGTCAGCTGCCGAGGGCTGGTCGGACCAAGTTGTCGGGCTGGGTCTGCCAGAGGGCCTGTTCTTGTTCATGCGCCGTCAGTGGATTTGCGCTTGTCGTAAGCATCAACAATGCGTGCCACCAGGGGATGGCGCACCACATCAGCGCTTGTAAAGCGGCACACGGCGATGCCCTTGACTCGCCGCAGGACGCGCTCTGCGTCAATCAGGCCGCTGAGCTGGGTCTTGGGCAGGTCGATCTGGCTGATGTCTCCGGTGACCACGGCGCGCGACCCAAAGCCGATGCGGGTCAGAAACATTTTCATCTGCTCGGGCGTGGTGTTTTGAGCTTCGTCCAGGATGACAAAGGCATTGTTCAAGGTGCGACCCCGCATGAACGCCAACGGGGCAATTTCCAGGACATTGCGCTCAAAGGCTTTCTGCACCTTCTCAAACCCCATCAGGTCATACAGGGCGTCGTAGAGCGGACGTAGATAAGGGTCAACTTTTTGAGTCAGGTCACCCGGTAAAAAACCCAGCCGTTCTCCTGCCTCGACCGCAGGGCGCGTCAGCACAATCCGCTGGACAGTGCTGCGTTCTAGGGCATCCACGGCACACGCCACCGCCAGATAGGTTTTGCCGGTGCCGGCCGGGCCGATCCCAAAGGTAATGTCGTGCAGGGCAATGCTCTCCAGGTAGTGCGCCTGATTGGGGGTGCGGGCACGCAGTTCCTGGCGCCGGGTGTGGAGCACTTCACCCCCCTGTTCAAGTGCCATGGTCGAGTCGCCAGCCAGCAGCAGTTGTACGGTGGCAGGATCGATGGGTCGGGCCGCCAACTCGTAAAGGGCCTGGAGTACTTCCATGGCGCGCTGAGCCTGCTTTTTGGCTCCGTCAATCTTGAACTGCTCGTGGCGGTGTGCGATTTTTACCTGCAAGGCAACCTCGATGGCGCGTAAGTGCTCATCCGTCGGACCACATAAATGTCCGATCCGCAGGTTGTTGGGCGGCGAGAAAAGGTGGCGCAAAATCACGCGGATAATTCCTTCAACATGGACCCAATGATAGGCGCAGCATGATTGGCAGGTTATCTGGCACCCTCCTGGAAAAAAATCCTCCCGAAATCCTGGTGGATTGCCAGGGCGTGGGTTATGAAGTTCAAGTCACCATGGGCACCTTCTACAACTTACCCAATCTGGGCGAGAAGGTTAATTTGCAGACGCATTTTGTCGTTCGGGAAGATGCGCAAATACTCTACGGCTTTGCCACTGCCCAGGAGCGTGCCGCATTCCGTGAGCTCATCAAGATCAGTGGTGTCGGGCCACGTACGGCCTTGGCGGTGCTCTCGGGCATGAGTGTGGCTGAACTGGCCCAGGCCGTTACCCAGCAGCAGGCCGGGCGCCTGGTCAAGGTACCCGGCATCGGCAAGAAAACAGCCGAACGCCTGCTCTTGGAACTCAAAGGCAAACTGGGTGCGGATATGGGCCTCAGCGGCACGCACCCCGTCAGTGACGCGCAGGCGGATATTCAGCAGGCTCTGTTGGCCTTGGGTTACAGCGAACGGGAAGCGGCGGCCGCGCTCAAGGCCCTGCCAATGGATGTGCAGGTCAGCGAAGGTATCAAGCTGGCGCTCAAGGCGCTGGCCAAATAGCTATTGCGCCTTGGGTCAGCTAGGGGGCGACGACTGCCGCCAGATGTATAGTCCCGGCATCAGGCAGGCCCCGAGTCAGGGGCGCCATGACAACCTAAGGCTTTTGCCGTGAGCATTCAGACCGATGACTTTGCCGCTCTTCCAGCCGCCGCGACCGATGGCCGCATGATTTCGGCCGCGACCTCTTCCCAGGGCGAAGAGGCGCTGGAGCGCGCCTTGCGTCCCAAGCAGCTTGACGAATATGTTGGCCAGATCAAGGTTCGTGAACAGCTTGAAATCTTTATTGGAGCGGCCCGCAAGCGAAGCGAGGCGCTGGATCATGTGCTGTTGTTTGGCCCGCCCGGGCTGGGCAAAACCACCCTGTCGCACATCATTGCCGCCGAGTTGGGGGTGAACCTGCGCCAGACCAGCGGGCCGGTGCTGGAAAAACCCAAGGATCTGGCGGCCCTGCTCACCAATCTTGAGAAGAACGATGTCCTGTTCATCGACGAGATTCATCGCTTGTCGCCCGTGGTCGAAGAAATCCTGTACCCGGCCCTGGAGGATTACCAGATCGACATCATGATTGGCGAGGGCCCGGCCGCGCGCAGCATCAAGCTGGACCTGCAACCCTTTACGCTGGTGGGTGCCACTACCCGTGCCGGCATGCTGACCAATCCATTGCGTGACCGTTTTGGCATTGTGGCCCGACTGGAGTTCTATACGGCAGAAGAGCTTGGGCGAATTGTCCGCCGTAGTGCGGGCCTGTTGAACGCACCGATGGACGAGCCGGGCGGCTTTGAGATCGCACGACGATCGCGGGGAACCCCCCGAATTGCCAATCGATTGCTGCGTCGTGTCCGTGACTACGCCGAAGTTAAAGGCACGGGCCGCATTACCCAGGAGATCGCCAGCAAGGCACTGGCCATGCTCGATGTAGATCCCCAGGGCTTTGATCTGATGGACCGCAAACTGCTGGAAGCCGTCATCCATCGCTTTGATGGGGGCCCGGTTGGACTGGACAATATCGCCGCCAGCATCGGCGAGGAGCGCGACACGATAGAAGATGTCATCGAGCCCTATCTGATTCAGCAAGGCTTTTTGCAGCGTACCCCCCGTGGGCGGATTGCCACGCTGGCAGCCTACCGGCACCTGGGCGTCACACCACCCCGCACCGAAGGGGGATTGTTCGAACCCTGAGACGATATCGGCAGGCAGGGTGCCGAATGTCTGTCACAACCGTCTCACAGTTCTCCTCCTAGGCTTAACCGGTGCAGGGTTGATTTCAGGCTCACCAGGTAACAGCTGGGCTAGGCTTTGGCATCAAATGCTCAGGCTGAAATTTCTGAATCTTCTGCTGGCTCTGCTGCGGCTTGTCACTGTTTCAACCATCGGCAAATGTTCTTAGCCCAATTTAAAAATGGTGTCATAAATATTCTCTATGGTTGACAAGGGTAAACCATCACCTGCCAAGCGGTTTAATTCGCCTGAGCTACCCGCTTGAAGCGCGTAAGATGCTCGGGTCAACATGCCAAGCAGGATCAGGCTGATCCTGCCTAAAGGATTTCACAATGAAAGTCAGTCAATACATGACACGGCCGGTACTCACGATCCCACCGGGCCATCCATTTCGTCAGGCCATTGATCAGATGCACGGACGAAACATCAACCACTTGCCGGTTGTCGATAATGGCCGGGTGGTGGGCATTGTCGCCAAGACGGATTTGTTGTTGGCGGCGGCGAACTTTGGTTCGGCGGAGGTGCCGGTCAGTGAGATCGTGCACAAGGAGCCAGTTTGTGTGACGGAAACCGCTCAGTTGAAGTATGCGGCCCGGCTGCTGGTGAAGCACCATATTGGCTGCCTGCCGGTGTTGAATACTCGCAAACAGCTGGTTGGCATCATCACCAAGACCGACATCTTCAAAATTACAGCCGGCATGCTTCGTGCCCGGCCTGATGCCAAGAAGGCAAGCGCCAAAAAAGTGCAAAAAGCCAGCACCAAGACCGTGAAAAAGTCAGGAATTAAGGTGGCCAAAAAGGCAGGCAAAAAGACAGCTTGAAACCTTGCCGGCAAGGGCTGACTTCAGTCCAGCCGGCCTCTGGCATCGACCCTGAAAATTTCCTCAACCTTGCCGTTGTCAAGGCCGCCACGCACACCGACCATCCAGTCGTGCAGATTCACGGTTGGATCGCAATGGCCTGGAATCAGCCAGAGTGTTTCACCAAGCGCCGGCAGTTGCGCGTTGGTATGAATTCCTTTCAGGGTCGTGTGTTCATCACTGCAGGCCACCGCCCGCAAGGGTTTAGCAAGCACCCCGGGCAGGCCGGAATCAATGGCATGGCTTTTATGGCCTGCGTCCACCACCACATGGCTCGGGGCAACACTCATGACCTGAGTTTTCACAAACAGTGCATGCTCAAAGACCGGTTGGTCAGGGTCGGGCTCATTGCGTGCGTAGTCCGCATCCAGAAACAGATACGAGCCGGCCTGCAGCTCTCCAAAGAGGCCACTGCTGGTTTCCAGGGCAAACGTGCCACTGCCAGCGCCAGTAACCAGCGGCACCGCCAGGCCCACCGAAGTGACCAGTTGGCGGGTTTGTCTGACACGCGCAAGCACCTGATCAAGCGCAGCCCGGCGTTCATGCACGCTTCGCAAGTGCTGCGCCCCGCCATGGTAAGCCTGCAGTCCAGCCAGTCGTAGCGACGAATGCGTGGCAATGGCTTGTGCAATCGGTAGGACATCTTCAACCTGGTGTACGCCACAGCGACCATGGCCGACATCCAGTTCGATAAAAACATCAATCATGTTTTCTGCCGCGCCCAGCGCCTGGGCCAAACGCTCCACCCCGGCCAGGGCATCCACCGCGATGGCCAGTCGACCGCCCCTGGACTTGAGGCTCCGGGCCAAAGCGGCAACGCGTTGCAGCTTATGAGGTGCGATGACCTCGTTGCTGATGTAAATATCATCCACCCCGGCAGCGGCCAGGGCCTCGGCTTCCCCAGTCTTTTGCACGCACACCCCCACCGCACCGGCAGCCATCTGGCGGCGCGCCAACTCGGCACATTTATGCATCTTGGCGTGCGGCCGCAACCTTACGCGGTGCTGGCTGGCATAGCTGGCCATGCGCTGCAGGTTGCGCTCCATGGCATCCAGATCGATCACCAGTGCGGGGGTGTCCACTTCGGCCACGCCCTGGCCGATCCACTGCTCAGGCGGTTGATTCATCCAGTGAATCCTTTTCAAGATGTCGGGTGTCGCCCCAGTTCACCAGGGTCAGGCTTTCGGGCGACCACAGCAGCCGATTGATGGCGGTATTGGTCAGTGACCAGCTCCGCGGGGCGCTGATGTCCAGCCCGGTGGCCAGGCGGTAGAGGGCGTCGAGCACGCCCCCATGCGCCACCAGCACAATCTGCTCACCGAGGTGGCGAGCGGCCAGGTCGCTCACGGCATTGGCAATGCGTGCGCGCAACTGCAGCAGACTCTCGCCACCTTTGGGTGCCCAGTCAGGCACGCGCTTGCGCCACAGTTCAGAATCTCTTGGACGCAGGGTCTCGATCTCAGACCAGGTTTGCCCTTCCAGATCGCCAAACGAGCGCTCCCTCAATTGCGGCACGGGCGCGGGTTGTTGACTCGCCAGTTGCGGGTGCAACTCGCTGAGGATGCTGGCGGTTTCATAGGCGCGCTGCAGATCGCTGCTATAGACGGCCTGGATCGGCTCACCCGACAGGGCCTCAGCCATGCGGCGGGCTTGCCAGCGACCCGTGTCATTCAGTGGAATATCCAGATGTCCCTGGATGCGGGTGTCCAGGTTCCAGGCGGTTTCGCCATGGCGGATGGCAAGAATGCGGGTAACTTCCATCCCTTGATTGTCGCCGGTCTGACGCTTTGCCCATCAGGGCTGAAGCTCGATCTTGATTTGCCGAATGCCATTGGGCGGGTTGGGAAAGTCCTGCAGGGCAGCCTCCAGCAGGGCGGGCAACAGGTTGAGGGTATCGGCCCAGGGCCCATCATGCAGGGCGCGGGTTTCGTACACCATCTCGCCGGAGTGCAGGTCTCTGAGGATCAGGCTGAGTTCGTGCCGATACAAGGTTGGGGGAGGAAATCGCATGCCCCAGCCAAGCATGCCGCCGGTGCCGCTACCCATGCCGATCATCACATTGCCATAGATCCCACTCGAGGCCGAGCCAAGCGGGCGACCCCAGGCATCCGCCAGATAGGATTGCATGCGCACTCCCAGCAAAACCCCATAGCGTGGGTGGTCGATGTCCAGCACGAGCCCGATGCCCGCCAGTGCCTGCTGGGTCAGCCGCTCGACCTGTTCGGTCTGCGCTGGGGCTTCTGACTGCGAGGGCAAGCGCTCAAAGCGATAGCCTGCATCAAGCTGGATGGGCGCCCCGGCGGTACTGGTCTGTACTTGTGTGTCAATCAGGCGAACACCGGCGCAACCGGTCAGCAAGCTCAGGCATAGAGCGGCTAGCCAGACTTTCATGCGATCACTCAAAAAGCCCTCAAAGGCTTACCACCTGAACACCGGGCAGGGTACCTGGGGCAGGAAACGATTCTTCATCAAAGGCGATGTCACCCAGCGCATCGGGCTCGCCGGTGGTTCTGAGGTTTTTGAAGTCGTGCAGACGGGCATCCATCAGGTGGGAGGGCACCACGTTTTGCAGTGAGGTCATCAGGGTCTCCAGACGACCCGGGTACTTCTTATCCCACTCGCGCAACATGTTGCCGATCTGCTTGCGTTGCAGGTTTTCCTGACTGCCACACAGGGTACAGGGAATGATCGGAAACTTTCGATGTTCAGCCCAACGGATCAGATCCTTTTCAACCACATAAGCCAGCGGGCGGATGACGATGAACTCACCGTTGTCGCTGGTCAGCTTGGGGGGCATGCCTTTGAGCTTGCCGCCAAAGAACATGTTGAGGAAAAAAGTCTGCAGCATGTCATCGCGGTGATGGCCGAGGGCCAGCTTGTTGCAGTTCAGCTCTCGCGCCACCCGGTAGAGGATGCCGCGGCGCAGCCGGCTGCACAGGCTGCACATGGTCTTGCCTTCAGGAATATTTTTCTTGACGATTGAGTAGGTGTCCTGCGTCTCGATATGAAACTCGATGCCCAGTTTGCCCAGGTAGTCGGGCAGGATGTGATCGGGGAAGCCGGGCTGTTTCTGGTCTAGGTTCACCGCCACCAGGGTGAAATCAATCGGTGCGCGGCTTTTCAGCTTCATCAGGATGTCAAGCATGCCGTAGCTGTCCTTGCCGCCGGACATGCACACCATCACACGGTCGCCCTCCTCGATCATGTTGTAGTCGATGATGGCCTGGCCAACCTGACGGCATAAGCGTTTTTCCAGCTTGTGCGTTTCGCGCTCGATTTTCAGCTGCTTGCCAAGACCGGAGCTGGTCTCGGTGTCTAACCATTGGGTATGCATAGTGCTTTCAATCATGCTTTTCTTGGGAGTGGCGCCTGGGGGAAAAGAACAGGCTGGAAGTCCTGTGAATCATCACCACTGCCCGGTTTCCGCATGAATCGCGACCTCGCAGTCGTCAAAAATTTCCAGTTTGACGATCTTCACGCGCACGCCGATCACACCGGGCAACTGCAGCAGACGGTTGGCCAGCTTGCCAATCATGCTTTCCAGCAGATTGAGGTGTTCCGAGCGACATTCATCAATGATGATCTGTCGCACCTTGCGATAGTCCAGCACATGGTTGATATCGTCATCATGCGGCTGCAGAGGCTGTGGACCCAGATTAAGTTCTGCATCCACCTGGATTGGCTGGGGCGCAGCCTTCTCATGGTCGAGGATGCCCAGGTTGGCGTCAAAGCGCAAGCCGGTCAGTGAGAGGATTTGAGTCCCAATGGATTTGCTCATGCGGGCGGTCCTCTTGCTTACATCATCGAAAAATCGCGCTCAAAGCGCATCAGGTGTTGGCCGCCATCCACCAGCAAGGTGGTGCCGGTTATGGCAGGGTTTTCCAGTGCGAACCTGACCGCCTCAGCTACATCTTTCGGGCTGGAAGAGCGGCCCAAGGGGGAGAGTTTGTGCAGTGCCTGAAATTTTTCCGGGCTGAGGTAATCACTGGTGAGTGTGAGGCCAGGCGCCACCCCCACCATCCGCACGTGGGGCGCCAGGGCCAGGGCCAACATGGTATTGGCTGCTTCCAGAGCCGATTTGGACAGGGTATAGCTCAGAAAGTCCGGGTTCTGGTTCCATAACTTCTGATCCAGCAGGTTGACCACAACGCCCTGTGATTGGCGCGCTATCAGATGGGCGTGCAGGCTCTGGGCCAGGATGATTGGCGCTGCGGTGTTGCTGCGCAGATGTTTTTCCAGGCTGGCATGATTGAAACTTTTTACATTGTCATGCTCAAAAATGGCCGCGCTGTTGACAACGGCATCAAGTCGGCCGAAGTGCTCGACCACTTGAGGCAGCAGGGCGCGGGTCTGAGCTTCATCGGCCAGATCCGCCTGGAAGGCGCTGGCCCGGGTACCCAGTGCCATGCAATCGGCCACGGTCTGAGCGGCTTCATCGGATGAGCGCAGGTAGTGCACCCCGACCTGCCAGCCGCTGGCAGCCAGCACCAGGGCGACCTCTCGGCCGAGGCGCTTGGCAGCGCCGGTGATCAGTACTGTGCGATCAGAGGATGGCATTGAGTGACAATTCGAGGGACATGAGAACAGCCGACAGTTTAACGACCCCACTGGCTTCGCGCATTGCACAGGCGGTGCAGGCAGCTGGGGGTTGGCTTGGATTTGACGAATTCATGAATATGGCCCTGTACACCCCAGGCCTGGGTTACTACGCCAACGACCTGCGCAAGCTGGGGCTGATGCCGGGATCGGGCAGCGATTTTGTCACTGCCCCGGAACTCTCGCCCCTGTTCGGCCGTGCCCTGGCCACCCAAGTCCAACAGGCCTTGCAAGCTACCCAGACCCGCGAGGTGTGGGAGTTTGGTGCCGGTTCTGGCGCACTGGCATTGCAACTGCTTGACGCACTGGGTGACGCGATACAGCGCTACACCATTGTGGATCTCTCGGGCGCGCTTCGCGCTCGCCAGCAACAGACCCTGGCCGACTATGGTGATCGGGTGCGCTGGCTGAGCACCTGGCCCGATGAAATTCAAGGGGTGGTGATTGGCAATGAAGTACTCGATGCCATGCCGGTCAAATTGCTGGCACGGATTGAGGGCGTCTGGCATGAGCGAGGTGTGACTCTCGAAGCCGGGCAGGAGCAAAGTGATCAAGCTGAATCACCGGATGCGCCTAAATTTGTCTGGCAAGATCGGCCTACCGATTTGCGACCGCCCATCAGCATTGAGGCAGCGCATGACTACCTGACTGAAATACATCCCATGGCTGAGGCTTTTGTCCGAACCCTGGCCGACAAATTGAAACAAGGGGCCGCCTTTTTTATCGATTACGGCTTTGCCGAGCGTGAGTACTACCATGCCCAGCGCCATATGGGTACCCTGATTTGCCATCGGGCCCACCGTACCGACAGCAACCCCTTGTGCGATCTGGGCCTAAAAGATATCAGCGCCCATATCAACTTCACCGGTATCGCCGTTGCCGCCCAGGCGGGCGGACTCGAGGTGCTGGGCTATTGTTCCCAGGGCCGCTTTTTGCTCAACTGTGGCCTGGCCCAGTTGATGGCACAGGCCGATTTGACCGTGCGGGCGCAGGCGCACAAGCTGGTGGCCGAACATGAAATGGGCGAACTTTTCAAGGTGATCGGCCTGTGCACTGCGCCACTGTGGCCATGCCTGGGGTTTGCCTTGGGTGACCGCACCCACACATTGTGATCGGAGCGTTTGACGATGTACCGTTGGTTGCTGGTAATTTTTCTGGCCTTGCTGCTTATCAATGCCTTTACCCCATGGTTCAAGAAGTTTGGCTTCGGGCGGCTGCCGGGTGATCTGAATTTCAGATTGTTTGGCCGGGATTTCAATCTGCCGTTCACCACCACCATCATCCTCAGCATGGTGGCTGCGGGAATTTCAAAGCTGATTTGATCCTTCGGGCAAAAACTTGAATTCGCGCATGTCATCCCCACCTTGAGACGATGAGAGGGTTGTCATGAACGAAATGCGTCACGTTGTCTGTCCAAATTGCCACACCACCAATCGGGTCCAGGATCAGGATCTCGGCCATGACCCAAGTTGTGGCAAATGCAAGCAGTCTCTGTTTAGCGGGCACCCGCTTGAACTGGACGAGGCCTTGTTTGACCGGCATGTGGGACGCAGCGATCTGCCTGTACTGGTCGACTTCTGGGCGCCCTGGTGTGGACCGTGCCGGATGATGGCACCGGCCTACGAACAGGCAGCTTCCCAGCTGGAGCCTCAAGTACGGGTTGCCAAGGTCAACACCGAAGAAGCGCAGGGCCTGGCCGCACGCTTCAATATCCGAAGTATTCCTACGTTGGCCCTCTATGTCGGAGGTCGTGAGGTGACCCGCCAGCCTGGGGCCATGACTTCAGCCGCCCAGATCAGCGCCTGGGTGCGCAACCACCTGGGTTGATCAGGGGTTGATTTCCCAATGTCGGGCGCACTGGCGACAGCGCACCTCAATTTGTTGGGTCAAGCGGTTTTCTCTCATCAGTTCAAAGCGGGCGTAAGTGCCACACGCCGGGCAGCTGGCTTGATTGGCCACCTCTTCGGCATGCATTAACAGGTACAGATATCGGCGCAACGCCCACAAGCCCAAGGCCCCGCTGATGATCAGCAGGACGACATCGAGGATTTTTTCATCCTGACTGCCTGAAGCAAACGCTTCCATGGTGCCGATCATGGCAATTGTGCACAGCACCACCAGCACCAGATGGGCGTGGCTGGACAGCAGTTCGCGCTCATACCATTTGCGAAAGCCAAACCGCCGAACCCCTTCAGCCAGACCAGGATTGAACGGGTTGCGAGGCATGGCTTTTCCGGCCTCAGGCGCTGGAATGCGCGAGGGCCCGTGCAACGGCTTGGGCGCGCGCAGCGTGGATGATTTCGCCGATCTCTTTTCCGCTATGACCCAGCGCCACGGCGTGTTCGGCAATCGGCTGCGTATCCAGTGCCAGAACGGTGGTCAGCACCTGCTGCAAGCGAGAGGCCTGCGGATAATGAGCCTCGGCCTTGCCCAGCCGACCCCGGGCATCACATTCACAGGCCAACAGGATTTCGGCAAAACGCTGCGGCTTGCGAATGGCATCGCAGCGTTCCAGCAAACGCAGCAAGGCCGTGGCCCCCAGTTCTGCGCTTCGGTGAATATGGCCATGTTCGCGGGCCACGACGGTCGCCAGCTCGCGACAGTCCACGGGTACGCGCAGTCGTTCAAAGACAAAATTCAGCAAGCGCACGCTGCGCTCCTCATGGCCAATGTGGCGCGGCAACACATCCGGCGGTGTTGTGCCTTTGCCGAGATCGTGCCCCAGACAGGCAAAACGCACTGAGAGCGGCGCATTCAATCGTGCCGCCATGTCCAGCACCATCATCAGGTGCACGCCGGTATCGATTTCGGGGTGGTAGTCAGGTCGCTGAGGGACTCCCCAGAGCCGGTCCACTTCCGGCAGCAGGCGGCGCAGGGCACCACAACTTCGCAGCACTTCGAACATGCGGGAAGGTTGGGCTTCCATCAGCCCACGGCTCAGTTCCTGCCAGACACGCTCGGCGACAAGGTGGTCGACCTCACCATCGTCCACCATCTGCTGCATCAGTGCCTGGGTTTCCTCGGCAACCGAGAATTCGGTAAAGCGGGCTGCCAGCCGGGCTACCCGCAGAATGCGCACCGGGTCCTCGCGAAAGGCGGGTGTCACATGGCGAAAGATCTTGTGGTCCAGATCGCGTTGCCCGTGGTAGGGGTCGGTCAGGTGCGCCCGGTGAAAGCTGCCATCCGCCCGACACTGGCTGGCGTGCACCGCGATCGCGTTGATGGTCAGATCGCGCCGGGCCAGATCCTCCTCGAGGGTCACCTCGGGAGCGGCCTGCACCGTAAAGCCCTTGTAACCGCGACCGCTTTTGCGTTCGGTGCGGGCCAATGCGTATTCGTCCTGGGTTTGTGGGTGCAGAAAAACTGGAAAGTCCTTGCCAACCGGCTGGTAGCCCAGTGCAGTCATGGTTTCAGGCGTGGCACCCACCACGACCCAGTCGCGGTCCTTGACGGTCAAACCCAGCAAGGCATCCCGTACGGCACCACCCACCATGTAGATATCCATGGTGGGCAGTTTAGCGGTCTTGATTAATCCAGTTTGGCATTGGCCCGTTTGGCCACTTCGCGCCAACGGGTGATCTCGCTGTGAATGAACTTGGCAAATTCTTCGCGGTTGAGCGTGCCGGGTGCTGCGGCCAGGTCACGCCAGCGGGCGGTGATATCCGGGCTGGCCAGCGCTTTTTGAACTTCCTGGGTCATCTTGTCAATGATCGGCTTAGGCGTGCCCTTGATCGCCCAGAGGGCATACCAACTGGAGGCCACGAAGTCCGGCGCGCCCGCTTCGGCAGCGGTGGGAACATTTTCAAAGCCGGGAACCCGCTTGGTGCTGGCCACGGCCAGGGCTTTCAATTGACCCGATTTGATGAAGGGGGCCGCGCCGGCGGTGGTGTCAAACATCATGTCGACCTGCCCGGACACCAGATCTTGCAGGGCAGGACCGGTGCCCCGGTAAGGGATATGGGTGATGAACAGGTTGTTCTGCCCCTTGAACAGTTCGCCCACCAGATGTTGCGAAGTGCCGCTGCCGGTCGAGGCGTAGTTAAGCCGACCCGGGTTCTTGCGAATACGCTCGACCAATTCCTTGAGGGTGTTTTCTGGCACCCGTTTCGGGTTGACCACCAGCACATGGGCCACATTGCCAAGAATGGCCACGGGCTCGAAGTCACGCTCCAGGTCATAGCTCAGCCGAGGGTACATGCTGGGTGCGATGGTGTGGTGAACCGCGCCCAGAAACCAGGTGTAGCCGTCGGGGGCGGCCTTGGCGGCAATCGCTGCACCGACCGTGCCGCCGGCGCCACCCCGGTTGTCCACCACGGTGGGAACACCCAATTGCTGGCCCAACTGCTTGGCCAGGGGACGGCCAAATGCATCCACGGCGCCGCCCGGTGGAAAGGGATTGATAAAGGTAATGGGTTTGCCCGGGGCAGGCCAAACCTGAGCCAGGGCTGAACCGGCGGTTAATGCGATAGCTGCAGCAGCCAGGAGAAGGGCTGGGAAATTTTTGCGCAACATGAGAAGTTTCCTTTTATTTCTGATCACCAAGGAGAGCGGATGGTACTCGACTATTTCGGGTCGAGGATTTCCTGAAAGAGGCCTCCTTGGGCGGGTCGCACGCTTGGTCATAATCCAACCCTCGGTATCTGTTGAAGCAAGCACCCCCCATGAACCCCCAATTACCCTTGCAAGGCGTTCGCGTTATTGAAATTTGTAACGTGGCCGCCGGTCCCTTTGGCAGTATGCTGCTGGCCGACCTGGGCGCCGATGTGGTCAAGATCGAGGCACCCGGAAGCGGCGATACCCTGCGGGCCTGGCCGCCTCTGACCGGTCCGCAGGAGGACCGTTTGAGTGAAAACTTCGCCTCGCTCAACCGCAACAAGCGTTCGATTGCCCTGGATTTGAAAGATCCCACCCAGAATGCCCAGGCCCAGGCCTTGATCGCTCGCGCCCAGGTGCTGATCGAGAACAACCGGCCCGGCGTGATGAAGCGTCTGGGGCTGGACTACGACGCCATGCGGGCAATCAATCCGGCCCTGATCTATTGCTCAATTTCGGCCTATGGCCAGAGTGGCCCGCGTGCGCAAGAGGGCGGCTTTGATGTCACCGTCCAGGCCATCAGCGGCATCATGAGCGTGACGGGCGAGGCCGAAGGTGCGCCGGTCAAATGCGGGGTGCCGGTAGCTGATTTCACCGCCGGCCTGTATGGCGCCATGAGTATTTGCGCCCAGCTGCGTCGGGTGGCTCAAACCGGCCAGGGGGTGCATATCGATGTGCCGATGATGGGCACTTCAGTGGCCATCGCCGCCTTGCAGACCAGCGAATACTTCGGTACCGGGCGCAACCCGGTCAAGCTTGGATCGGCCCATCCGCGCAACGCGCCCTACCAGGCTTTTCGTGCCCAGGATGATTACCTGGTGATGGCGGCCGGTACCCAAGCCCTGTGGGAGTCGGTGTGTGACATTGTGCAAAGCGAGGACATGCGAGCCGACCCCCGTTTTGCCAGTACTGCGCTGCGGGCAGCCAATCAGCAGGCTCTGAAGGTCATGCTGGAGGCGATACTGCAGCACAGGACAGCGGCTGATTGGATCGAAAAATTCAGTGCGGCAGGCGTTCCTTGTGTGCGCATCAACCGCTACTCGGATGTGGTGAGCGATGTGCAAACCGTAGCCGCGGGCTGGGTCGAGCCGCTGACCCTGCCCAATGGGCACCAGACACAGACCGTTGGCACACCGCTCAAGTTTGACGGCAAGTCGGCAAGCATTCGTCGAACCCCACCCCGGCTGGGACAGGACGGTGGAGAAATTCTGGGAGAACTTTCTTGAGCGTACTGATTGTTGAACGGGAAGGCGCTCTGACGCGCCTCACTTTGAACCGTCCGAACAAGCGCAACGCGCTCAACCTGGCCCTTGCAGACGCCTTGCTGGATGCTATCGCGCAGGCAGGTCAGGATGGCACACGACTGCTGGTCGTGCAGGGCAATGGGGCCGGGTTTTGTGCTGGCTTTGATTTCAGTGAACTCGATGCTGCCAGTGAGGCCGACTTGCTGCTGCAGTTTGTTCGGATCGAGCAAATGCTGCAGGCACTGACCCATGCGCCGTTTGACACCCTGGCGCTGGCCCATGGGGCTGCGATTGGTGCCGGGGCTGATCTGTTGGTGGCTTGCCGCTACCGTATTGGTACTGATGATGTGGTCGCTCGATTTCCGGGAGCTCGTTTTGGCTTGATGCTGGGTTCGCGCCGGCTGGCCCAATGCGTTGGTGCAGAGGCTGCCCAGTCCTTGATCGGATCTGCAGACAAGACCCCCGCAGATCGGCTGCTGGGCATCGGCCTGCTGACCGAGATCCTTGCCAGCGAGCAATGGCCAGAGCGGGTGCAGCGCCTGCTGGCGCAGGTCTGCGAAGTGCCGGCCACCACCCGTGCCCGGGTGCTCAACGCCTTGCGTCCTGACACGCGGGCGATGGACATGGCCGATCTGGTGGCAACCGCCTCGCCGCCAGACATCAAGCAGAGGATCGAGGCCTATCTGCGCCCACCCAAGGCCTGATCAATGGGGGCGGGCCAGGTAGCTCGGGGCGATCGCCCTGATTGAGGCCGCTTCGATTCCCAGCGCGTCAAGCCCGGGAAGGTTGCCACTGGCAATATTGGCGGCCCGCATCGAGTCCAGATTGTCGCGGCTCATCAGAGGTTCGCCAGGGGCCAGCTCCATCAGCCTGGCCTGGAGTCGGGCCAAAGGAGCGGGCAAGGCAATGATGGGGCGTCCCTTGCCGTGGTTGACCCCGGCGCCCTGCGCGGCCAGTTGCGCCAATTCAGCCAGAGTCAGAATTTCAGGGCCATAGAGTTCGTAGGTCTTGCCAATGGTCTGCGGATTCTCAAGGCAAACCACCAGGGCGCGAGCAACATCCTCGACCCAAACAGGCTGAAAACGGGCCTTGGCACCGGCTAAAGGCAGCACCGGGAAAATCCGCTGCAATTTGGCAAATAGATTGAGAAAACGATCGTCGGCCCCATAAATGACGCTGGGGCGCAGGACAGTGAGTTGCAGGCCTGCCTTTTGCAAGAGCGCCTCACCGCGTGATTTGCTTGCCAGGTAGAGCGAGGGCGCCGCTTCTGGCTTATGTGGATTGACCCCCAGCGCGCTGACATGCAGTACCCGCCTCACGCCACTGGCTTGGCAGGCACTGGCCAGGTGGCCAAGCAGTTCGACATGGGTCTGCTCAAAGCGCTGCTGGTTGCCATGAAGAATGGCTACCAGGTTGATGACAGCAGTGTGACCTGACAACAGCCCTTGCAGGCTTGTCGGATCGTGGATGTCTGCCTTGAGTACGGTTAGACCGGGCAGGTGCTGAACAGGGGCCGCATGACTTTCGGTTCGAGTCGCAACCGTGATATGCCAGCCAGCGCGCACCAGTTGTTCGCACAGATGTCGACCGACAAAGCCACTGCCGCCCAGCACCAGAACTTTTTTCATGGCAGGTCCTCGTCAAGCGCTGCACTGCCGGGCCTCAAGGGACCCACACTGCCAATTCGGGCCTTGAGGGACTGAGCTTTGTTGCTGATGAGGATGGCATAGATGTTGGTGTTGGCCATGACCTTTTTGACATAGTCCCGGGTCTCATTGAAGGGAATATTTTCAGCCCAGATCGCAGTTTCAAGGATCGGGTCCCCATCCTGGCCACGCCAATTGCGCGCTCGGCTGGGGCCAGCGTTGTAGGCGGCGGCGGCCAGTGGCAGCGAGCCATCGAAGTTCTCCAGGACCAGCTTGAGGTAACCGGTGCCAATCGCGATGTTTGTGTCACGATCGGTAATCTGATGGGGCTTGAAGTTGTTCAAGCCAATCCGTTTCGCCGTCCAGCGCGCGGTGGCTGGCATCACCTGCATTAGACCGGAGGCCCCGACGCTCGACCTAGCATCCATGATGAAGCGGCTTTCCTGCCGGATCAGCCCATAGACATACGCGGGATCGAGCTCAATTTGCGAGGTGCGTTGCAGGACGGCGCTCTTGAGGGGCATCGGAAAGCGCTGCTCCAGGTCGATCAAGCCGCGGGTGCGCTCGCTGGTGTTGATGCAGCGGTCCCACACCTGCTGCTCGCAAGCCAAGGCAGCGGCGGCCAGCAACTCACGATCGTTCATGCCGCCGGGGACGTGCAGATTGGTGTGGTAGTTCCATTCGCGCACCCCCTCGCTGCGCAGACCGATCTCGATGGCGTACAGGGCGCGCGCCAGACCAACATTATTCTGGGCAGCTGTTTTTTCAGTCCCAGTCACCGGTTCAGGGTGGGGTGGTGCCGTGATGGGTTTCCCAAGCTCCTCCAGGGCGAGCTGTTCATAAAAACCTCGTACCGAGGCGATGGATTCCAGCAGGGTTCGGGCCAGCCGGGGCGCTGCTGGATCGCCTGGCATCGCCAACAATGCGCGCGCGCGCCAGTAGACCCAACTTGGATCACGCCGCATGGCCTCGGGCATGGCATCGATGGCCTTGAGAACCTCTGGCCAGGCCCCTCCCCGCAGGGCGGCACGTGCTTTCCAGGTCAGATGATCGCTGTGCATGAACCGATCCTCACCACGGGCAAAATAATTAAGCGCGCCAGACGACAGCCGCATGGCGGCACGTTTGCCAATCACCCCCCAGATCCAGCTACGCTCCTCCTCGGTAAGCTGGGTACGCCAGCGCAGCTTGTTGAGCTCTGCGGCAGCGGCTTCATAGTCGGTTGTGGCCATCCGGATCAGAGCCAAGGTCACCAGTTCCTTGGTTCGCGACCGCAGCGCGGTGACCTTGTCGTCCAGATAACGCACCGGGCTGGCATACAGGGCTGACAAGCGGCCAGCAGACTTGGGGTCAATCAGCCCGATGGCCTGGGCAGCCACATGGGGGCGGCTGTTTTCAAACGCCAGGCGGGCTCGCATCCAGGCTACATCCGGCTTGAGCTTGCCGGCCTGTAATTGCTGGGCCGCTGCCGCCGCACAACCCTCATCCACTTCACGCAGAGCCAGCCAGAGTTCTTTCACCTGCGCAGAGACATCCTTGCCGATACTAGACTGGGCTTCGGTCAGCAGGGCAAAACAGCGGACCGAGCGGTCATCGCCCATACGGTATTTGGGGTACTCGGCCATGAACGTGGCCCAGTCACCTGTCTTGCCCAGCAATAACAGCCAGTCATTGCGCAGGCGGTCTTCCTGGTAACTGCCCGCATAACGGTCCAGAAACGCCCTGATTTCCTCGCTGCTTGCGTTGTCCAGCCGGGCTGACAATTCCCAGTAGGCTGCCCAGGGCTCCAGTCGATGACCTTGGGCCTTGGGCAGCAGGGCACTCAGGCGCTTGCGGTCCCCTTTCTTGAAGGCCTGGCTCATTTCGCTGATGACTTCATCGCCGCCATCCGGGGGGGCAACTTTTTTGGCAGCGCTGGCAAATGGCAACATCAATCCAGCCAGCAGGAAAAATAATGTCAGAATCGCTCGTAAATGCATGCCTGAATTATGGACACATCCAAGGACAACTGGCTGAAGGAACAAAAGAAAGCCTTGCGTCAGGACTTGATTGCCCGTCGGCAGAATCTGCCCGATCGGGCCTACCTCGACAACGTGTTGCAGCAGGTCATGCGCAGTTGGCTGATTGCCCGCCAGGAGCTGGTGATTGGCGCTTATTGGCCAATCAAGGGCGAGTTTGACCCTTTGCCAGCGCTATACCGCTGGAAGGAGGATGGTGAACTGCTCGATGAGCCTCAACCCAGACGTATCGGGCTGCCCGTCATCAATAAGGTGCACAAGACCCTGAGCTTTCATGCCTGGTACCCCGGTTGTCCGATGGAGGAGGATGCCTACCGCATACCCAAGCCCAAAGACACCGAATTGATTGTGCCGACTTTGCTCTTCGTTCCTTGCGTTGGGTACGGCCCCGGCGGCTACCGGCTGGGTTATGGCGGTGGTTTTTATGACCGCACCCTGCAGGCCCTGGAGCCCCGACCGTTTACCGTTGGGCTGGGTTTTGCCAATGGTTTTGTGGCTGACTTTGAGCCAGAGCCCCACGATGTGCCGTTGGACGCAATCCTGAACGATCAAGGGGTGGTCTGGCCAGTGCCAGATTTTTACTGAACGTTTATTGCGGCTAGTCTTTTCTGGCTGCCAGTGTCAGGGCATCTAACTCGTAATCCTTGAGTTTTTGCTGCAGATGGCGACGCTGCACCGGCGTGGTGCTGTTGTGCAGCGCCGTGATCATCTGGCAGGTTTCAGCAATGAGCTTTTCAGACTGCGCACGGTAGGCTGCATCAGGGGGTTCGAAGCTGCGACGCAGCAAGGCCATCATCTCGGCTTGCTGATGGGCTGCCCGCGCGCCGCTCCGGTGTTCCCGCAAGATGTTCAGGATGTCTTTCTGGCGGCGCTGACGCTCCACCCAGGAAACACCGGGTTTGTAGCTTGACGCAGCGATCTGTTTTTGCATCAGGGCAATCTGGTTATTTTCCAGCGGGCCATAAAAATTTTCGGCTCTTTCCCTGGCTTTTCCCAGTCTGTATTCAGCCAATTCCGCTGTACTGAGGTCAAGCCATTCCTCGCGCCATTTTTTGTTGGTCTTTTCGAATTTTTTCTGTATGGCAGCGTACTGGTCAGGCCCAAGCGATGAAACCACCTCAGCCAGGCTGCGCGCTGACTGATCTGACAAGCTTAGGAGTCGCTGGCGGATCTGTTCGGTAATGCCGCAGACCCGGGATTCGGTCACATCTTCCAGGGCCAAACTGTGCATCTCGGCCAACAATTTCGCATAGGCCGGCAATTCGTTTTGTCGATGCCAGGCATGCAGGCGGTTGAGTTGTTGCCGCACGGCGCTTTCCTGGTCATTGTCAAAATCGGCGTAACTGTCTAACCACCAATAGGTCAGGGAAGTGGCGTGGTTGTAGCTGAGTCGAATGGCGCTGCACCCGGCCAACAGACCAAGCATCAGCAGGACACCGATAATGTGGAAATAACGGGCCAGTGGCCCAGATAACGGGGACATAACCCAATGAATGTAATTCAAACAGCAAAACCCCTGGATGTGGTCATCATGGCTGCCGGCAAGGGCACCCGCATGAAAAGCCGGTTGCCCAAGGTGCTGCACCGGCTGGCGGGCAAGCCGCTGTTGCAGCACGTGCTGGACACCTCAGCCGCACTGAAGCCGCGCGGTGTGGTGGTCGTTACCGGTCATGGCGCTGCCGAGGTGCAGTCGGGTATTGCCTTCAGCCAGGCACAGCTGCGTTATGTCCTACAGGAGCCTCAACTGGGTACCGGGCATGCCATGCAACAAGCCATACCCCATTTGCCAGACGATGGCATCGTGCTGGTGTTGTCTGGGGATGTGCCTCTTACCGAGGCGCAGACCCTGCAAGGGTTGATCACAGCGTGTGATGGAACGCGCCTGGCCCTGCTGACGATCAAGCTGGATGATCCCAGCGGTTACGGGCGAATCATGCGTGCCGCCAGCGGTGATGTGTTGGGCATTGTCGAGCACAAGGATGCCACCGAGGCCCAGCGCAAGATCCAGGAGATCTACAGCGGCATCATGGCTGTGCCAGCAATGCTGCTCAAACCCTGGCTGGCCCGGTTGGACAACCGCAATGCCCAGGGTGAGTACTACCTGACCGATGTGGTGAAGTTTGCGGTCAGCGACGGTGTGTCGGTGGTGGCGCACCCGATCGAAGATGCCTTGCAGGTGGCTGGCATCAATAGCCCACTTCAATTGGCCGAACTCGAGCGCGCCTTCCAGCAGCGACTGGCACGCCAGTTGATGGCGCAGGGGGTCCGTCTGGCCGACCCGGCCCGTCTGGATGTGCGCGGTGAACTGGTCTGTGGCCAGGACGTGGAAATTGACGTCAACTGCGTCTTTGAGGGGCGGGTTGAGCTGGGTGAAGGCGTCAAGATTGGCGCCAACTGCGTGATCAGCAGTGCCCGCATAGCCGCCGGCGCCCAGATTCAGCCCTTTACCCGTATTGAGGGTGATGCTTTGGGGGTGGAGGTTGGCCCAGGTGCCCGGATTGGACCATTTGCCCGCCTCAGACCCGGCACCCGGCTGGCTGAAGAGGTGCATATCGGCAACTTTGTCGAAGTCAAGAATGCCACCCTGGCCGCGGGTGCCAAGGCCAACCACCTGGCCTATATCGGCGACGCCAAGGTGGGCGCGCGGGTCAATTACGGAGCGGGCAGCATTACCGCCAACTATGACGGGGTGAACAAGCACCACACCGAAATCGGTGCGGATGTGCATATTGGCAGCAACTGCCTGCTGGTGGCGCCGGTCACCATCGGAGCCGGTGGCACGGTGGGGGGTGGCTCAGTCATCACCCGGGACACCGAGCCCGGGGTGCTGACCGTAGCGCGCGCCAAGCAGGTCACCATTGCCAACTGGAAACGGCCGCAAAAAAAGAAATAGTTTGGAAAAGTTTCAGGCACTGTCTGGTCACAGTGTGTGTTTGGGACCAGTTACCATCGGCTCGGCTTGAATCAAACCCCGGGAGTTTTGAACCATGTGTGGCATCGTTGGCGCTGTCTCGGATCACAATATTGTTCCTGTGCTGGTGCAGGGCTTGGAGCGGCTCGAATACCGTGGCTATGACTCTTGCGGTGTCGCAGTTCATGCCCCCGGCAGCCTGCAACGTGCCCGCAGCACCTCGCGCGTGGCTGAGCTGGCAGAGCAGGTTGCCAGCAGCGGCCTGAGCGGCACCACCGGCATTGCCCATACCCGTTGGGCCACCCATGGTGTGCCGGCAGTGCACAACGCCCATCCCCATTTCAGCCATGGCCCCGGGGCGGACGCAGCCATGCTCGCGGCGCGTGTCGGGCTGGTGCACAACGGCATCATTGAAAACCACGAGCAGTTGCGAACAGCGCTTTCCGAGCGTGGCTATGCGTTTGCCAGCCAGACCGACACCGAGGTGATCGCCCATCTGATCGATTCGCTCTACACCGGTGATTTGCTGCATGCGGTCCAAAAGGCCGTGACGCAGTTACAAGGTGCCTATGCCATTGCGGTGTATCACCTGGACGAGCCGCAACGGGTGGTGGGCGCGCGCTCGGGTTCCCCCCTGATCCTTGGGGTGGGCAAGGACGAGCCGGGCAACTATCTGGCCAGCGATGCTATGGCCCTGGCTGGCGTGACCGATCAGATCGTCTACCTGGAAGAGGGCGATGTGGTGGATATCCGGTTGGGCAGCTATGCGGTCTTTGACCGACAGCACAAGCCGGTGCAACGCGCGGTACGAACCGTTCAGGCCCACAGTGGCGCGGTCGAGCTGGGCCCCTACCGCCACTACATGCAAAAGGAAATTTTTGAACAACCCGGCGCCATTGCCGACACTTTGCAGGGCGTGGAAGGGATCGTCCCCGGTTTGTTTGGCGATATGGCCGAGTCGGTCCTGAAGTCGGTTGATTCGGTGCTGATTCTGGCTTGCGGTACCAGTTACTACAGCGGTTGTGCCGCCAAGTACTGGTTGGAGAGCATCGCCAAAATTCCAACCCAGATTGAAGTGGCCAGCGAATACCGTTACCGCGATTCCGTGCCCAATCCGCGCACCCTGGTGGTGACGATCAGCCAGTCGGGCGAGACGGCAGACACCTTGGCGGCCTTACGCCACGCGCAATCCCTGGGCATGACCCAGACCCTCACCATTTGCAATGTGGCCACCAGCGCCATGGTGCGCGAATGCCGCCTGGCCTATGTCACCCG
>JAFMFB010000047.1 GCA_017856435.1 Burkholderiaceae bacterium
CGTGCAGGATTCGAACCTGCGACCAACGGATTAAAAGTCCGCTGCTCTACCAACTGAGCTAACGTCCCATTGCTCTCAGTTAGCAGTGACGGTAACAATGCTTACTGTGAAGACAGAAATTGTAGCTGAATTTTTTGGGCTCTCCAGCCGTTTTCCGAAAATTTGAGGTCTGAGCAAAGGGAAACTGCACTCAGGAAAACCTTAATCTCAATTCCTCACTGCAACTGCGCCGATCCGCCTCAATAGGTTTCCAGATGCAGGCGACCATCGCGGCGCAAGCCTTCCGAAATAGCCGGCCAATCCAATCCTGATTGCTGGGCCACATCGCTTAGTGCCATCAACACGCCTTCTTCCATCGACTTCAGACCACAGACATAGAAATAGGCATTGGGATCTTGCAACAGCGGCGCCAGATCGGCGGCCCGATTTCGCATCAGGTCCTGCACATAGCACTTGGGCTGGCCCGGTGTACGACTAAACGCCATCTGAATGTCGATGAAGTCTTTGGGCAGGTTTTGCAAGGGTCCGAAGTAAGGCAGCTCTTCCTTGGTCCGGGCGCCAAAGAACAACATCAGCTTGCCACCCTCGAATTTGCCGGAGGCGCGCAAACGCCTGCGCCACTCGGTCATCGCGCGCATCGGGGCAGATCCGGTGCCGGTGCAAATCATCACGACACTTGATTTGGGGTGGTTGGGCATCAGGAAGCTGGTGCCAAACGGGCCAATCACCTCTACCGTGTCACCCACCTTCAGGTCACACATATAGTTGCTGGCCACACCGCGCACCGGCTTGCCTTCGTGGTCTTCCAGCACCCGCTTGATGGTCAGCGACAGATTGTTGTAGCCCGGGCGCTCGCCATTGCGCGGGCTGGCAATGCTGTACTGGCGCGCATGGTGTGCGCGACCCTTGTCATCCTCGCCCGGTGGAATCACGCCAATCGATTGCCCCTCCAGCACCGGGAACGGCGTGGCACCGAAATCCAGCACGATATGGTGGGTGTCATAGTCCTTGCCCACTTCGGTCACTCGCACATTGCCGCTCACCGTGGCACGAATGGATTTTTGTGCAGCCTTTGGCCCGTACAAATTGGTGTAGGGGTGAGCCGCCGACCAGGGCGGTACGGTAGCACCAGGGTTCTGTGCTTTGTCTGCCTGCGCGGTGACGGCAGCGCTGGCCGCGGACGACTCCGTTGATTGCGCAGACTGCGACTCATCGGAATCGATCACACCCCCTGCTTCAGCCAGTTCATCCGCACTGAGTTCGGCCGGCAAACTACCCCAACTGAACTGCTCATCCAGCGAATAGGCACGCACCTTGGGCATGGTGCGGTAGTTGTCGATCGAACCAGTCGGACAGGGCGATATGCAGGCGTTGCACCAGTTGCACTTGAGCGCATCCACCACATAGTTGTTGCTGTCATGGGTGATTGCGTCCTGCGGGCACATGGTCTCGCAGGTGTTGCAACGGATGCAGATTTCTGGATCAATCAAGTGTTGCTTGATCACTCCAGCTTCAGATACGCCCATGGTTGTCTCCGTTCTTTTGTGAGAGGTGTAACTCGCGATGATACGTTTCAGTTGAAACGCACGTACTCGAAATCAACCGGCTGGCGGTTGATGCCCATGGCAGGCGGTGCAATCCAGTTGGCAAACTTGCCTGGCTCAACGCAACGGCCCATCAGGCTGGCCACGAAGGCGCGGTCTGTAGCAGAAGGCAGCCACTCATCGACCTTGGCGTTCCACTCGGCCTCGCTCACCACGCGGCCTTCGGGGGACACTTTCACGCCAGCCAGCGCGCCGATATTGCGGTGGAATGCCTTGTGTGGTGTCTTCAGGCGGAAGGGAATGCCGGCCTTCTCAATCAGCTTGTTCCAGCGCTCGACGCCAGCGATGCTGTCTTTGATGTAGTCATCGCGCAGCACTTCGTTCAAGGCATTGAGCATCGGCACTTCTTTTTCCACCAATTGGCCGTTGACCACGTGCAGGACCTTGTAGGTCTGGCCACGCAGTTGGTGGTCATCGGTGCGCTTGCCTTCTTCGTAGCGGCCTTTCAGACCGGTGGAGTAGAAGGTGGCGGCGTTGGACGACTCGTCGGCACCAAAGAGGTCAACGGTGACAGAGAAGTGGAAGTTCAGGTAACGCTGCAAGGTGGGCAGGTCAATCACACCGGCTTCGCGCAGTTTCTTGGGGTCGTCGGTCTTGAGCTCGTTCATCACCTGGCAGGTGCGGTTGATCACGCGGCCCACGCCAGACTCGCCCACAAACATGTGGTGTGCTTCTTCGGTCAGCATGAACTTGGTGGTGCGGGCCAGCGGATCAAAAGCTGACTCGGCCAGTGCGCACAACTGGAACTTGCCGTCACGGTCGGTAAAGTAGGTGAACATGAAGAAGCTCAGCCAATCCGGCGTTTGCTCGTTGAAGGCCTGCAG
The DNA here is from genome assembly GCA_017856435.1 of Burkholderiaceae bacterium. Classification (GTDB taxonomy): domain Bacteria; phylum Pseudomonadota; class Gammaproteobacteria; order Burkholderiales; family Burkholderiaceae_C; genus Hylemonella. Next base: position 2,429 of record JAFMFB010000047.1, read on the forward strand.
GATACGGGGGTTGTCTTCCTGGCCAGAACGGCGCACCAGCAGCGCATCGGCTTCCTCACGGCCATCACGGCCAAAATGCTTGTGCAGCAGATAGACCATGGCCCACAGGTGGCGGCCTTCTTCCACGTTGATCTGGAACAGGTTGCGCAGGTCGTACATGCTCGGTGCGGTCATGCCCAGGTGGCGCTGCTGCTCAACCGATGCCGGCTCGGTGTCACCTTGCGTCACGATGATGCGGCGCAGGTTGGCACGGTACTCGCCAGGCACGTCGTTCCAGGCTTTTTCGCCCATGTGGTCGCCAAAATGGATCTTGCGATCGGCTTCGCCGGGGTTCAGGAAGATGCCCCAACGGTAGTCACGCATCTTGACGTGGCCGAACTGGGCCCAGCCTTGCGGGTCGACGCTCACGGCGGTGCGCAGATAGACGCTAGCGTCGGTGGTGCCCTCAGGGCCCATGTCGTCCCACCAGTTGATGAAGTCAGGCTGCCAGCTCTCCAGTGCGCGCTGCAACGTGCGGTCTTCGCTGAGATTGACGTTGTTGGGAATCTTCTCGCTGTAATTGATACCAGTCATGTTAGTTCTCCAGGTTTAAATTCAAAAAATTTCGTGATGTATGGGTTTTGCTTAGGGCAAGTGTCAGCTGCTTCAGCTCACACCCGGTTCCAGTCAAACTGGGCCTTGTCGCCCTTGCCGTACACCTTCAGAGCACCTTTTTCGCCAACCGCGTTGGGGCGCTGGAAGATCCAGTTCTGCCAGGCGGTCAGGCGACCGAAGACGCGTGTCACCATGTTCTCGGTGCCATTGAAGCGCAGGTTGGCTTCCAGGCCGGTGAGAGAATCAGGCGACATGGCCACACGCTCTTCACAAGCGATACGCACTTCATCGGCCCAGTCGATGTCATCTGGGTTGGAGGTGATCAGGCCCAGGGCCATGGCGGCATCGGCGTTGAGCGCCTTGCCAGCGGCACCGCGCACAGCTTCCAGAGCCGGTTGTTCTTCGTAGAAGCGGCGCTGCAGGCGGCTTTGCTCGGTGGCCATGGGGTACAGGCCAAAGCTCACCTCGCCAACCGTGATGGTCGGAGCAGCGGCGTCATCGGGCAGGGCCAGCATGTAGCTGCGGTCACAAGCCAGCGCAAGCTCCAACAGGGTGCCGGCAAAGCAGGAACCCTGCTCGATCAGGGCAAACAGGCTGCGCGAGGACACATCCAGGCGCGACAGCGTGCGACGCAGCAGACCAATGGTCTCGCGCACCAGCCAGTGCTGCTGGTTGGCCAGCATGACAGCGTCGCTGGACAACATGGCAGCGGCATCACCAGAGGTCTTGATCAGCCACAGGCCAATGTCGAGCTCGTTGGTGCGCATCTGGAGGATCGCGTCTTCGAGTTCACGTGCCATGGCCAGCGGGTACCAGTTCACACCAGCGGCTTCGATGCCGGCGATGTCGCTGGGCTGGGCGCCGCTCGGAGCCTTCACGGTGAAGGTGGCGGTGCGCTTGGCGCGGTCGATCTCAACGGTGACGTGTTGGTAACGCAGAGCGTCGGCTTCGACGGTGCGGTTCAGGGGCGTGAGTTCAACGCCTTTGCCATTGGCAGGGCGGTCGCTTTGTGCAGCCAGTTCCAGGGCGCGGACCTGAACCTTGTCAGCAAACACTTGAGGCTTGGCGATTTCATCGACCAGGCGCCAGTCTTTGGCTTTTTGACCGCGAACACCTTCCACGCTGGTGCAGAAAATATCAGCCAGGTCATGGCGCACTTTGCGCTTGTCGGTCACGCGGGTCAGGCCGCCGGTACCGGGCAACACGCCCAGCAGGGGCACTTCAGGCAGGCTCACGGCGCTGGAGCGGTCGTCAACCAACATGATCTCGTCACAAGCCAGGGCCAACTCGTAGCCACCACCAGCGCAGGCGCCGTTCACGGCTGCCAGGAACTTCAGACCCGAAAACTTGGAGGAATCTTCCAGTCCGTTGCGGGTTTCGTTGGTGAACTTACAGAAGTTCACTTTCCAGGCGTGGCTGGACACACCCAGCATGAAAATGTTGGCGCCCGAGCAGAACACTTTGTCCTTGCCGCTGGTCACCACCACGGTGCGCACTTCGGGGTGCTCAAAACGGATGCGATTGATGGCATCGTTGAGTTCGATGTCCACGCCCAGGTCGTAGCTGTTGAGCTTGAGCTTGTAGCCCGGACGTAAGCCGGCGTTCTCGTCGATATCGATCTTCAGCGTGGCCACAGGACCGTTGTAGCTCACGTTCAGGTGGTGATACTTGGACGGATGGGTTTGGTACTCAACGCGGGGTGCAACGGTGTTGCTCATACTAGCTCCTTGATCGTGTTTGTGAATAAAACTGCATACACTCGCAGCAGATGTATGAATAATACTGCATGATTTTTAACACGTCAAGCACTTTTGTGCACTTTTTTTCATCCTTTTTAAAAAAGTTCAAACTGGGAGGTTCAGCGCCTTACGCACTACCTGACGCAGACGCTCAAACGTGGCTTGCAGAGGCTGGGCGCTGGTGTCCACCTTGTACTGCGCCTTCGAATAAAAAGCGTTGCGCCCGGCGAGAATGCCCTTGAGGTCTTGCATGGCCTCGCGGCTGGCTGCCATGGGTCGCAAGTCGCCCTGCGCCTGAACCCGGCGCATATGGTCTTCGGCGTCGGCCTGCAGCCAAACCGTGGTGCAGTTGTTCAACAACTCGTTAAAAGTAGCAGGTTCTGAGACCAACCCGCCTGGCGTAGCGATCACAGCCTCGGGATAGGTCTGAATGGTCTCCTCCAGCGCACGGCGCTCGTAGCGGCGGTAGGCGTTCATGCCATACAAGGCCTGAATTTCAGCGACACTGCAACCGGCGAACTGCTCGATCTGGTGACTCATCTCTATATATGGAAAGCCCAGGTCTTTGGCAAGCATCGCACCCAGGGTGGACTTGCCCGCGCCGCGCAAGCCCACCAGTGCGATGCGACGGTTGGACTGGGATACGCCCCCCCTACCCAGCATCTCGCCAATGGTTTGGCGCACCCGCCCCAGGACAGCTTCATCGCAGTCTTTCAGCATCTCGCGCACCAACAGCCACTCAGGCGACGAGGTGGTGAAATCCCCGATTAATTCCGCCAGGCTACATTGCAGGGCTTGGGAGACCTGCAACAGCACCAGAATCGAGGCGTTGCCTTCACCGTACTCCAAGTTGGCCAGGTGCCGCTCAGAGATGCCAGCGGCCACGGCCACAGCCTTTCTCGTCATGCCACGTCGGGCGCGCAGGGAACGTGCCCTTTCACCCAGCGCCAATAAAAACGCATGGCGCTCCTCAGGCTTGCCGGCGGCGATATCCGACAAGGTCTCGGTTGCGCTATCCGCCACACCCGAGGACCCTGAAGCCGGCTTTAATGCTGTTTTATGCAATATAGTGCTTGACATGAATGCTTTTACGATTTATCGTTCATGTACGCACAATAATTCATATTGGCAGAAATTGCAAGACCCCGGATTGAAAATCCCTCAAAGGACATGGAAATGAACCCCAGTGCACTGCGTGAACAAGTCAGCCAACTCACCGCCCAGTTGGCCGGCCGTCCCTTGAACGACGAACTAGGTGCTTGGCTCAATGCCAACCATGGCCCCGACAGCGCTACCTACAAAGCGCTGCGCGCGCTGTGCGAGGTCGGCGTCAAGGATGGCTGGCTGTGCGACCGCGTGGCCGGTGGCATCCGATATGGCCGCATCTTCAAACCCGCCGACGACCTGCACGGCTTTTCGGTGGATGTGGTTGACATGAACAACATCGCTGGCCCCCACCACAGCCACCCCAATGGCGAAATCGACCTGATCATGCCCATCGACGACGGCGCGCAATTCGACGGCCAGCCTGCCGGATGGTGGGTCTATCCACCCCAGAGCGCACACCGCCCCACCGTCAGCCAGGGTCGCTCACTGGTTCTTTACTTGTTACCCCAAGGCAGTATTGAATTCACCCGCGCTTAAGGCCACGGCGCATGGCAAGCCGGCACCGAGGTGCTGGCACAAAAGCCACGTCAGGACCGTATCGACCACCCCCTAAGGAGACCTAACCATGACCACCGCAGCCCAGACCCCGAACGTCACGCCGCCGGGCGATCGCTTCAACTTCGCACAACATCTGATCGACATCAACAGTGCTCGTCCGAACAAGGCGGCAGTTGTGGACGACCTCGGCACCTTGACCTACGCCCAGCTCGAAGAGCGCGTGCGCCGCATGGGGGCCGCTTTGCGCGCTGCTGGGCTCAAGCGCGAGGAGCGCGTGCTCTTGTTGATGCACGACTGCAACGACTGGCCGGTGAGCTTTCTGGGCGCCATGTTCGCCGGTGTGGTTCCCGTGGCGGTTAACACCCTGCTGACCGCTGAAGACTACGCCTACATGCTCGAGAACTCTCGTGCCCAAGCGGTGCTGGTCTCGGGCGCCCTGCTTTCCACGGTCAAGGCTGCCATGGCCCTGGGAGAACACGAAGTGCACACCGTGGTGGTGTCGCGTCCGGTGGCGCCTTTGCAAGACGGCGAGGTGGACTTCGAGGCCTTTTTGAGCGCTCAAACACCCGCCGGCAAAGCCGCCAACACCCAGCCCGACGACCCAGGCTTCTGGCTCTATTCATCAGGCTCCACCGGCCGCCCCAAAGGCACGGTGCATTCGCACGCCAACCCCTACTGGACCGCAGAGCTCTATGGCAAGGGCGTATTGGCTTTGCAGGAGAGTGACGTGGCGTTTTCAGCCGCCAAGCTGTTCTTTGCCTACGGCCTGGGTAATGGCCTGACGTTTCCGATGAGTGTGGGCGCGACCACCGTCTTGATGGCTGAGCGGCCCACGCCGGACGCCGTCTTCAAGCGCTGGCTGGGTGGTGTCGGCGGTGTGCATCCCACGGTGTTCTACGGTGCGCCCACCGGTTTTGCGGGCATGCTGGCCCACCCCGGCCTGCCGGCTCGCGATGCCTTGCGCCTGCGCCTGGTGTCTTCTGCCGGTGAGGCCCTGCCCTCGGAGCTCGGCGAGCGCTTCAAGGCGCACTTCGGCGTGGACATCGTCGACGGCATTGGCTCCACCGAAATGCTGCACATCTTCCTCTCCAACCGGCCCGAGGCGGTGCGCTATGGCACGACAGGTTGGCCCGTGCCTGGCTACGAGATCAAGTTGGTGGGTGAAGACGGCAAGGACGTGCCCGACGGCGAACCGGGCGACCTTTACATCCAGGGACCCTCCAGCGCCATGATGTACTGGGGCAACCGCGTCAAATCGCGCGAGACCTTCCAGGGCAACTGGACCAAGAGCGGCGACAAGTATGTGCGCAACCCGGACGGCACCTTCACCTACAGTGGACGCAGCGATGACATGCTCAAGGTCAGCGGCATCTACGTCTCGCCGTTTGAAGTTGAGGCCACGCTGGTCCAGCACCCGGCTGTGCTTGAAGCTGCCGTGATCGGCAAGGAAGACACCGACGGCCTGACCAAGACCAAGGCCTTTGTGGTGTTCAAACCCGGGGCCAGCGCCGACGAGGGCGAACTCAAGGCGTTTGTGAAGGAGCGCCTGGCGCCCTACAAATACCCTCGCTTCATTGAATTCGTGGCCGACCTGCCCAAAACCGCCACCGGCAAAATCCAGCGTTTCAAGCTGCGTGATCAAGAGAATAAGAAGGGGTGAATTTCATGCTTTCGCCAGTCGAGATGGAAATTGGCCTCGGAGCGGGTGTGGCAACGGTTGCCAAACCTGCTTTCGATCCTTTGACCAATCCCTTGGTCAATCCATCTGTCGATTCATCAGCCAATTCATCGGTCAGTTTCGTCGAAATCCTCTGGCGGCAACGACCCGTCCGGATCGAATACCAATGGATTGCGCCGCAACGACATGAGGCACCGCTGATTATTTTTCTGCATGAAGGGCTTGGATCGCTGGCCATGTGGAAGGACTTTCCTGCTCAGTTGTGCGATGCCTTGGGATGCCGTGGCCTGGTCTGGTCGCGCCCGGGCTACGGCCGCTCGACGCCCCGGGCCCATGCGGAAGTCTGGCAAGCGGATTTCATGCACCAACAGGCTGATGAGGTCTTGCCCGCCTTGCTGGAGAACCTTGGCATTCGCCCTGATGAGCGGTTCTGGTTGTTCGGTCACAGTGATGGCGCTTCGATTGCCTTGTTGTTTGCTGCACACTTTGCCCAGCGCGTTGCAGGGGCCGTGGTCCTGGCGCCGCACATATTTGTTGAGCAAGTTGCCCTGAAAAGCATCGCCCAGGCCCGCACCGCCTATGAAAGTACGAATCTGCGGGAAAAGTTGGCCCGTTATCACGATGACCCTGACTCGGCTTTCTGGGGCTGGAACCGGATCTGGCTGGACCCCAGCTTTGCAGACTGGGATATACAAGCGGATGTGGCCGCGATCCGATGCCCACTATTGGCGATTCAGGGTAGCCAGGACGAATACGGCACAATGGAGCAGGTACTCGGCGTTCAGAGGCTGGTTGAGGGCAGTAATCTGCTCGAACTAAATGACTGTGGTCATTCACCCCATCGAGATCAACCAGACCGCGTGATCGCTGCAGTCCAAAATTTTTTCAACGGCAACCAACTATTTTTTTCAAGGAGATAAATATGAAATTGATTCGACGCACTGCTTTGGCGCTGACTGTGGCTGCTCTGGCCAGCCCGCTGGCCATGGCCCAATCCGCACCCAAACTGAAGGTTGGGCTGATGTTGCCCTATACCGGCACTTTTGCAGCCTTGGGCGTAGCCATCGAAAACGGCTTCAAACTCTATGTGAGCGAACAGGGCGGCAAGTTGGGTGGGCGCGAGATCGAATATTTCAAGGTGGACGATGAATCCGCGCCACCGAAAGCGACTGACAACGTGAACAAGCTGATCAAGCGCGACAATGTGGACGTGCTCATTGGTAGCGTTCACTCGGGCGTGGCCATGGCCATGGCCAAGGCAGCCAAGGAAAGCGGCACGCTGCTGATCGTTCCCAACGGTGGTGCTGATGCAATCACTGGCCCGATGTGCGCTACCAATATCTTCCGCAGCTCTTTCTCCAACTCGCAACCTGGTTATGCCATGGGCGAGGTGGTAGCCAAAAAGGGGCACAAGACCGCGGTCACCATCACCTGGAAATATGCTGCTGGCGATGAGTCGGTTGGCGGCTTTAAAGAAGCCTTCGAAAAAGGGGGTGGCAAGGTAGTCAAGGAGCTGGCTGTACCTTTTCCTAACGTTGAATTCCAAGCCCTGCTGACCGAAATCGCAGCCCTCAAACCGGATGCGGTCTACACCTTCTTCGCCGGTGGTGGTGCGGTCAAGTTCGTGAAAGACTATGACGCTGCAGGTCTCAAAAAGACGATTCCCCTCTATGGCGCTGGCTTTCTGACCGATGGCACCCTAGAGGCACAAGGCGCTTCTGCCAAAGGACTCTTAACTGCGCTGCACTACGGCGATGAACTCAACGTTCCCAAGGACAAGTCGTTCCGGCTCGCCTATGCGAACACCTTCAAGATGCAGCCTGACGTGTATGCGGTTCAAGGCTACGATGCAGCCCAAATGCTGGGTATTGGTCTGAATGCCGTCAAGGGTGATGTCAGCAAGAAAGCCGATATTGCTGCTGCCCTGCAAAAGGCAAAAATTGATAGCCCGCGCGGCGTATTCACGCTGTCCAAGGCCCATAACCCGGTTCAAGACTTTTATCTGCGGCAAGTTGATGGCAACTCCAACAAGGTTGTGGGCATCGCCAGCAAGGCACTAGCCGACCCTGGCCGTGGCTGCAAGATGTAATTGCTCTAGCACCGTTAACCAAGGTTGGACTTGCAAAACCTGCAAGGGTTTCCCACAGGTCTGCAGGTCTGAACTTGGGGTAAGCGCTACGAATTCAGGTCACAGTTATCTTTTCCACTGAGCAGATTCACCACCATTCATGGAACTCGCCACCTTTCTCATTCAATGCCTGAACGCCTTGCAGTATGGCTTGCTGCTATTTCTGGTGGCGTCGGGTTTGACTTTGATTTTCGGCATCATGGGTGTCATCAACCTGGCGCATGGCAGTTTCTACATGATTGGGGCGTACATGGCTTATGCGCTGGCACCGATTGTAGCCAACACTTTTGGCGGCGGCTTTATCTCCACCCTCATGGTGGGTCTGGTGCTCTCAGTCCTGCTGGGCTATGTGCTCGAATGGACCTTTTTCAGTTTTCTCTATGAGCGTGAGCACCTGCAGCAGGTGCTGATGACCTATGGACTGATTCTGATCTTTGAAGAGCTGCGCAGCATGCTGCTGGGGGATGATGTGCACGGGGCGCCAATGCCCTCTTGGCTGTCCGGCTCCTTTGCGCTGGGCGAGATCATGACCTATCCAATCTATCGATTGTTCGTCTCGGGGGTTTGTCTGGCCTTGGCGCTGGGCATGTATCTGGTGTTCTCCCGTACCCGGCTGGGCATGATGATTCGCGCTGGCGCCAGCAACCGTGAGATGGTGCAGTCCCTGGGCGTGGACATCAAGTTTCTCTATCGGGTGGTCTTTGCTGCGGGGGTGGCGCTGGCAGCCCTGGCAGGTATGGTGGCAGCACCCGTTTCATCGGTTTACCCAGGCATGGGCAACCAGGTACTGATCATCTGCTTTGTGGTGGTGGTCATCGGCGGCATTGGCTCCATCCGGGGGGCCATGCTGGCGTCCTTGATGATTGGCCTGGTTGACACCTTTGGCAATGTCTTTTTTCCGCAAGCCGCTGGCGTGCTGGTCTACGTGATGATGGCACTGGTGCTGTTGTGGAAGCCTGAGGGCTTATTCAAGGCTGGTTGATTGACATGAGCAGATCTGTACCTAAATATGCTTTTGTGATCGCCGCCTTTGTGGCGCTGGCACTCTATCCGCTGGTGGCTGGAAAGTATGGCATCGACCTGATCAGCAAGATCATGGTGTACGCCATTTTTGCGCTCAGCCTGGAACTTCTAGTCGGCAGCACTGGGCTGGTCTGTTTTGGCCAGGCCGCGTTTTTTGGACTGGGCGCCTATGCCACCGTGCTGCTCTCGCCCGGCTATGAGCCAAGCTCTCTGCTGTGGCTGTTGCCTGCCGCCATGGGTGTGGCGGGTGCCTATGCCCTCTTCATGGGCGCACTTTCCCTGCGTACCAAGGGGGTCTACTTCATCATGGTCACGCTGGCCTTTGCCCAGATGGCTTTTTACGTGATTCATGACACCCCCCTGGGTGGAGGCACCGACGGCATCTATCTGAATGCCAAACCAATCATGGGGGCCTTGCTGGACCTGGACCGCCCGATGCAGCTGTATGGCTTTACCCTGGCCAGTCTGATCGGCACCTTTGGCTTGTTGGCCCTGTTGTTGCAGTCACGCTTCGGTCGCGCCTTGGCGGGCATTCGCGTCAACGAACAGCGCATGCGTGCTACTGGCTTTTCCACCTACCCGTACAAACTGGCGGCCTTTGTGATTTCGGGCGCCTTGGCTGGACTGGCCGGCTTTCTCTTTGCCGTCAAGGACGGCTTTGTCAATCCTGAAATGCTGGGCTGGCACCAATCGGGCGCTGTGCTGATCATGATTATTTTTGGCGGCCTGGGTCATCTGCGTGGTGCATTAATTGGCGCTTTTGCCTTTGTGCTGCTGCAGGAATTGTTCATGTCTGAAGCGATCTTTGGGTCATTTGCCAAGCACTGGCATCTGAGTCTGGGCCTGACCATCATCGCCAGCGTGGCCCTGCTGCCGCGTGGGCTGGTTGGATTGCCCGAGCAAATTTCTCAGCGCCTGGGTGGATTGCGCAACCCACGTCATGAGGAGGCTGAAGATGACCTCTGAAATCCTGCTGCGGGGACTTGAATTGACTCGCCGCTGGGGCGGTGTGGTGGCCGTCAACCAGGTCTCGCTGGATCTGGAGCGCGGCACGGTGCACGCCGTCATCGGCACCAACGGCGCCGGCAAATCGACCCTGATCAACTTGCTGTCCGGTGAATACCCTCCCAGCGAAGGTCGGGTTGAATTGCTGGGCCAGGATGTCAGCAACTGGTCACAGCCGCGCCGCGCCCGTGCCGGTCTGGGGCGTAGTTATCAGCGCAACACCATTTTCCCCAGCTTCACGGTCTTCGAGAATTGCCGTCTGTCGGCCCAGGCACACTGGCAAAAGCCCTGGGCCATCTGGCAATCGGCCAGGCATTGCCCCGACAGCAGTGCCGTCGCCAGCCATGCTGCGCGCCGTGTGGGTCTGGGTGACCTGATGGATCGCCCCGCCGGTCTGCTCTCGCACGGACAAAAGCGTCAGCTGGAAATTGCCATGTGCCTGGCTACTGAGCCGCAGGTGCTCCTGCTGGATGAACCCTTGGCTGGCATGGGGGCCGAGGAAACCGATCGCATGCTGGCTTTGCTTGATGAGCTGAAGCCAGGACACGCCATTCTGCTGGTCGAACACGACATGGATGCTGTCTTCAGAATTGCCGACCGAATTACCGTCATGGTCAACGGTTGCCAAGTGGCCAGCGGCACCCCCGAGGATGTTCGCAACAACCCTGAGGTGCAGTCTGCCTACCTCGGTGAGGAACATTGATGGCACAAGAACTGATTGTCGATGCTCATGCCATCCACGCCTGGTACGGCTCCAGCCATGTGTTGCATGGTGTGGATCTGAAGATCGCACGCGGACAGACGCTGGGGCTCTTGGGTCGCAACGGCATGGGCAAAAGTACCCTGATCCGATCCCTGATCGGGCATGTCGCCCAACGTGAGGGCAGCATTCACCTCTTTGGTCAGGATGCTACGCACGCCCGGCCGCACCAGGTCGCGCGCCTGGGCGTCGCCTATGTTCCGGAGGGGCGAAGTATTTTTCCCAACCTGTCGGTACGTGAAAACCTGATCATGGCCGCTCGACCCGGACGCGACGGACGACGGGAATGGACGCTGGATCGCATATTGACCACCTTTCCTCGACTGGCTGAAAGGCTGAACCAGATGGGCGGTCAACTCTCGGGCGGCGAGCAGCAAATGATGTCGATTGGACGCGCCCTGATGACCCACCCTGAACTAATCATTCTGGACGAGGCCACCGAAGGTCTGGCGCCTCTGATCGTGCGGGAAATCTGGCGCGTGGTCGATGACATCCGTGCTGCCGGCATGGCCACCCTGATCGTGGACCGTGACTGGCGCAAGGTGCTTGCCCGCAGCGACCGGGCCATGGTCTTGCAAAAGGGCCAGGTGGTACTGGAGGGCGACTCCTCTGTCGTCGCGAAAGACCCGGCCCTCCCCGGCTTTCTGGGCGTATGACCTGAGCGGCAAATTGGACAAACCGCACCGTCATTCAGGGACAATCTCGCCCATTCCTCTGTCGTCATAACCCCTTCCGTGGAGAAATCAATGCGTACCCAGGTCGCCATCATTGGGGCCGGCCCTTCCGGGCTCTTGCTCGGCCAGTTGCTACACACTGCCGGTATTGATGCCGTCATTCTGGAGCGACAGTCGGCAGACTATGTGCTGTCGCGCATCCGTGCCGGCGTCCTGGAACAGGTCACGATCGATCTGATGGATGAGGCGGGCGTCGGAACCCGCATGCATCAGCAAGGCCTGGTGCACAACGGCTTTGACATGCTGTTCAAGGGGCAACGCCACCGCATCAATCTGGACCGACTCACGGGTGGTCGCCATGTGATGGTCTACGGCCAGACCGAAGTGACCAAAGACCTGATGGAAGCTCGCCAGCTGGCCGGCTTGACCACGATTTACCAGGCTGACCGTGTGCAGGTGCTGGACTTTGATACCGACCACCCGCGTGTCACCTATGAGAAAGAGGGCAAGACACATGAACTGGCCTGCGACTTCATTGCCGGGTGTGATGGGTTTCACGGGGTCTGCCGCGCCAGTGTGCCGCGCAGTGCCTTGCAGGAGTACGAAAAAGTCTACCCCTTTGGCTGGCTGGGTCTGCTGTCAGATACGCCGCCAGTACATGAAGAGCTGATCTATGCCAACAGCCCGCGCGGCTTTGCCCTGTGTTCCATGCGCAGCATGAACCGCAGCCGCTATTACCTGCAGGTCCCCTTGACTGACAAGGTAGAGAACTGGTCGGATGAAGATTTCTGGCAGGAACTGCGGCTGCGTCTGGACCAAGAGGCAGGCCAGCAATTGGTCACCGGGCCCAGCCTGGAAAAAAGCATCGCACCCTTGCGCAGCTTTGTCAGCGAACCGTTGCGCTTTCATCGCCTGTTCCTGGCCGGTGATGCCGGTCATATCGTGCCACCCACCGGTGCCAAAGGCCTGAACCTGGCGGCCACCGATGTGAAGTATCTGTTTGATGCCCTGCGCGAGCATTACCTGGAGAAATCCTCAGCCGGCCTGAATCATTATTCCGAGACCGCACTCAAACGCATCTGGCGTGCCGAGCGCTTTTCCTGGTGGTTCACCCAATTGATGCACCGCTTTCCAGAAGCTGGTGAAATCAACCAGAAACTGCAGGAAGCCGAGCTTGACTACCTGGTTCACAGCGATTCGGGCATGCGTACCATCGCAGAAAACTATGTCGGTCTGCCTTTGAATTTCGGCCTCTGAGACAACGCGCTTTGATTGAGACGATAAATAAGCTCGTATGCAGTCAACTGGCCCCCTCCGATTCAGGCCCTTGCAGGGCGTTCGCGTCCTGAGCCTGGCACTTAACCTGCCCGGACCGGCCGCCTTGCTGCGTTGCCGCCTGATGGGCGCGCGTTGCAGCAAGATTGAGCCCCCAGCTGGCGACCCCATGCTGGCCTTCAACCCCAGTGCCTACGTCCAACTGCACGACCATATTCGCGTCCTCAAGCTCGACCTCAAATCGAAGGCTGGTCTGTCACGCCTGCATCAGGCATTGACGCGTTGCGATGTGCTGCTCACATCCTTCAGACCTTCAGCACTCAGGCGACTGGGTCTGGGCTGGCGTGCACTGCACCGCACCTACCCCCAGCTGAGTCAGGTGGCCATCGTCGGGGGGCCTGGCGCTCAGGCTGAAATCCCGGGCCATGACCTGACCTATCTGGCCGAACACGATCTGGTCAGTGAGCTGAACCTGCCCACGACCCTGTTTGCCGATATGAGCGGAGCCCTGATGGCCAGCGAGGCGGTGCTGCAGGCAGTGCTGCACCAGCGCATGCATGGGCAAGGGGTCTACCGTGAGGTGGCCCTGTCCCAGGCGGCTGCCTGGCTTGCCCTGCCTCGGGCTTGGGGACTCACCCAAGCCAAGGGGGTGGTGGGCGGTGCGCACGCAGGCTACAAGGTGTATGCCTGCAAAGACGGGCGTGTCTGTGTGGCTGCGCTGGAGCCGCACTTTGCCAAGGGTCTGTGTGAAGCTGCGGGCATTTCAGCCAGTGACTTCAAGGCCATGAACGCAGCGACAACCCACCAGGCATTGACAAAGTTCTTTCAATCCCGAACCTGCAAACAACTGGAAAAGCTGGCCAGCCAGAACGACCTGCCACTGCACACCCTGCCGCGCTGAACGGCCCTACTCCCTATCACGCTGTCGCCAATGAAATTGGCTCGAAAGTCTCTCGTGGGAGGGGCACCGCTCAGGGCGTAATAAATTTTCTGGCTTCAACCCCTGCGGGCTGGACCAGACCGGTTCGTACGGCTAACGCTGACACCCTGTTTTTTGTTACCGCCAAATTCAGATTGACCCTGGCGGCTTCCCTGTTCCCTTGGGGGCAGGCCCGTATGCTGCGTCAAAAGCGCACCCTGCGCGGGTTGGCCGGGGAAGGATGTTCGCTTGAGCGACGGCTTGCCAGACGATGCGGGCGCCGAAGTGCTGTTTTTGCGGCGGGCACTCTGATAACTGCCATCGGTGAGGGGCTGGTAACTGGGGATCAGATGCTGTTTGCCGTTGCCGATCAGGTCAGCGCGGCCCATGGCTTTGAGCGCGTCGCGCAGCAGGGGCCAGTTGTTGGGATCGTGGTAGCGCAAAAAAGCCTTGTGCAAGCGACGGCGACGCTCACCTCGCACCACATCGACCTTTTCGGACCGACTATCGCGATGAATACCTTTGAGCGTGTTCAAGCCGCTGTGGTACATGGTGGTGGCGGTGGCCATGGGACTTGGGTAGAAGGTCTGGACCTGATCCGCCCGAAAACCATTTTTCTTCAGCCACAGCGCCAGGTTCATCATGTCGTCATCGCTGGT
>JAFMFB010000048.1 GCA_017856435.1 Burkholderiaceae bacterium
AGGGACGCCCGAAGGCGTGGCCGCCGTGGTGGCGGGCGATACCATGACGGGTGGCGTCAGCGGTCTTGCACCGATCTCGGTCAAAGTCATTTAAATTCTGGCGCCATGGGCCGACTGCTTGAATCACTAGCCAAACTGTCTGCCATTCTGGCGGGTGCGCTGCTCACCCTGATCACCCTGATTACCTGTGTCAGCGTGATCGGGCGCAACACCACCGGCAGAACCCTGGTCGGTGATTTTGAGCTTACAGCCGTAGCTGCCGGTGCCGCCATCGCGCTCTTCATGCCCTGGTGCCAAATCAAACGAGGCAATATCATCGTTGACTTCTTCACCAGCAAAGCCAGCCCGGGTGTCAACACTGTGCTGGACCGCGTTGGCGCCTTGCTGCTGGGCCTGTCCATGGCTCTGCTGACCTGGCGATCAGCGCTGGGGGGAATGAGCGCCTGGAGCACGCAATCGGGCAGCATGATGCTCGGTTTTCCGGAGTGGGTTGTGTATTGCCTCATGGTCCCTCCGCTGGCCCTGACCGGACTGATTGCCCTGTGGCAGGCTGCCACCGGATTCGATGAGGGGGAGTCCGGCTGATGTCCCCCTTGGCTTTGACCCTGATGATTTTTGCCATCATGTTGGTGCTGATGGCACTGCGCACGCCGATTGCCATTTCAATGTTTGTGGCTGGCTGTGTTGGCTATGTGACCCAGACGGGCTGGCTGCCTTTGGCCAACTTTCTCAACACCCAGGCCTTTGCGCGTTTTGCAAGCTACGACCTGTCGGTGATTCCCCTGTTTATTCTGATGGGTCACTTCGCCACCCAGGGTGGCATCTCCAAGGCGTTGTTCGGCTTTGCCAGTGCGGTCATGGGTCGGCTACGGGGAGGTCTGGCTATGGCCTCGGTGCTGGCCAGCGCCGCCTTTGGTGCCATCTGCGGCTCCTCGGTGGCAACCGCAGCCACGGTCACTTCGGTCGCCTTACCTGAAATGAAACGCCACGGCTACTCGGGCCGTCTGGCCACGGGTACTCTGGCCGCCGGGGGCACCCTGGGTATTTTGATTCCGCCCTCTGTCCCCTTGGTGATTTACGCCATCCTGACCGAGCAGAACATCGCCAAGTTGTTTGCAGCGGCCATGGTGCCGGGTCTGATCGCCATGTTGGGCTACATGATCGCTATCGCACTCTATGTGCGCCTGGTGCCCGGTCAGGCACCGGAACATGACGTGGTGCAGGAAAAGCTGACCGTCCGCTCGCTGGCCGGTGTATTGCCCATTGCCCTGATTTTCCTGCTGGTCTTTGGCGGCATCTATGGTGGCATCTTCACCCCTACCGAAGGCGCCGCCATTGGCGCGGCGGCCACTTTTGTGGCAGCCCTCCTCAAACGCGAACTGACGCTGCCCAAGATCAAGCAGTGCTTTTACGCCACCGCCGAAGGTTCCGCCATGATCTTCATGATTTTCATTGGCGCAGACCTGATGAATGCGGCTCTGGCATTGACCCAGGTCCCCAACCAACTTGCCGCCCTGGTTTCGGGTTGGGGCTTGTCGCCACTGCTGGTGGTGTCTGCCATCATGTTGTTTTATGTGGTGCTGGGTGCGGTCATGGATGAGTTGTCCATGATCCTGCTGACCATTCCGATCTTCTTCCCCATGGTGATCGGACTGGATTTTGGGATGCCCAGAGAATCGGTGGCCATCTGGTTTGGCATCATGGTGCTGATGACCGTCGGCTTTGGCCTGCTGGCCCCACCCGTTGGCCTGAATGTGTACGTGGTCAATGGAATGGCCAAGGATGTGCCCATCTCTGAAAGTTACCGGGGCGTGCTCCCGTTTCTCGCCAGCGACGTGATTCGCACCCTGCTGTTGCTGTTCTTTCCGGCCATATCCCTATGGCTGGTCAAATACATCGGGTGAGGGTTTACCCCTAACACAGATTGTCCATAATGACTTGTGTTTTACTTTTGAAAAATTAGGAGGCTTTCATGATTGATCGTCGTAAATTGCTCAAGTCCACGGCCGCTGCAGCAGTGCTCGGTGCGCCTGCCCTGGCTTCGCAGGCGCAGCAGGCAGTGACCCTCAAATTTCACACCTTCATGTCACCCATGTCGGGGGTCTGGCTGACCATGCACAAACCCTGGATGGAAAAGGTCGAGAAGGAATCAGGTGGCCGCATCAAGTTTGAAGCCTACCCTGCGATGCAGCTCGGCGGATCGCCGGTTCAACTTTATGACCAGGCCCGTGACGGTGTGGTCGACATTGTCTGGACCCTGCCGGGCAACACCGCCGGGCGCTTTCCCCGGATCGAGGTTTTTGAGCTGCCCTTCATGCTTAACAATGCCGAAGCCACCTCGAAGGCCTATTGGGAATATGTCCAGACCATGGCCCCCGATGAATTCAAGGAAACCCATGTGCTGGCCCTGCATGTTCACGGGCCAGGCATGTTCCATTCCAAGGACAAGCAGATCAAATCGGCGGCCGACCTGCGCGGCATGAAAGTTCGTGGCCCGACCCGCCAGGTCACCAAGTTGCTGCAGTCCATTGGAGCCACACCGGTTGGCATGCCCCTGCCGCAAATTCCGGATGCCCTCTCCAAGGGGACCATCGACGCCTGCGCCATTCCCTGGGAAGTGGTGCCTGCCGTCAAGGTCAATGAGTTAACCAAGTACCACAGCGAGTTCCCGTCTGACATGCCCGGGCTCTACACCACCACGTTCGTGATGGCCATGAACAGGAAGAAGTATGAGTCCTTGCCGCCCGACCTGAAAAAGGTGATCGACAACAACTCCGGGCTGGCCACCTCTGGCTGGCTGGGCAAAGTTCAGCAGGGCAATGATGTGCCTGGGCGCAAGACAGCGGTTGACCGCAATAACACCATCTACCAATTCACCAAGGCACAGACTGAAGAGTTTGCCAAGCTCTCCAGCAATGTGGACGATGAATGGGTGGCCGACATGAACAAGCGCGGCTTTGACGGCAAGAAGTTGCTCAGCACGGCCAAAGCACTGATTGCCAAGCATGGCAAGGGCTGAGGCCTGCTCCCGGCTTTTGCAGGGGCTCCTTCGGGAGCCCTTTTGTCTTGCCGATGCAATAAACTCCGGTCATGCAACGTAGCGCCATCAAGCATTGTCGAAACTGCGGCGTCGCCGTGGTCTACCGAATACCGGATGATGGTGATACCAAGGAGCGGGCGGTATGCCCCGCCTGCGCCACCATCCATTACGAAAACCCCCTCAATGTGGTCGGCACAGTGCCCTACTTTGGCGACAAGGTCCTGCTCTGTAAGCGCAATATCGAACCCCGCTTTGGCAAGTGGACCCTGCCCGCCGGCTTTCTGGAGCTCGGCGAGACCACTGCCCAGGGAGCGCTGCGAGAAACCAGCGAGGAAGCTGGGGCTGTGATCGAAATGGAAGGCCTGTTCAGCATTCTCAACATTGCCCGCGTTGGTCAGGTGCACCTGTTTTACCGGGCCCGCCTGCTGAGCGACCAGTTCGACCCGGGGGTTGAAACCATCGAGGCCCGTCTTTATGCAGAAGACGAAATTCCCTGGGATGACATTGCGTTTCGCTCAGTCAAGGAAACCTTGGACCTGTTTTTCTCCGACCGGCGGCGCGGTCAGTTCGGCATTCACCATGTCGACATCGTCTGAGTCGTTTGATTAGCTCTCCTTCCCTACTCATCACCCACGAACCCATGAAGTTGCATGAATCCATATTGGGCGATGTGGCGGCTATCCAAACCATCCGCCGTGACCTGCATGCCCATCCCGAGCTCGGTTATCAGGAGCAAAGAACTTCCGATCTGATTGCTAGCCAGCTCCAGCAGTGGGGCATCGAAGTGAACCGGGGACTGGGTGGTACCGGGGTGGTGGGCATCATCCGTGGACGCGATGGTGGCGCCAACCATCGCGCATTGGGCATTCGGGCCGATATGGACGCCCTGCCCCTGCAGGAACTCAACACCTTTGCCCACGCCAGTCAGCACCCTGGCAAGATGCACGCGTGTGGCCATGACGGTCATATGGCCATGCTCTTGGCTGCAGCGCAGCAGCTGGCACGCCAGCGCAGCTTTGATGGCACGGCCTACATGATCTTTCAACCGGCTGAAGAAGGCGGTGGCGGCGCCAAGGCCATGATTGATGATGGCCTGTTTGAAAAATTTCCGATGGAAGCGGTTTTCGGTGTCCACAACTGGCCAGGCGACCAGGTCGGCAAATTCGCTGCCAGCCCAGGCCCGGTCATGGCTTCGAGCAACCGCTTCAGGATCACCATTCACGGCAAGGGCAGCCATGCGGCCATGCCCAATAACGGCATCGATCCGGTGCCTGTGGCCTGCCAGTTGACCGAGGCCTTTCAGACCATCATGACGCGCAACAAGAAACCCATTGACAGCGCTGTCATCTCCGTCACCATGATTCACGCTGGTGAGGCCCCCAATGTGGTGCCTGACCGTTGCGAGCTACAGGGCACAGTTCGCACCTTTTCCCTGGACGTGCTGGATCTGATCGAGCAGCGCATGCGCGACATTTCCCATCATCTTTGCGCCGCCTTTGGCGCGCACTGCGAATTCGAATTCGTGCGCAGCTACCCGCCCACGGTCAACAGCGCTTACGAAGCCGATTTCATCCGCCGCGTCATGGCCCAGATCGTTGGCCAACACAATGTGATCGTGCAGGAACCCACCATGGTGTCGGAAGATTTTTCCTTCATGCTGCAGGCCTGTCCCGGCACCTATGGCTTTCTTTACAACGGGGACGGTTCACACCGCGAACCAGGCCATGGCGGCGGCCCCTGCACCTTGCACAACACCAGTTACGACTTCAACGATGACCTGATTCCCCTGGGAGCCACCCTCTGGGTTGAATTGGTCCAGCAGTGGCTGGGAACTGCGCTACCGCAAAACCGCAGTTGATGAGGCGGGTTGCCGAGCTGGCAGTCCTTGGCAAATTCTTGGCATGGATCAGCGTGCGCTGTGCAGCCAACCGGCGGCCAGCCATTGGCCCAGCAAATCCAGCGCCTCGGGGCTGAGCTGAGCCCGCTTACTTGCGGGCAGGCTACGCCGGTCAGCCAATTCGTGCATCAGGCGGGCATCGCGGCCACCCGCCCGAAAGCTTTCGCCGTTGATGAAGATGTGCCGATCATCGTAGAGCATGCGCGTGCGCCGATCCAGTTTGATTGCGCCACGCAAGCTTGGTTTGGGTGCTGATTCGAACCAGACATTTGGCTTGGGTTCGCTGAGCAACTCCCCCAGGGCGCGAGCCAGGGCCTGCGGATCTCGCAGCGCGGCCTGGATGGCCTGCTGCGCAAAATCCTGCAAGGCGTGCGGAATGGCCGCGGGTTGCTGCACCGCCTCCTGCTTCGGGTCACGGTAACGCTGGGCGTCGAATGACTGCGCGGCCTCATCACCAAGCCGGGTCAGGAGTTCCTGCGCCAGTTCAGCCCGTGCCGGGGAACGAAAACCGATTGAGTAAGTCATGCACTCGCCACCCTCGGCCACTCCATCGTGGGCATAGTGCTGGGGCAGGTAAAGCATGTCACCGGGCGCCAGAACAAATTCCTGTTCCGGCTCGAAGTTCGCCAGAATCTTGACCGCTGTATCGGCCCGCAGGGTGGGATCGAACTTTTTGGCCAGACGCCAGCGCCGCTGCCCCTGGGCTTGCAGCAGAAACACATCGTAACTGTCATAGTGCGGGCCCACCCCACCACCTTCTGTGGCAAAGCTGATCATCAGGTCATCCAGCCGGGCATCCGGGATAAACCTGAACTGCTGCAGCAATTCGTGGGCTGCATCATGGTGCAGGTCAACCCCCTGGACCAGCAGCGTCCAGTCCGGCGTGCTGAGCCTGGGAAGATCTCGGCGCGCAAACGGCCCGTGCTGAACCCGCCAGTGCGGCTGCCCAGGCGCATGTCGGGCGATCAAGCGCGACTCCACCTCCTCACGACTGGCCAGCGCAAACAACTCGCTGCGGCTGAGCACGGGGCTGAAGCCTGGAAAGGCCTGCCGAATCAGCAGCGGCTTCTTGTGCCAGTGGCGGCGCATGAAGGTTTGCGGGCTGATTGCGCCAAGCAGCGTCAGGGCGATAGATGGATCCATGCACAGCACTTTACCGCAGGGGCGCTATATTCGCGGTATGGATATCAATCAACAATGCGTGGTAGCACTGACCTGGACCCTCAGCGACACACTGGGCGAGGAACTAGACGTGCTGGATGAGCCGGTCGAGTTTCTCGTTGGCGGCGATGACTTGTTCAAGAAGATAGAGGACGCACTACAAGGCCACCGCCAGGGAGCGCTGGTGAAAATCCAGCTCGAACCGGAGGAAGCTTTTGGCGAATACGACGAAGCGCTGGTCTTTCTGGAGGCGCGCAAGCTCTTTCCGCCGGAGCTGGAAGAGGGCATGACCCTGGAAGGCACCGCCCTGCCGGCCGGCTGCAACCCGCAGGCCCCGAAAAACATGATCTATACCGTCACCGAGCTGTACCCTGAACATGTGGTGCTCGATGGCAACCATCCGCTGGCCGGCATTGCGCTGCGCCTGACGCTGAGGGTGCAAGGGGTCCGCGAAGCCACTGAAGAAGAAATCGGTCGCGGTTCGGCTGGCACCGGTTTCTTTCGTATCGCCCCGCCGCATGAACACGGCCCGGGCAGCAACCATCTCCATTAGCGTCCAACCGAATCATTCCCAGGTCGCCGGGGTAGTCCGACCAAGGAGAACAGGGCTACACGCAGTGCGAGGCCCTGAGCGGAGACTATTTTTTACCGGTCGAGCCGTACCCGCCTGCGCCCCGTGCAGTGACAGCATCGAATTCATCAACCCGGTTGAACTGGGCTTGCACCACCGGCACGATCACCAGTTGTGCGATGCGCTCCATGGGCTCGATGGTGAAGGCCAGATCACTCCGGTTCCAGGCGCTCACCATCAACTGCCCCTGGTAATCGCTGTCAATCAGGCCCACCAGGTTGCCCAACACAATGCCATGCTTGTGGCCCAGACCTGAACGCGGCAGGATCAGCGCGGCATAGCCCGGGTCAGCCAAGTGAATAGCCATGCCGGTGGGCACCAGTTGCCAGGCGTTGGGGGCCAACGTCAATGGCTCGTTCAAACAGGCCCGAAGGTCCAGGCCAGCGCTACCGGGAGTGGCATAGCTTGGCAGCTGCTCATCCAGGCGAGGATCAAGAATCTTGACATCGATCTTCATGTTTTTTGGAAAAAATCAGTTTTCAAGTGCCGGGCAATTTCACAGACCAACTGTCGCGCCAGGCTCAGCTTGTCCGATCGCGCCAGTTCACGGGTGCCCTGTTCATCGACCAGCAGCAGAGCGTTGTCGTCCTGCCCGAAAGTTGCCGGCCCAATATTGCCCACCAGGAGCGGAACCCCCTTGCGCAGCCGCTTGGCCTGGGCATTGGCCTGCAACGCCTCGCTCTCGGCGGCAAATCCGACACACAAGAGTGCACCTGAGCGGGCCCGCGTTGACTGGGCCAAACTCGCCAGGATGTCAGGGTTTTCAACAAAACTCAGGGTGGGTGGCTGGCCGGAGCCGTCCTTTTTGATCTTCTGCTCAGCCATGCTGGCTGGCCGCCAGTCGGCCACCGCAGCAGTGGCAATAAACACCGAGGCTTCGCCCGCCTCGGCCTGTACGGCGTGCTGCATCTGCAGCGCCGAACGTACATCGATTCGCTGTACGCCCCGCGGGGTGGCCAGCGCCACCGGTCCGGCCACCAGGGTCACCTCGGCCCCGGCCTCGCGAGCCGCACGCGCAACGGCAAATCCCATCTTGCCGCTGGACAGATTGGTCACCCCACGCACCGGGTCAATCGCCTCGTAGGTCGGGCCTGCGCTGACAAGGACACGTTGCCCTTTCAATACCTTGGGCTGAAAAAAGGCCACCAGTTCCTGCAGCAGTTCGGCTGGCTCGAGCATACGCCCATCGCCTACCTCGCCGCAGGCCTGTTCACCCACACCAACCCCAAGCACCTGCGCCCCATCTGACTGGAGCTGCACCACATTGCGCTGCGTGGCCGGGTGGGCCCACATCTCGCGGTTCATGGCCGGTGCAATCAGCAGGGGCACCGACTCGATCGGCCGGGCCAGACACATCAGACTGAGCAGGTCATCGGCTCGTCCATGCAAGAGCTTGGCCATGAAATCTGCGCTGGCAGGCGCAATCAGAATGGCATCGGCCTCGCGACTGAGGTTGATATGGGCCATGTTGTTGGCTTCGCGCGCATCCCACTGGGAATGGTAGACCGTGCGGTTGGACAAAGCCTGCATGGTGACCGGCGTGATGAAATGCTCGGCCCCCTCGGTCATCACGACCTGCACCGTCGCGCCCTCCTTGATCAGGGCGCGGCATAGCTCGGCCGACTTGTAGCAGGCAATGCCCCCCGTCAGCCCCAAAACAATGTGTTTTCCAGCCAAGTCGTTCATGGACTGCAATGTAGCATCTTGGCCAAACCCGGCATTGGCAACGCACACTCCACCCCTATAATCTCGCTTTACCACCTCCTCGAACCTGCGCGTTCGACCTGACATGACCAAATTTGTCTTCGTCACCGGCGGTGTGGTGTCTTCCCTGGGCAAGGGAATCGCCTCAGCGTCTTTGGCCGCGATCCTTGAATCGCGGGGCCTCAAAGTCACTCTCATCAAGCTCGATCCCTACCTGAATGTTGACCCCGGCACCATGTCGCCGTTCCAGCATGGTGAGGTGTTCGTCACTGATGACGGCGCTGAAACCGACCTCGATCTGGGCCATTACGAGCGTTTCATCGAAACCCGGATGAAGAAAACCAATAACTTCACCACCGGCCAGATTTACAAGAGCGTGCTGGAAAAGGAGCGCCGGGGCGACTACCTGGGCAAGACCGTTCAGGTCATCCCCCATGTGACCAATGAAATTCAGGAATTCATCAAGCGTGGCGCGGGTTACGGCACCAGCGATGCGGTGGATGTGGCCATTGTCGAAATTGGCGGCACGGTTGGCGATATCGAATCCTTGCCTTTTCTGGAGGCAGTGCGTCAGCTCAGCCTGAAGCTTGGGCCCAACACCTGCGCCTTTGTGCACCTGACCTATCTGCCCTGGATTGCCGCGGCCGGCGAACTCAAGACCAAGCCCACCCAGCACACAGTGCAAAAACTGCGCGAAATCGGTATCCAGCCCGATGCCCTGCTGTGCCGCGCCGACCGCCCGATTCCCGCGGACGAGCGCGACAAAATCTCCCTCTTCACCAATGTGGCTCAGTGGGGCGTGATCTCGATGCCGGATGTGGACACCATCTACAAGGTACCTCGCGTTTTGCATGAGCAAGGTCTGGACGGACTGATTTGCGACAAGCTGCGTCTCAACACGCCGCCAGCCAACCTCAAGCGCTGGGATGCGCTGGTCTATGAAACCGAACACCCGCAAGGTGAGGTCACCATTGCCATGGTCGGCAAGTATGTTGACCTTTCAGACAGCTACAAGTCGGTCAACGAAGCCTTGCGTCATGCCGGCATGAAAAACCATGTGCGGGTCAAGATCGAGCATGTGGATTCCGAGTCGATTCATAACGATGCCCCCGCGCGGCTGGCCAAGTACGACGCCATACTGGTGCCCGGGGGTTTTGGCAAACGCGGCGTCGAAGGCAAGATTAGCACCGCGCGTTTTGCCCGCGAACAGAAGGTGCCCTACCTGGGCATCTGCCTGGGCATGCAGGTGGCCACGATCGAATTTGCCCGCCATGTGGCTGGGCTGGCTGGCGCCAACAGCACAGAGTTTGACCCCGAATGCGCCAATCCGGTAATTGCCCTCATCACTGAGTGGAAGGACGCTGATGGCTCCATCCAAACCCGTCATGCCAACTCCGATCTGGGTGGCACCATGCGACTGGGGGCTCAAAGCTCGGATGTGGCCAAGGGCACCCTGGCCCATCTGATCTATGGTGATGTGGTCACAGAACGTCACCGTCACCGCTACGAGGCCAATGTTCATTACCTGGATGCGCTGCGTCAGGCCGGTCTGGTAATCTCAGCACTCACCCAGCGTGAACACCTGACCGAAATCGTTGAATTGCCCCAAAGCGAACACCCCTGGTTTGTTGGTGTGCAATTCCACCCTGAGTTCAAGTCCACCCCCTGGGATGGTCACCCGCTGTTCAATGCCTTTATCAAGGCCGCGCTGGAACATCAGGCGCTGCAGCAGGGTTCCAACAAGACCCTGAAGGTCGTGGCATGAAGTTGTGTGGCTTTGACGTCGGACTCGATCAGCCCTTTTTTCTCATTGCCGGCACCTGCTCCATTGAAGGACTTGAGATCAGTCTGGAGGTGGCGGGGCAACTCAAGCAAACTTGCGAAGCGCTGGGCATCCCCCTGATCTACAAGGGCTCCTTTGACAAGGCCAACCGTTCCTCGGGCACCACCCGGCGTGGCCTGGGCATCGAAGCTGGCCTGAAGATTCTGGAAGAAGTGCGCCGCCAGATTGGTGTGCCGGTGCTGACCGATGTTCATGACGAGGCTCAGGTTGCTGAGGTAGCCAGCGTGGTCGATGTGCTGCAGACACCTGCTTTTCTGTGTCGCCAGACTGACTTCATCCATGCCGTGGCCAGGTCGGGCAAACCGGTGAACATCAAGAAGGGCCAGTTTCTCGCACCCTGGGACATGAAGAACGTGATCGACAAGGCCCGCGCCGCCGCCATCGACGCCGGTCTGGACCCTGATCGCTTCCTCGCCTGTGAGCGTGGCGTGAGCTTTGGTTACAACAATCTGGTAGCTGACATGACCAGCCTGGCTGAAATGCGCAACACTGGAGCGCCAGTGGTGTTTGACGTGACCCACTCGGTGCAAAAGCCCGGTGGTTTGGGGCAAGCAAGCGGTGGCGCCCGCGAGATGGTGCCAGTGCTGGCCCGAGCCGGTGCGGCCGTGGGCGTGGCGGGTTTCTTCATGGAAACCCACCCCAAGCCTGAAGAGGCCTGGTCGGACGGCCCCAATGCGGTCCCGCTACGGCACATGAAAGCACTGCTTGAGACATTGGTGGCGCTGGATCAGGTCACCAAGCGTAACGGTTTTCTTGAAAACAGCTTTAACTGACAGACTACCCAGGAGTTCACTATGCCCGCTGCCTACGTACTTGGCGACATCAAGGTTTCCGACCCGGAGAAATACAAGCAATACATGGCTGCAGCCCCCGCGGCCATCAAGGCCCATGGAGGGGAATATCTGGTGCGTGGCGGTCGCCATGAAACATTGGAAGGTGACTGGAATCCAAATCGTCTGGTTGTGTTGCGCTTTCCGAGTTACGAACACGCCAAGGCTTTTTACGATGGCGAAATGTACAAGGCGGCCCGCGCCAAGCGTGCCGGTGCCACCGAGTTTTTCAATCTGACCCTGGTTGAGGGCGCTGACGCTCCCACTACCTGAGCGGCCGATCATCTGAAATCAGAATTGACAAACCTTTACCTAGTTAGTATCAGTGAAAGAAAAAAATGAGCGCTATTGTTGACATCGTCGGCCGGGAAATTCTGGACAGCCGAGGCAACCCCACCGTCGAATGTGACGTCCTCCTGGAATCGGGCACCATGGGCCGTGCTGCCGTCCCATCCGGCGCCTCCACCGGAAGCCGTGAAGCCATCGAACTGCGCGATGCAGACCCCGGGCGCTATCTGGGCAAGGGTGTGCTCAAGGCGGTTGAGAATATCAATACCGAGATCAGCGAAGCCGTACTTGGCCTGGACGCCTCCGAGCAAGCCTTTCTGGACAAGACCCTGATCGATCTGGACGGCACCGACAACAAGAGCCGGCTGGGTGCCAATGCCATGCTGGCCGTCTCCATGGCAGTGGCTCGTGCCGCTGCCGAGGAAGTCGGCCTGCCGCTTTACCGCTACTTTGGCGGCATGGGCGGCATGCAGATGCCGGTGCCGATGATGAATGTCATCAACGGTGGCGCCCACGCCAACAACAACCTTGATCTGCAGGAACTGATGATCATTCCGGTGGGCGCTCCCAGCTTTCGCGAAGCCGTCCGCTATGGCGCCGAGGTGTTTCATGCCCTCAAGAAAATCATTCACGACAAAGGCATGAGCACGGCGGTCGGCGATGAGGGTGGTTTTGCCCCCAGTGTGGCCAGCCATGAGGCGGCCATCCAATTGATTCTGCAGGCCATCGATCAAGCCGGATTCACTGCGGGCGAGCAAATTGCCCTGGGCCTGGACTGTGCTGCCAGCGAGTTCTATAAGGACGGTCAATACCGCCTGAGCGGAGAGGGCCTGACGCTGAACGCTGCCGAGTGGACCGACATCCTGGCCAGCTGGTGCGAAAAATATCCGATCATCAGCATCGAAGACGGCATGCATGAAGGCGACTGGGACGGCTGGAAGCATCTGACACAACGGCTCGGAAGCAAGATCCAGTTGGTGGGTGATGACCTGTTTGTCACCAACACCAAGATCCTCAAGGAAGGCATCGACAAACGCATCGCCAACTCGATTCTCATCAAGATCAATCAGATCGGCACGCTGAGCGAGACCTTTGCCGCCATCGAAATGGCCAAGCGCGCCAGCTATACCGCCGTCATCAGCCACCGCTCCGGCGAGACCGAAGACAGCACAATTGCCGACATTGCCGTGGGCACCAACGCCGGACAAATCAAGACCGGGTCCATGAGCCGCTCGGATCGCATGGCCAAGTACAACCAGTTGCTGCGCATCGAGGAAGACCTGGGTGAGGTAGTCAGCTATCCCGGCCGTTCGGCCTTCTACAACCTGAGGTAGATCTTGCCCTTGTTTTTCAACCCCCCCTCTGTCCTGGGATGAGTCATGGGTTCACGCCTTGCCTCAGCCCTCCTGATCGGCCTGCTGGCGGTGATTCAGGTCCAGCTTTGGGTGGGCCGAGGCAGCGTCCCCAGTGTGACTGAGATGCGGCAGGAGTTTGAGGTTCAGAAGCAGAAAAATGCGCTGGCCAGGCTAAACAATGAACGGTTGGCGGCAGAAGTTCAGGATTTGAAAACCGGATTGGACATGGTGGAAGAGAAAGCTCGCCATGAGCTTGGCATGGTCAAGCCCGACGAAATCTTTGTCCAGTACAAGCGCCCCTGATCGGCCCGCACTTTCACAAACTTTCGCATACGGGCGCATACCGACATGAGTAGGCACATTCAGTCGCGGAAATTCAGGTTCAGATGAAGCGCATTGGCATTCTGGGGGCATCCCATAGTGGCAAATCCTGGCTGGCCGCTCAATTGCGGCGCGTCCGGCCCGACCTCAAGGTCATGGACAACCCGCCGATCAGCAACTGGCCGATGGATCCAACGGCCGATCTGTTCCTGTTGATGGGGATGGATTTACCGGGCTGCGTCAGCCAGGAAGATGCCGGTCTGCGCAGCAGCCTTGCGGCGCAAGGCCTGACCTATGCCGTGGTGTACGGCCAGGGCCAGGAGCGCTTGCGCAATGCGCTGCGCCTGATCGAGCCAGAACCGACTCAGACACCCCGGTGGACCAGGTTCTGCGAGTCCTGCTCAGACCCTGAGTGCGAACATCTGCTGTTTACTGGACTGAGTCGCTCGATGGCGGCTGGTCCTCTGCAAGCGTAAACAGCTGCTCAACATCCACGCTGTCAAATCGGTAGTGGGCCCCGCAAAACTCACACCCAACCTCAATCGTGCCACGCTCGGCAATGATTTCGTGTGCCTCATGGGAGCCCAGCCCGCGAATCATCGCGGCCACCCGCTGACGGCTGCAACTGCAGGCAAATCGCGGGGCGCTCTGGCCGACCAGTGGCTCAAAGCGCTCCAGCTTTTCTTGCCAGAACAGGCGATGCAGCACGGTATCCACATCCAGGCCGAGTAACTCCTGCGGCTTGAGGCTTGCGGCCAGTATGGCAATACGCCGGTAATGTTCATCCTGCTCCTGTGGATCGAGTCCCTTCAAATTTCGCCCGCCCTGCACAGGCATGCGCTGAATCAACAGGCCGGCAGACACCTTGCTGTCGGCCGCCAGTACCAGAATCGATTCGAGTTGCTCGCTTTGCCGCATATAGTGCTGCAGAGCCTGGGCCATTGAATCGAGTTTTTTCTGCTCGCCATCGACCAGCGACACCACGCCCTGATAAGGTTGTTGGCCGGGTTGCCGATTTGCCGGATCCAGGGTAATGGCACAGCGCCCCATGCCATGCACATTGACCAGGTCGCTCATCGACGACACCTCGCTCACCTCGCCACGCACCGTGGCACTGGCTCGCAGGCTCAAATCAGACTTGACCTCGACAACGGCCACCTTGAGAGGACCGTCGCCAAAAACCTGGAACACCAGCGCACCGTCAAACTTGATATTGGCCTGCAACAACACCCCGGCGGCCAGCATTTCGCCCAACAGGTTCTGCACCGGCATGGGGTAAGGGTTGCTGGCACGACGCTGCAAAATTTCGGCCCAGGCGTCGGTCAGTCGAACCAACATGCCACGCACCGGCAGCCCTTCGAAAATGAATTTATGAAGCTCTGACACGGTGGGGTCAACCGATCTTCTTCAAGCCTGCACGGAACCGTTTCGCATTGTCCACATAGTGTTGGGTAATTCGCCTTAATCCGTCAATTTGCTCAGGTGTCAGTTGTCTGACAACCTTGGCCGGGCTACCCAAAATCATGGATCCGTCTGGAAACTCCTTGCCTTCGGTCACCAGCGCACCGGCCCCGACCAGGCAGTTCTTGCCGATCCTGGCGTGGTTGAGAACGACGGCACCAATCCCGATCAGTGAACCCTCACCAATGGTGCAGCCATGCAGCATCACCTTGTGGCCGACTGAAACGTTGTCCTCCAGAGTGAGGGGCACCCCCTCATCGGCGTGCAGCACGCTGCCATCCTGCACATTGCAGTTGCGCCCGATATGGATGTGCTCCGAGTCACCACGCAGCACACAGCCAAACCAGACGCTGGCGTTTTCTTCCAGATTCACCTTGCCGATAACTTCAGCACTATCTGCAACATAAGCGTTCCTGCCCAGCTTAGGCGCATGGCCGTCGAGTTCATAGATTGCCATTTTTCTGTTCTTTCACTGATGTGGGTTCGATTGTACGAACGTAATCAAGACCCCCTGGTCCTGATCGGCAAGACCCTCACTGGGCCTGCAACGCCGTCAGTTCGAGCTCTGAAAACCCTGCTGCGCGGCGCGCATCCAGATTGAAGGGACGGCGTAGGCGGGGAGCCTGGTAACGTTGCGTCAGTTCTGCATAGCAGGCAATCGGGTCCAGGCCGCGCTGCTGACACAGCCAGGCATACCATCGATTACCAATGGCCACATGCCCGATTTCATCACGCAGAATGATGTCGATAATCTCTGCGCCCCTGAGGTCACCAATTGACAATAGCTTGGCCTTGACTGCGGGCGAAGCATCCAGGCCGCGCGCTTCTAGCGTGCGCGGCACCAGTGCCACCCGCGCGAGGAGGTTGTCCTGGGTCCGCTCGGCCATATCCCACAGGCCGGTATGCGCGTCAAAGTCTCCATAATCAAAACCCAAGGCCACCAGATGGTCTCGCAACAATCGGAAGTGATAAGCCTCCTCTTTGGCAACCTTCAGCCAATCGCGGTAAAAATCATCGGGCAGACCCGCAAATCGCCAGCAGATGTCCAGCGCCAGATCTATTGCGTTTTTTTCGATATGGACGATTGCGTGAACCAGGGCTGCGTGGCCTCGAGGCGTTGACAGGGCACCCACCTTGATCTGGGTGTGCGGTACGAGCCTGGGTTGGACTGATCTGCCAGGAATACCCGCAACAGCGGGAATCAATTCAGCGCTATCCAAAGCGGCCATGGCATCCAGATCGGTGACAGCCTGCGCCTTGTCAAGTGCGTCAGGCAAGACAAGAATCTGCTGGCAAAGCCTTCGAACATTCATAGCCGGCAATTATGCCGGCCCGAGGTGGGCCGATGGTGTCAATCGAACTGAACCACCTTGTTGCCACCGGTCTGTTTGGCTCGGTACATGGCTGTATCTGCGCGCCGTATCAGTTCAGCCACCCGGGAGCCGTCGGCCGGATACATGGAGTAACCAAGGCTGGCTGACATCCGCATTTCATTGCCGCCCAACGCATAGGGCTCTGCCAGCGACTGTCGCACTCGCTCCAGGACAACCGTCGGCTCCTCACCTGCCTCCAGATTCAGCAGCAAGCCAAACTCATCACCCCCCAAACGCGCAGCCAGATCGCCTGCCCGCAAGGATTGCTTCAGACGCCGGGCCACTTCGATCAATGCCCGGTCACCTTCCTCATGCCCCAGCACATCATTGATGGGCTTGAAACCATCCAGGTCAAGAAACACCACACCAAAAGGCCGCTGATGCCGCATGGACTGCGTGATCATGACTTCCATACGACCCAGGAACTGCTGCCGGTTGGCCAGTCCCGTCAAGGAGTCATGCAGGGCCTGGCGCTCATAGTCCTTCTGCAGGCGCTTTTGCTCGGTGATGTCGCTGAACAGTGCCAGGTAGTTCCTGACCACATTGTCGGTATCCCGAATCACAGAAATATTGACGCTGTTGATAATCTGCGAGCCATCCTTGCAACGATTTACGAT
>JAFMFB010000049.1 GCA_017856435.1 Burkholderiaceae bacterium
TGGCGGAGAGGGAGGGATTCGAACCCTCGGTAGGGTTGCCCCTACGCCTGATTTCGAGTCAGGTACATTCGACCACTCTGCCACCTCTCCGCAGTGTCGCGAGCGATTGTATCAGCGCGTCTTTTCCCCCAGCTGCAGCGCCCCCTTGAGGCCGGCGTTGCCAGTGCCTTAAAGCGGCTCCTGGCCTTCGTAGCCTCTAGCTTGAAGTAAATTACGAATCTTCAGCGTGTTAATAAATTGAAAGATTTGCTCTCGTGATGTCGATTGCCAAAACGCTCTTGTTCTTGTCGGTTTTTTCGGGGGCATGCCTCAATGTCTGGGGGCAGGCCTCCCCGGGCCCGTTGGGTTTGATTGAGGCGGAGCGCAGCAGGTTTGAACTTACGGGCGACTACGCTGAAGTCGCCTCTTATTGTCAGAGCGCGGCTCAAAATTACCCAGCAAGCGTAAGGTGTTTCAGTATTGGTCACTCCGCAGAGGGGCGACCTATCTGGGCCATGGCGATCAGCCAGTCTGGCATCTTGACGCCGGCGCAGGCCCGGCAATCAGGCATCCCAGTCGTGCTGGCCATTGCAGGCACGCATGCAGGCGAAATCGATGGCAAGGATGCCGGACTGCTACTGATTCGTGAACTGCTCGCACAGCCATCGAACAAGCTATTGCGGGATCAGATTTTTTTGTTTGTGCCAGTCTTCAATGTGGATGGTCACGAAAAAACCAGCCCGCACAACCGTCCGAATCAACGTGGACCAAGGGTGCAGGGTGATCGGGTCACTGCGCAACGCATCAACCTCAACCGGGATTGGATATTGGGCCAATCCACCGAAATGAACGCCATGCTGGCGTTTGTTTCGCAATGGGATCCTTTACTGACGCTGGATTTGCATGTGACCGACGGTGTCCGTTTTCGACATGAAGTTTCCTTGTCCATGTCGCCTATGTTTGGGGCCGATCAGGCGCTGCAGGAAACGTCTGAACAGTTCCTCGCCGGCATGATCAAACGTCTCGATGCCAAGAGCCATCACCCCCTGGATTTCACGCCTGCGTTGCTGGATTTTGAAAATCCACGTGCAGGGATCATGCGCGAAGTTGATTCGCCTAGGTTCTCACATGTCTACCCGGTGCTGCGAAATCGGTTGGGCGTTCTGGTTGAAGATCATGCGTGGACACCCTATCCCAAGCGCGTTCAGGTCTGCAAAGATGTTTTGATCGCTGCCCTGGAATTGACGGCAGAAAACGGTCGCAATTACTTGAAAGTCATGTCGCGTGCGGATGAAGCCGCTGTCAATATGTCGGGCAATGTGGTCGCGCTTGACTGGAATAATTTGCTGGAAATGAACATCGATATCCCAACAGGATTTACCAACCTGTTAGGTTATGAGTACACCACCCACGAGGATGCTCCGGTCATTGGCGGGCGAAACATCACCTATCACACAAATCGCCCGGAAATATGGCGTACCCCGGTTTATCGGGATATTCATCCTGTCAATGAGGCCATCGTCGCATTACCGCGAGCCGGGTATTTAATCCCGGCGGGTTGGGTCTCAGTGGTCAAACCCTACCTTGAAAAACACGACATTACCTTTCATACGCTGAGGCGAAACTTTAAAAATCTACCGGTACAGGCTCTGCAGGTTGAATCAGAGAGCATCAGTTACGAAACGGGTACCTTCCAGGGACGCTTGCGAACCGTTGTTCGTGGCACCTGGATGCGCTCGCAGGCAGATGTGTTGGCGGGTTCAATTTTTGTGCCGATCCACCAAGTGCATGGCCTGCTTGCCGCTCATCTGCTGGAGCCCAGTGCGCCTGACTCGTTGTCGAGTTGGGGGCTGTTCAATGCAGCCTACGAAGTGACCGATTACATCTCCAACCATCGACAACTTCAACTGGCCCAGCGTATGTATCAAGAAGATCCTCGCATCCTGAAGCGATTTGGTGAGGCCCTTTACAAAAAACTCCCTGAACTGAAAAAACAGTACCAAATCCGTATGGATCGCGATGAGCGATTCAGAAATGATCCCGAGCAAAGAGTGGATTTTTGGATGCGTCAAATTCCCCACTACGATCCCACCTTCAACCAATACCCTATCGTGCGGGTTGAGCAATCCCCTCTGATACTGACGCAATGACACCTGGCATCAGGAATCAGGCATCAGGCAGTCTGGCCTGATCGAAGTGCCGGGTGGGCGCCGCGTTATTTACGCTGACTGTTCCGCTTTTACTGAGCCGCGCGGAGTTGCTGAAGTGCTGCTTGCACGGCGTGCGGATCTGGTGCCGGGGGTAGCGCAGCCAGAATGGCATCGTCCTGTTGCAGCGCCTTGATCACCTGTCCCGCATCCTTGGGGCTGGCATAGCCGGTGCTTTGCAGCAGCAACTTGCCCTGGGCATCGACCAGTTTGAAGTAGAACAGCCCATCGGTTTCACGGTATTGCTTGAAGCTGGGCAAGGCCGCCTTGTTGACCTTCTCTTTTTTGCTGCTGTCCTGGCTGCGCAGATCGCGCAAGCCCACGGCATGGCGCAGACGGGTCGCGAAGGGCGTGGCCAGGGCGCGTGCCTTGATGGCGCCGGCGCGCAGCAAGTCTTCAATTTGCTCGGGGTGACGCAGCAGGGCTTCATAGCGCTCACGCAAGGGCGCGACTTCATGGTCGATGCGCTCAAACAGAATCTGCTTGGCCTCGGCCCAGGCAATGCCGTCGGCAAAGGCCTGGCGCAGCAGCATCGTCTCTTCGGGCGTGGCAAAGGCCTGGTAAATCTGAAACAGGGCCGAGCCTTCGGTGTCTTTGGCTTCACCCGGTGCGCGTGAATCGGTCTTGATGCCGGCAATCAGTTTCTTCAGTTGCTCGCGCGTGGCAAACAGGGGAATGGTGTTGTCATAACTCTTGCTCATCTTGCGACCATCAAGACCCGGCAAGGTGGCGACAGTCTCTTCAATTTGGGCTTCGGGCAACACAAAGTGCTCGCCATAACGGTGGTTGAAGCTAGCGGCCATGTCGCGCGCCATTTCGATATGCTGGATCTGGTCACGCCCCACCGGCACACGGTGCGCGTTGAACATCAGGATGTCAGCGGCCATCAGCACTGGGTACATGAACAGCCCGGCGGTCACGTCATGGTCGGGGTCGGCCTGAGCCAGGGTGTTCTTGTCCACGGCCGCCTTGTAGGCATGAGCGCGGTTGAGCAGACCCTTGCCGCAGACGCAGGTCAGCAGCCAGGTGAGCTCGGGGATTTCAGGCACATCAGACTGGCGGTAGAAGGTGACGCGCTGTGGATCCAGCCCGCAGGCAATCCAGCTGGCTGCAATCTCCAGCGTGCTTTGCTGAATGCGCGTGGGCTCGTCAACCTTGATCAGCGCGTGGTAGTCGGCCAGGAAATAAAAACTTTCCACGCCCGGTGCAAGGCTGGCGGCCACGGCCGGCCGGATGGCGCCCACATAGTTGCCCAGGTGCGGGGTGCCAGAGGTGGTGATGCCGGTAAGAACGCGTTGAGGGCCCATGAAATTCAGCTTATCAAAACAACAAAGAAATCGGGTAGAGCACCACTTCGATCAGGCTGTAGGTGAGCCCCATGAGCGGGCGCATCCACAGGTTGCTGACCACCCCGGTAATAACCAGGGCCATCACAATGAAGAAGCCCCAGGGCTCAACTCGCGACACGGCGTAGGCAGCGCGCCAGGGCAGCAGGCCCACCAGAATGCGGCCCCCATCCAGCGGCGGCAGGGGAAACAGGTTAAAGACCATCATTACCACGTTGGTCAGCACTCCGGCGCGACACATCTCCAGAAAAAAGCGCTCGTCAATCCCAAGGCCTGTCAGCAGGTACAAGAGGATGGCCCACAGGAAGGCCTGGAACAGGTTGGCGCCCGGTCCAGCCAGCGCCACCCAGACCATGTCACGCTTGGGGTGGCGCAGCTGGTCAAAGCGCACCGGCACCGGTTTGGCATAGCCAAACAGAAACGCGCCCGAGGTGGCAAAGTACAGCAAGATCGGCATTAGCACGGTGCCTATCGGGTCGATATGTTTGAGCGGGTTGAGCGTGATGCGGCCCATCATCCAGGCGGTGTTGTCACCAAAATGGCGCGCTGCATAGCCATGGGCTGCCTCATGCAGGGTGATGGCAAACAGCACCGGCAGGGCGTAGATGAGAACTTTCTGAATCAGTAGTGAGGTGTCCACGCTCGGATTGTCTCAGAGTGGCAGACCCGGCCCGGTAGTTGATGGCAGCGCGCTTTACAGGCCCAGGCGCGCCGGGTCACCGCGGCCCAGACGCAAGACCTCGGGCTCGGCATGGGTCAGGTCAATCACGGTGCTGGGCTCCAGCGGGCAGGCACCGCCGTCGATCACCGCAGCCACCTGGTGCTGGTAGCGCTCGCGGATCTCCTGGGCATCGTTCAGTGGATCTTGTTCACCCGCTGGAATCAGGGTGGTGGCCAGCAGCGGCCCACCACCGTGCTGCGCCAGTAGGGCGTGCAGCACCTTGTGTTCGGGCACGCGCAGGCCAATGGTCTTGCGCGAGGGGTGACTCACCCGGCGTGGCACCTCCTTGGTGGCCTCCAGAATGAAGGTGAACGGCCCCGGGGTGGCCGCCTTGAGCAGCCGGTACTGCCGATTGTCCACCCGGGCGTAGCTGGCCAGCTCACTCAGGTCACGGCACAGCAGGGTCAGGTGGTGCTTGTCATCCACGCCACGGATTTGCCGCAGTTTGTCAGCGGCCGCCTTGTCATCCAGGTGGCAGACCAGGGCGTAGCTGGAGTCGGTCGGCACGGCCAGCACTCCACCTTTTTCCAGCAATGCCACCGCCTGCTTGAGCAGGCGGACCTGCGGATTCTCGTGATGCAGTTCAAAAAGCTGTGACATCAGGGCTCAACCGGTTGGGTTGGCAACCGGTTCTCGCGCGCGGTCAGCCAGGCGCTGGTGGCACCACAAACCGCAATCAGCGCCATGCCAAGTTGCGACCAGCCATCGGGCACATGGCTGAAGACCAGCCATCCCCCCAGCATGGCAAAACCAATCTGGGCATAGAGAAAGGGCGACAAAATAGCCGCACTGGCGCGCCGGTAAGCCTGTATCAACAAGTAGTGCCCCACTGATGCCAGCAGACCCATCAGCAGCAGCCCCATCCATTCGGCACGCGCCTGCGGCATTTGCCAGACCAGGGGCAGGGGCAGCGAGGCCAGAATAGCGCCAGTCCAGCCGGTATAAAAGTGCATGGTGACCGCGTCCTCGGTGCGTGCCAGCTTGCTGGTCAGAATCTGAAACCAGGCATTGGTGAACACCAGCGTCAGGGGCAGTAGCACCGCCCAGCCAAACAAGTTGCTGCCTGGTCGTACCATGATCAGCGTGCCGGCAAAGCCGCCCAAGACCAGTACCCAGCGAAATACCGACACCCGCTCCTTCAGGCGCTGGGCCGCCAGCAGGGTGATGACAATTGGCGTGATCATCAGCAAGGCGGTAAATTCACCCACCGGCAGGTAGCGTAGACTGGCGAAAGCCAAAAAACTGCTGACCAGCAGCAGCACGCCACGCAGCACCTGAAACCTTGGGTGCTCGGTGCGCAGCACAGAGCGACCGCGCTGCGGCCAAACGATCAATGTGGTGATGACGGCCTGAAACAAATAGCGGAACCACAAGGCCAGCAACAGCGGTACGGTCACAGTGACTTGCTTGGTGGTAGTGTCCAGTGCGCCAAAGCAGGCCACTGCGGTCAGCACCAGTGCGATGCCGCTCAGAGCGTTCGGGTAATGCATTACTGGATACGGTCAGCCAGCAGTTCCCACACCGGAGTAAGCTCACCGGGCAGGTAGGGCAGGGTGCCCAGGTCGGTATGCGACTCCTGCGGGCTGTGAAAATCGCTGCCCCGTGAAGCGGCCAGGCCAAATTCATGCGCCATGGCGGCATATTGAACGCACTCGGCGCTGCTATGGCTGCCGGTCATCACTTCCACGCCCACGCCGCCATGGGCCTTGAATTCACTGAACAGGGCGAACTCCTCGTTGGCGGTGAAGGCATAGCGGGCCGGGTGGGCTATCACGGCCATGCCGCCGGCCTGGGTAATCCATGACAAGGCGTCGCGCAGGTTGGCCCAGCGGTGCGGCACAAAGCCCGGCTTGCCTTCGGTCAGGTATTTGCGAAACACTTCATGGGTGTCGCGGCAGACACCGCTTTCCACCAGAAAGCGGGCAAAGTGAGTGCGCGATATCAGGTCCGGGTTGCCAACAAACTGCAAGGCGCCCTCGTAGGCACCCCGGATGCCAACCTGGGCCAGACCGTCTGACATTTCCAGGGCGCGCTGGGCCCGACCGCCGCGCGTCTGGCGCAGCCCCTGCACCAGTTGCTGGTCATCCGGATCAAAGCCCAGGCCCACGATATGCACCGTGTGCCCGGCAAAGGTGACGGATATTTCCGTACCGGTCAGGTAGCGCATGCCCTGAGCGGCTGCAGCGGCTGCCGCACGATGCTGGCCGCCAATTTCATCATGGTCGGTCAGTGCCCACAGCTGCACGCCGTTGGCAGCTGCGCGGGCGGCGAGTTCTTCGGGGCTCAAGGTGCCATCGGAGACAGTCGAGTGGCAGTGCAGGTCGGCGTTGAGGATGGCGTGTGACACCCCATGATTCTAAGGTTTCGCCAAAATTCGGCGGGCCGGCACAGACGGGTGCCGCCAATCACAGGGCGGGCTGACTGTGAACCTGGTGGTGACTGACGACGTGGCCGGCTGCCTCAGCTCAGCTGTTCGGCCGCTTCGATCAGCAAGCGGACCCGGCGCATCCCTTGCCATTGATCGGTTTCCAGTCGGTAGGCCAGCCGAACGCGCGGCGGCAGCGGATCGCTGTGGCCAAACCAGATGCCGTCCACCGGCTCGCCCTGGTGGCGCAGCTTGAGTGCCAGGTGCTTGTGTCCCACCAGCCGTTGGGACAGCACTTCCACTTCTTCGCTGAAGGTAGGCGGGGCAAAGCCCTGGCCCCAGACCTCACGCTGCAGTAGCTCGGCCATGTCAGGCCGGCGGTATTGCCTGGGCAGCGCACCGTCGGTCTCCAGCTTGCGGGTCAGGGTGGCTTCATCCAGCCACTCCTGGGCTACCTCATTGAGGGCCTGCTGAAATTCGGCAAAGTGCTGTGCCTCGATCGTGCAGCCTGCGGCCATGGCATGGCCCCCAAAACGCAACAGAACGCCTGGTTTGCGCTTGGCCACCAGATCCAGCGCATCACGCAGGTGAAAGCCGGCGATTGAGCGCCCCGAGCCCTTGAGTTCGTGGGATTTACCCGGCGCCTGACTGGCTGCAAAGACAAAACTCGGACGGTGCACCTTGTCCTTGATGCGGGCAGCCACAATGCCAACCACACCCTCATGAAATTCTGGGTCAAAGATGGTGATGGCCGCAGGCACGGCGTCGTTCTCGGAAAACATCGAATCAACCAGTTGCAGCGCCTGCTCGCGCATACCGCCCTCGATCTCACGCCGCTCGCGGTTGATGCCGTCCAGGCTCTGTGCAAGCTCCAGCGCGCGCGCCGGATCATCACTCAGCAGGCACTCGATGCCCAGCGTCATGTCGGCCAGGCGGCCAGCGGCATTGAGGCGCGGGCCCAGGGCAAAACCAAAGTCAAAGGTGCTGGCGGTGGCGCACTGACGGCCAGCCACTTCAAACAGGGCGGTCAGTCCCGCCGGCAGCTGACCGGCGCGGATGCGCTTGAGGCCTTGGGCTACCAGGCGCCGGTTGTTGGCGTCCAGCCGCACCACATCGGCCACCGTGCCCAGCGCCACCAATGGCAGCAGGGTATCGAGTCGGGGTTGTTGGGCGCTGCCGAAGTGGCCACGTTGTCGCAACTCGCTGCGCAAGGCCAGTAGCACATAGAACATCACCCCCACCCCGGCAATCGATTTGCTCTCAAAACTGCAGCCCGGTTGGTTGGGGTTGACGATCACGTCGGCCGGGGGCAAGGGCGCATCGGCTGCCGGCAGATGGTGGTCGGTCACCAGCACCTGCAACCCCAGGGCGCGGGCAGTGCGCACCCCCTCGAAGCTGGCGATGCCATTGTCCACTGTGATCAACACCTCGGCCCCGCTGTCTTTGACCCGCTGCGCGATCGGCGGGGTCAGGCCGTAGCCATCCACCACCCGGTCGGGCACCAGGTAACTTACCTGTTGGGCGCCCAGCAGACGCAGGCCGCGCAGCCCGACCGCGCAGGCTGTGGCGCCATCGCAGTCATAGTCCGCCACGATACAGATCTTCTTGTTCTGCTTGATTGCATCGGCCAGCAGGGTGGCCGCGGGCTGGCTGCCCAGCAAAGTGTCGGGTGGCAGCAGCCGGGCCAGTGCGTCATCGAGCTGGTCCTGGTGGCTCACGCCGCGTGCTGCGTAAAGGCGCGCCAGCAACGGGTGGATGCCCGCCTGTTCCAGCGCCCAGACCGCCCGGGGAGGCACATCGCGTTCAATCAGTTGCATAAGATGGGTTGCACAAAATCAGTCGCATTAATTCGCTCGCATTAATTCAGTCGCACAAGGCTTGAAGCTGGTTAGCCGGTGCAACCCAGCGCAGACGCGCCAGCAGTCGGCGCAGTGCCGAGGTCGCGGTTTGAGAGGCCCAACATTGACTGGCATTTTCGCTGCACAAGGTCAGTTGCACGGGGTGGCCCTGCTGCAAGTGCAGCAGCAGGGTTTGGAGTGGCCCCCGATCAATCGTCTGCCAGGCGCTGCGCCAGGCGGTCCAGTCCTGCCGCAGGGCAGGCAAACGCAAATCCATCGGCATCACGGGGGGTGTACTGGGCGGCAGGCCCTCGTGCCGTCCAATGTCGCTGACCCAGAACGAGTTGACCGCAGACTGGCCGCGGCTTAAGCGCTGGTCATTGACTGGGTGGGTGTAGAGCAGCATCTGCATTTCATTTTGCAGCCGTTTCAGCAGGGGCGAGGCAGGCAGCCAGGGTGCCAGATTGCGACCGATCACCCGCTCCAGGCTGGCTGTGTGCAAGCCCTCCAGCGGTGCGCCACTGACCAGCCAGCGGTCTGCGCGCTCAAAGTGCAGAGTGAGGCCATCTTCGGCAAAGTAGGGCTGCATGGCAGCCAGCAAGGCCAGCGATTCGTCGTCAGTCAGCTTGAGCTGCTGGGGGTCGTGCAGGCTGACCTGGGCCTGGCCGACCTCCCAGTAACAGGGCGTAATAAAGGCCCAGGGCCAGCGGCTGTTCAGACCCAATGCCCGCGCTGCTAGCGCCGCCCACGGGGCAGGAGCGGGTAGGCCCAGGCTGCTGGCCAGGGCGCGCTCATGCGCCAGTTCCAGGCAATCGGTGGGCAGACGCTGGATCGGCCCGGGCTGCAGCTGGCCAAGGAGGCTGGCCAATTGCGTGAGCGGCAAGTCGCGCAGGGCCTGGCGGCAGCCCGGGTCACGGTCAGCGGCATACGGGATCAGCAGATGCATGCCAGATATTGTCCGGGCAAATATTGCCTGGACAAATCGCGCGGGGCAATTCATGGCGAATAATCGGGGGATCAGGCAAGTCCCATGCAAATTCCCTACGAACTCATCCTGGGCTGGCGCTACACCCGCGCTGGTCGGGCCAGCCGACGCAACGGCTTCATCTCCTTCATCTCAGGGGTGTCGATGCTGGGCATCGCCCTGGGGGTCGCGGCCCTGATCATTGTGCTGAGCGTGATGAACGGGTTTCAGAAAGAGGTGCGTGACCGCATGCTGGGGGTGATCGCGCATATCGAAATCTTCGCACCCGGCGGCACCGCTCTGGCTGATCCCAACCAAACCCTGCAACAGGCGCGCACGCACCCGCAGGTGCAGGGCGCCGCGCCTTTCATCGCCGCCCAGGCCCTGATGGCACGTGGCGAGGATATGAAGGGCGCCCTGGTGCGGGGCATTGATCCGGTGCTGGAGCCGCAGGTCAGTGAGTTGTTTGCCGCCCGCTCTGCGGGCGTGCTGGCCCAATTGAGGCCGGGGGAATTTTCTGTCGTGCTCGGCGGTGACCTGGCCCGTTCGTTGGGGCTGCGCGTGGGCGACAAGGTGACGCTGGTGGCACCCGGTGGTCAGGTCACGCCAGCGGGCGTGGTACCGCGCCTCAAGCAGCTGACCCTGGTGGGCACCTTTGACTCGGGTCATTACGAATACGACTCGACCCTGGCACTGCTGCACATCGAGGATGGAGCAAAAATTTTTCGGCTCGAAGGCGCCAGCGGAATTCGTCTCAGGCTCAAGGACCTGCACCAGGCGCGTGAGGTGGCGATGGATCTGGCGCGCAGCCTCAGCGGTGATTTGCTGATTAGGGACTGGACACGACAGAACCGCAACTGGTTTGCCGCTGTCCAATTGGAAAAGCGCATGATGTTTATCATCCTGGCCCTGATCGTGGCGGTGGCGGCCTTCAATCTGGTCAGCACCCTGGTGATGACGGTCACCGACAAGCGTGCCGACATTGCCATCCTGCGTACCCTGGGGGCCAGCCCGGCCAGTGTCATGGCAATCTTTGTGGTGCAGGGCGCGCTGGTGGGTGTGATCGGTACGCTGGCCGGACTTCTGCTGGGCCTGGGTGTGGCCTACAACATCGATGTGCTGGTGCCGGCCCTGGAGCGCCTGCTGGGGGCAAGCTTCCTGCCGCGCGACATCTACCTTATCAGCCGCATGCCCAGTGATCCGCAGCAAGGCGATATCGTCCCGATTGCGCTGATTTCACTGGCGCTGGCCTTTGTGGCCACCCTCTACCCGAGCTGGCGCGCCAGCCGCGTCAACCCGGCCCAGGCGCTGCGCTATGAGTGAGTTTCAGCAGAACAACCCCGGCATCGTCCTGAGTGCGCGTGGCCTGCACAAGCGCTTTCACGAAGGTGAGCTTGATGTCACGGTGCTCAAGGGTGTCAACCTTGAGGTGAAGCGCGCACAGACGCTGGCTATCGTGGGTGCCTCCGGCTCGGGCAAGAGCACCCTGCTGCATCTGCTGGGCGGCCTGGAGGCTCCCAGCGCGGGCGAGGTCCAGCTGATGGGACAGGATTTTTCGGCCCTGTCCGCGCAGGCCCAGGGCAGCCTGCGCAATCGCCACTTAGGCTTTGTCTATCAGTTTCATCACCTCTTGCCTGAATTTTCGGCGCTGGACAATGTGGCCATGCCCTTGTGGATTCGCCGAATGCCGCATGAGGCGGCAACCCGTCAGGCCCGCCAGATGCTCGCCGCAGTTGGCCTGACGCAGCGGGCTCTGCATCGCCCAGCCGAGTTATCAGGTGGCGAGCGTCAGCGGGTCGCTCTGGCCCGGGCCCTGGTCACCCAGCCCGCCTGTGTGTTGGCCGACGAACCCACCGGCAATCTGGACCGCGGCACGGCCGACGGTGTGTTCGAACTGATGTTGCATCTGGCCCGTGAGCAGGGCACATCGTTTGTGCTGGTCACGCACGATCCCGACCTGGCTGCCCGCTGTCAGCGCCAGCTGCACCTTGAGGGTGGTCAGCTGGTCTGAAGCCGGGTTTTACTTGAGCTCGTCGGCCAGCAGCTTGACGATGCCCTGAACCACTTCAGAGACTTCGGCGCGTCCCTCGGAGTTGAGCACCGCCACCGTACTGCCCTGGTCGGCAGCCTTGACCAGGATGCGGAACTTGCGCGGTGTGGTGTCTCGGGCCTTGGAGCTGCTGAACATACGCTTGAAGAAGTTGGATTCCTCTTCCTTCTTGGCCGGCTCGACATAGCGGACAAAAAATACACCCTGGCTGCGGTCACGGTCTTCCACCGTGAAACCGGTGCGATCCAGCACCAGGCTAACACGACGCCAGGCGCGCTCAAAACCTTCATCCAGTTGCACCACGGTTTGCCCGTCAACACTGATCAGGCGGGCGCTCTGTCGGGGCACCTCGCCAGTCTCCTGCTTCTGGGCCACTTCCTTGGCCACGCCCAACTTGACCATCAGGCGGCGCAGGAATTCGTTTTCCAGTTCGGGGTCATTGGCACGCGACTGCCAGCGGGTTCCTTGTGCCTTGTCTTGCGCGATATAAACCTCTTCCATCCCGCGGTGGGTGATATAAATCTCGGTGCCGCCGGCGGCATTGCGTTCCATGCGGGTACGGAATTTGTCGCGTTCACCCGAGTCGTACACGCCGTCCAGAACCTTGCCCAACAGGCGGCGAATGCCATCCATCGGAATCTTGGCGCGGTTTTCCGCCCACTCGGTTTCCATGATGCCGATCTGTGGCTGGTTGACGTTCAGGACGAAGCCGTTTTCCTGCCAGAAGTCCTTGACC
Organism: Burkholderiaceae bacterium; assembly: GCA_017856435.1. Taxonomy (GTDB): domain Bacteria; phylum Pseudomonadota; class Gammaproteobacteria; order Burkholderiales; family Burkholderiaceae_C; genus Hylemonella. Next base: position 12,207 of record JAFMFB010000049.1, read on the forward strand.
GTGTCCCACAGTTTTTCAGCCGGGCGGTCCACCACCAGCCAGCGCTGTCGGCCTGAGCGTTCGATGCGCACATCGGCCACCGAGGTGACCGCCGTGGGAATGGCCGAATTGATCCCGGCCGCCTGCTGATAACCGCTGGCGGTTACGGTGCTGCCGGGCACCACATAGCGCGGGTCGCGCTGCATCTGGTTCAAGTCAGGGGGTACCACCAGCTCGGGGGCCTTGGATGCACCGGCGCTTTTGTAATTGACCTTGTCAGATTCCAGCACCGAGCAGGCTGAGAGAGAGAGCGCTGCCGTCATTGCGATCAGCACCAATTTGAAAGAAGGGTTCACCAGAAAATCCTCACAGCTAGGGGTCAGAGCAGGCCGCTGGCGCGCAGGGCGCCCTCAAGCACCGGCTCGTTGGCGGGTGACAGCGGTGTGAGCGGCAGGCGCAAGGTGCCGCCGCACAGCCCCATGCGTTGCATCGCCCACTTGACCGGAATCGGGTTGGGTTCGCAGAACAGCTGCTTGTGCACCGGCAGCAACTGCAACTGGATGTCCATGGCGCGTTGCCGCTCCCCGGCAATCGCCGCCATGCACAACTGGTGCATCAGCTTGGGCGCCACATTGGCGGTGACGCTGACATTGCCGTGACCGCCGCACAGCATCAGGGCCACCGCGGTAGGGTCATCGCCCGAATAGATGCCAAAACCCTTGGGGGCCTCGCGGATCAGCCACTGAGCCCGCTCGATGTTGCCGGTGGCTTCCTTGATACCGATGATGCCCGGGATCTGGGCCAGACGCAGAACTGTGTCATGGGCCAGATCGGCCACCGTGCGCCCGGGCACGTTGTAGAGCACCGTGGGCAGATCAGCCACCGCTTCGGCAATCGCCTTGAAGTGCTGGTACTGACCTTCCTGGGTGGGCTTGTTGTAGTAGGGCACCACCTGCAGCTGGGTATCTGCGCCAACTTTTTTGGCAAAGCGGGCCAGTTCGATCGCTTCAGCCGTGGAGTTGGCGCCACAGCCGGCCATGATCGGAACCCGGCCACGGGCCTGTTCCACCGATACCCGGATGATCTCGCAATGTTCCTCCACATCGACGGTGGGTGATTCACCGGTGGTGCCCACCACCCCAATGCAGTCGGTGCCCTCGGCAATATGCCATTCGATCAGCTTGCGCAGGGTGTCATAGTCAACGCTGCCATCCGGATGCAGCGGGGTGACCAGCGCGACGATGCTGCCGGTGAGGGAGGGGGAGGAAGAGGTCATGTCCGTGGAGAAGTATTTCGGCTCAAAGGTGAATTTTACCTAGGGATCACAGGGTCTTGGCGCAGGGCAGTTCGCAGCCCTGACTACAGGCTGTAACGCGGCACACCCGACTCGGGTGGACGCGGCGCTGGGCGGATGGCGGCGATGCGCTGCACAAAGCGCGGCGGGCTCTCGAGAAAGCCATCCTCATAGGCCACCACCTGCCAGTTGGCAAAGTGCTCCAGCAGTTCACCATGCGCCAGCAAAAAGTCAGGGCGCGAGGGTTTACCCACCGTTTCATTGCCCTGGGCAAAGGTTTCATAGATCAGCACGCCGCCGGGCCGCACCGAGGCAGCGATCACCGGCAGCAGGGCGCGCCAGAGATAGTTGGTGACCACTACCCCATCGAACTGCCGGGCCACCCCGTTGTGCAGCAGCGGCCAGTCATTGTTTTCGATATCGGCCAGCACCACCTCGCCGTAGGCTTTGGCAGCAGCCAGCGCATCGGCTGACCGGTCTAGGCCGGTGACCTGGCAGCCCTGCTCGGACAGCCATCGCATATGACGGCCGTGACCGCACGCCACATCCAGCACTGTGGCGCCCGCAGCCAGCAGGTGGGTCCAACGACGTACCCAGGCCGAGGGCGCATCCAGGGCGTGCGCGCAAACGCAGGTCAGGTCCATGGCGCGGCCTAGAAGCAGGCCCACATCTGATCGGCCAGGTTGCGCAAAAAGTCTGGCCGGGTGTAGAGCGCAAAGACAGCTAGCAAGCCCAGCAGGATGCCCAGCCAGAGCAGCGGGCGGCGCAGCGAAAATTTCATGCGGCCGCCACCGGCTTGAGAACGGGGGAGCGCTGGATGCCGGTCTCGCGCACTTTGAGATTGACCAGCATGGCAAAGACGCCCAGCGCGATGGCAATCAGCCAGACCGTGTCATAGCTGCCGGTTCGGTCAAACAGGTAGCCGCCCAGCCAGACCCCCATGAAGGAGCCAATCTGGTGGCTGAAGAAGACAAAGCCGCCCAGCATGGACAGATGGGCCACGCCAAAAATCTGGGCCACGATCGCATTGGTGGGCGGCACGGTGGACAGCCATAGCAGGCCCATGACGGCAGAGAAAATATAGACGCTCAGCGGGCTGAGCGGCAGCAGCAAGAAGGCGGTGATGGCCAGCGAGCGCGCCAGGTAGATGACAGCCAGAATATTTTTCTTGGCCAGGCGTTGGCCCAGCACGCCTGCGGCATAGGTACCAAAGACATTGAACAGCCCAATCAGGGCCAGAGCGTAACTGGCCACCTCAGGTGTCAGCCCCTTGTCCTTGAGGTAGCTGGGCATGTGCACGCCGATGAACACCACCTGAAAGCCGCACACAAAATAGCCCGCCATTAGCAGCTGAAAACTGCGGTAGCCAAAAGCCTCATGCAGGGCTTGCCAAATAGTTTGTTCGCGCACCGGTGCCTTACCACCGATGAAGCCGGGCTCGCGCAGGCCGCGTGCCAGCGGTAGCATCAGCAAGGCAGCTGCCCCCAGCACCAGCAGGGCTTGCTGCCAGCCGATGCTACCAATCAGGTGGCCCGAAGTGGGCACCATAAGGAACTGGCCAAACGAGCCAGCGGCAGCCGTCAGGCCCAGCGCCCAGGAGCGCTTCTGCGGTGTGACATTGCGGCCAATCACGCCATAGATGACGGCATAGGTCGTGCCGCCCTGTGCCACCCCCAACATCACGCCACAGGTCAGGTTAAACATCAGCGGGGTGTCGGCGTAGGCCATGCCCACCAGACCCAGGGCATAGAGCAGGCCGCAGACGAAGATGACCCGAAAAGCCCCGAACCTGTCGGCCACCATCCCGGCAAAAATGCCAGATACGCCCCACATCAGGTTCTGCAGGGCCATGGCAAAGGAAAAGGTTTCGCGGCTCCAGCTTTGTGCCTGAACAATCGGTTGCAGCCAGAGCCCGAAGGCATGGCGGGTGCCCATGGACAGGGTGACGACCAGGGCACCGCAGATCAGGATCTGCGCAAGAGGGAGTTTGTTGGATTGAGTCATGGGGGTGAACTGTAGCCAATTCTTCGGCTTCCCGGGCAAGCGGGACGGGCAGCCGTCTGCTCACTGGTAATTTATACAGTCTAGAATTCGACCATGGCAAGCAAACCTCTCACCGATTATTCAGAGGGTTCAATTCGCGTTCTCAAGGGACTTGAACCCGTCAAGCAGCGCCCGGGCATGTACACCCGCACCGACAACCCGTTGCACATCATCCAGGAAGTACTGGACAACGCGGCTGACGAGGCCCTGGCCGGGTTTGGAAAAAAAATCAAGGTCACCCTGCATAGCGACGGCTCGGTCAGTGTCGAAGACGACGGCCGCGGCATTCCGTTTGGCCTGCATCCGCAGGAAAAGGCCCCGGTGATCGAACTGGTGTTCACCCGCCTGCACGCCGGGGGCAAGTTTGACAAGGGCAAGGGCGGCGCCTACAGCTTCTCCGGTGGCCTGCATGGGGTGGGGGTGAGTGTCACCAACGCACTGGCCAAGCGGTTGGAAGCGACCAGTTTTCGTGAGGGACAGGTGGCCCACCTGGTGTTTGAAGGGGGCGACGTGACCCAGGCGCTGCACACCCGTGCTAGCGGCGAGGGCGACCGGCGTCAGGGCACCACCGTGCGGGTCTGGCCCGATGCGCGCTATTTTGAATCCAGCGCCCTGCCGCTGACCGAACTGACCCATTTGCTGCGCAGCAAGGCCGTGCTGATGCCCGGCGTCACCGTCACCCTGGTCAGCGAAAAAAGCCGCGACACCCAGAGCTGGCAGTACAAGGGCGGCTTGACTGACTACCTGATGCAGACCCTCAACGCCGATCCGGTGATCCCGATGTTCGAGGGGGAGGGCTTTGCCGACAACAACGACACCTTTGCCGAGGGCGAGGGGGCTGCCTGGGCGGTGGCCTTCACCGAAGAGGGCACGCCGGTGCGCGAAAGCTATGTCA
>JAFMFB010000090.1 GCA_017856435.1 Burkholderiaceae bacterium
ATCGGGCGCTGGACCGCCGAGATGTTCCTCATCTTTCACCTGATGCGTCCCAATGTGCTGCCACTGGACGATCTGGGTCTGATCAACGGCATCAGCAAGAACTATTTCTCGGGTGAGGCTGTCAGCCGCAGCGATGCACGCGAAGTGGCTGCCGCCTGGAGCCCCTACTGCACCGTGGCAACTTGGTATATTTGGCGTTCGCTCGATCCGGTACCGGTGACGTACTGAGCAAGGCGCATCAAAAAATTTTGGGTGATTGGTCTGCTGGCCATCGCCCTGGTAAGTAGGAGTCTTTCTCTTGGCTAAACGAACGTTCCTGGACTTTGAGCAATCCATTGCCGAGCTGGAAACCAAAATCGACGACCTGCGCTATGTGCAGAATGAATCGGCGGTGGACATCTCTGAAGAGATCACCCAGCTCAACAAGAAAAGCCTGCAGCTGACCAAGGAGGTCTACAGCAAGCTCACGCCCTGGCAGATCACCAAGATTGCCCGCCATCCTGAGCGGCCCTACACCCTGGATTACCTGCAGGCCATCTTTACCGACTTTATCGAGATGCATGGCGACCGCCACTTTGCCGACGATCAGAGCATCGTGGGCGGGCTGGCGCGTTTCAACGGCGTGGCCTGCATGGTGCTGGGCCATCAGAAGGGTCGTGACACCAAGGAGCGCGGCCTGCGCAACTTCGGCATGACCAAGCCCGAGGGGTACCGCAAGGCCTTGCGCCTGATGAAGACCGCTGAAAAATTCAAGCTGCCGGTGTTCACCTTTGTTGATACGCCGGGCGCCTACCCTGGCATTGACGCCGAAGAGCGCGGCCAGTCCGAGGCCATCGGGCGCAACATTTTCGAGATGGCCCAGCTCGAGGTGCCCATCATCACCACCATCATTGGCGAAGGGGGCTCCGGCGGCGCCCTGGCCATATCGGTGGCTGACCAGGTGCTGATGCTGCAGTACTCGGTGTACTCGGTGATCAGCCCCGAAGGCTGCGCCTCCATCCTCTGGAAAACCTCCGAAAAAGCCCAGGAAGCAGCTGAAGCATTGGGTATCACCGCGCATCGCCTCAAGGCGCTCAATCTGGTGGACAAGATTGTCAATGAGCCCGTGGGTGGCGCGCATCGCGAGCCTGCCCAGATGGCCACCCTGCTCAAGCGCGCGCTGGCTGAAGCCTACCGGCAGGTGGCTGACCTCAAGGTCAAGGACCTGATCGAGCGCCGCTATGAACGCCTGCAAAGCTATGGGCGCTTCAACGACACCAAGGACGGTGAATAAGCCGCAGCAGCATGGGCCTCACACTGGCGCAGGCGCTGGAGGCCTTCGAGCCTGGCTTGCCGCTGGGCGTGGCCTTCAGCGGCGGGGCTGACTCCACTGCGTTGTTGTGGGCCTGCGCCCGCAAGTGGCCGGGGCAGGTGAGGGCACTGCATGTTCACCATGGCCTGCAGGCCGCGGCCGATGACTTTGAGCGCCATTGCCGCAAGTTTTGTGAGCAGCTCCAGGTGCCACTTTGGGTGGCGCACACAGACGCCAGACCACAGCCCGGGCAAAGCCCGGAAGACGCAGCTCGTCAGGCCCGTTACCAGGCTTTGGCCCAGCTGGCCGCACAGGCTGGGGTGGCCCACCTGGCGCTGGCCCAGCACGCTGATGACCAGGTTGAAACCCTGATGCTGGCGCTCAGCCGGGGCGCCGGTCTGCCCGGCCTGAGCGCCATGCCTGCCCACTGGCAACGCGACGGACTGAACTATTACCGGCCCCTCCTGGCTGTCAAGGGCCAGGCCCTGCGCGATGAACTTCAGGCGCAAGGCCTTTCCTGGATTGAAGACCCGAGCAATACCGATCAGCGCTACACCCGCAACCAGATCCGCGCCCAGCTGCTACCGGTCTTGCAAACGGTATTTCCCCAATTCCGCGACACCTTTGCCCGCAGCGCCCGCCATGCTGCGCAGGCCCAGCACCTGTTGCAGACACTGGCTGCCGAAGATCTGGTGCGAACTGGCCAGCCACCCGGGCTGCGCGAGTTGCAGGCCCTCAGCCGCAGCCGCCAGGCCAACCTGTTGCGCGCCTGGTTGGCCAGCCTGCCCGGGGCCACGCCCAGCAGCGCGCAGATGGAAGAACTGCTCGACCAGATTGCCGCCTGCACCACCCGCGGCCACAGCATCCGCATCAAGGTTGGCAGCGGCCATATCAGCCGTTCTGGCGACACACTAGCTTGGTACAATACTGCCCTCTGAATCGGGGCGCAGTCCTGGTTCAGCTGGTTTAGCAAACACAAGACCCGGCAGCGCTCAATGTGGCAGCGCTGCCTTACCCAACGAATCCAATGGCACTGATCGTTCACAAATACGGTGGCACATCGATGGGCTCGACCGAGCGCATCCGCAATGTGGCCAAGCGCGTGGCCAAATGGGCGCGTGCCGGCCATCAGATGGTGGTGGTGCCCAGCGCCATGAGCGGCGAAACCAACCGCCTACTGGGCTTGGCCAAGGAACTGGCACCCGGCAAGGTCAGCGCCAGCTACAACCGCGAACTCGACATGCTAGCAGCCACCGGTGAGCAGGCCTCCAGTGCCCTGCTGGCCATTGCCCTGCAGGCCGAGGGCATGCAGTCAGTCAGCTACGCCGGCTGGCAGGTGCCCATCCGTACCAACGACGCCTACACCAAGGCCCGGATCGAGTCCATTGACGACCAGCGCGTGCGCGCTGACCTGAATGCGGGCAAGGTGGTCATCATCACTGGCTTTCAGGGCCTGGATGATGGCGGCAACATCACGACGCTGGGCCGTGGCGGCTCGGACACCTCGGCCGTGGCGGTGGCAGCGGCCCTGAAGGCCGACGAATGCCTGATCTACACCGACGTTGACGGGGTGTACACCACCGATCCCCGCATCGTGCCCGAGGCGCGCCGCCTGCACACCGTGAGCTTTGAAGAAATGCTCGAAATGGCCTCCATGGGCTCCAAGGTGTTGCAGATCCGCTCAGTGGAATTTGCCGGCAAATACAAAGTGCCCCTGCGAGTGCTCTCAAGCTTCACGCCCTGGGATATTGACATCAACGAGGAGGCCAAGTCTGGCACCCTGATCACCTTTGAGGAAGACGAAAAAATGGAACAAGCCATTGTTTCCGGTATCGCATTCAACCGTGACGAAGCCAAGATTTCTCTTGTGGGCGTGCCCGACAAGCCTGGCATCGCCTTCCAGATTCTGGGCACCGTGGCCGAAGCCAACATTGAAGTGGACATGATCATTCAGAACATCAGCAAGGGTGGCCTGACCGACTTCAGCTTCACCGTGCACCGCAATGACTACGCCCGCACCCTGGACCTGCTGAAGGAAAAAATTGCCAAGCCCCTGGGCGCTGCAGAAGTGTTGGGTGACGACAAGATCTGCAAGGTCAGCATTGTCGGTATCGGCATGCGTAGCCATGTGGGCGTGGCCAGTAAGATGTTTCGCTCCCTGAGCGAAGAGGGGATCAACATCCAGATGATTTCCACCAGCGAGATCAAGACCTCGGTGGTGATTGATGAGAAATACATGGAACTGGCCGTGCGCGCCCTGCACAAGGCCTTTGATCTGGACCAGAGCCAAGGCTGAGTAGCCCACAACTCATGCGATAATTTGCATGGCCCAGGAGACGTGACCGAGAGGCCGAAGGTGCTCCCCTGCTAAGGGAGTATGCGGTGTAGAGC
>JAFMFB010000002.1 GCA_017856435.1 Burkholderiaceae bacterium
TGGTCGGTGACCCCCAGGACGAAAAGCACTGGGCAGGTGATCTCGGTGATGGCCTGCTCGCCATTTGCATAAGAATTGCAAGCCTGAAACCCCAGATGATAGAGGTTCACATCTGAATTGCTGGCCAACACGCGCCGGTTCAAGGCCGTGCTTGAGCCGCGTACCCATGTGCCTGGGCCGAGCACCGAAGGAGGGGCTGCCAGCGTGCTGCGCATGAAGATATTCATTAGCTGGATCCCTTTTTGCGGATCGTTCAGCGAGGCATCCAGCAAAACCGGAGAAACCTGCATTGGAAAGGCGATGCCAACCAGCACCAGATGTGAGATGCGATGCTTCAAGCGGGCTGCGGCTTCCAGAGCGATCAGAGAACCCCAGCTGTGGCCCACCAGGGCTGCCTTTTTCAGGTTGGTGGCGTTCATCAGTCCGGCAATGAAATCAGCTGCCTGCTCGACGGTTGCGGTTGGCTCGCCTTTGCTGCGGCAATGACCCGGCAGGTCCACTGCAAGCACATTCCAACCATGGTTGGCCAGATAGCGGCTCTGCAGAATCCAGACACTGTGGTCATTGAGCACACCATGAATCAAGATGACAGTCGGTTTTTCTGGATCAAAAACCTTGCCGCCTGTGTAGCAGTAGGTTTCGGCACCGTCAACGATGAAATTCATGATGCCCTTTCTGCTGCACGCAGGGCACGCCTGAGGTCATCGATCAAGTCGACCGGGTCCTCAAGACCAATTGACAGACGTATGGTTCCCTGCGTAATCCCGGCCTTGGTCAAGGCCTCATCATTCATGCGAAAGTGAGTGGTTGAGGCGGGGTGGATCACCAGGCTGCGACTGTCACCCACATTGGCCAGATGGCTGAATAATTTTAGTGATTCGATGAAGACCTTGCCTTGTTCGCGGTTGCCTTTGATGTCGAAACTGAACACCGATCCGGCGCCGCGTGGCAGCAACCGCTTGGCCAACGCATAGCTCGGGTGGCTCTCCAACAGCGGGTGGCCCACGCGCGCGACGAAGGGCTGTGCGGCTAGAAACTCGATCACTTTTTCTGTGTTGCTGACATGTCTTGCCATGCGTAGCGGCAGTGTTTCCAGCCCCTGCAGGATCAGCCAGGCAGTATGTGGACTCATGCAAGCGCCGAAATCCCGCAGACCTTCGCGTCGTGCTCGCAGTAGAAAGGCCCCGATGGTGGACTCCTCCGTAAACACCATGTTGTGAAAACCCTCATAGGCCTGACTGAACTCAGGGAATTTCCCGGACCGATCCCAGTCAAAACTTCCTGCATCAATTACCACGCCACCGATCACGGTGCCGTGACCGCTGAGAAATTTAGTGGCTGAGTGATAAACCAGATCGGCACCATGCTCAAAAGGTTTGATCAGCCAGGGTGTGGTCAGGGTTGAATCCACCAGTAGGGGCACTCCCGCAGCATGGGCGATGCTCGACACAGCCGCAATGTCCAGAACGTCCAGGCCCGGATTGCCTACGGTTTCCCCAAAAAACAGTTTGGTGTTGGGACGGACGGCTGCCTTCCAGCCCTCAAGGTCTGCGGGTCTGACAAAAGTGGTTTCAATGCCAAATCGACGCAAGGTGTAATGCAACAGGTTCTGAGATCCACCGTACAGTGCTGTCGAGGCCACAATATGCGAGCCGGCCCCCATCAAGGTCGCCACGCTCAGATGCAACGCTGCCTGTCCGCTGGCCACCGCAATAGCGCCAATTCCCTCCTCAAGTGCGGCCATGCGTTGCTCAAAGACAGCATTGGTTGGGTTGCTGATGCGGCTGTAGACATGCCCGGCCCGTTCTTGATTAAATAAGGCCGCGGCATGATCACTGGATTCAAAGACGTAGGAAGTCGTCAGGTGAATAGGTACCGCACGCGCCCCCGTGGCCGGGTCAGGAACAGCCCCGGCATGTAGCGCCAATGTGTCAAAGCCTGGATCAGAGGGGCCTGGCATGGTTATCTCCGCTAAATTGACCTAATCAGGAAGTGTTGCTTCTGTGACTTGACCTGAGACCTGTTTACGCCTTATTGTGAGACATATTTCATTCAGCCCTGCAAGGACGGCTTAGGAGGAGAATCCAATGAAGGTCAGCGACATACTGCGTGTCAAAGGTAATACCCTTTATACCGTCTCGCCGCACGAGCCACTGGCAAAAGCTGTGGAAATCATGGCCGACAGGGACATCGGCTCGCTCCTTGTCATGGAGCGTGGAACCCTTCGGGGAATCCTGACCTTTAGAGAGCTTATCCAGATCGCTGCCCAAAATGCCGGAAGTGTTGGGAACGCCACGATTGGTAGTGCCATGGATGCTTCGCCTCTGACCTGTACCTCCGACACGGACCTGGATGAGGTGCGGCGCATGATGCTCGATCGTCATGCGCGCTATTTACCAGTCCTCGACCAGAGTGTTCTGATGGGTGTCATTAGCTTTTATGACGTTGCCAAAGCGGTCGTGGATTCTCAGGACTTTGAGAACAAAATGCTCAAGGCCTATATTCGTGATTGGCCCGAAGAGGCCTCGCCTGGCGCCACCAACTGAAAATCAGAACCGACCCTATGCCTGACTTGAGGTGGCCGAATCAGTGAATCCATGAGATGTGCCAGAGACAACCGGGGTGTGTCTCAGATTTAGCCCCAACAGCAACAGCCCCAATAAAAATTTTCTACATTCTTTACAACCTACAAGTTACCTGCACTTGTCAAGACGCGGGTACTTGAAAAAGTGCGCTCCTGGCCCGTGACCGGGTCGGTGAAGGCGATAGTTCTGGCCAGCAATTGCAAGGGGTGGGTGTAATCCTCTGCGGCGCCGCTATGTTGTGGGTGCATCACCTCTGGATATAACTGGTCTCCCAGGATGGGAATGCCAAGGCTGTTCATATGCACCCGCAACTGGTGGGTGCGGCCACTACGAGGTAACAGGCGGTAGCGGGCCAGTGATGCGCCAGATTCGATCAACTCGATACGGGTCAAACTGTTGGGATGCCCCGTAATTTCCTGTTGGCGAAAAAACTGAGCTGCTGTCTTCATCCGGCTGGCGTGCTCATAAGGCAGGCTCAGGTCAGGCCGCCAGGGTGCCACCGCTTCGTATTCCTTGCGCACTGACTGTTGTCGAAACAGCAATTGGTAGGCGCTACGGTCCTGGGTCCGAATGGAAAAAAGAACCAAGCCTGCGGTCTCCCGATCCAGGCGATGCAAAGGGCTCAAGGATTCGATGCCCAGTTGTTCCTTCAGGCGTACCAGCAAGGTTTCTCTGACAAACCGCCCCCCGGGGGTCACTGGCAGAAAATGCGGCTTGTCGGCAACCAGCAAATAGTCATCCTGGAACAGAATGTGTGCCTGAAAGGGGATGGCTGGTTCTTTACCCGAATCTCGGTAGTAATAGACACGGGTATTTGGCTGATAGGCTGAATTAGGCGCCAGCGGTTTGCCGTTTTCAGCAAGTACCCAGCCCTGGGCCATTCGCCTGAGCCACTCCTCCAGCGCTACCCCAGGCATGCGTTCAGCCAGAAATTCGACAGTGTGTTGCCAGGGCCCGGTGGGCAGTGCAACGCAACTGGCGCTCACGCCCCCACGCATGGGGGGTTTGTTGGAGTGCGCCGGCCGGGTCATGCAACGAGGCAGCCTAGACCCGCGCAAAGACCAGATCCCAGACGCCGTGGCCAAGTCGCAAGCCACGCCTTTCGAATTTGGTCTGGGGACGGTACGCCGGTCTGGGTGAAAAGCCATGATCAGAAGTGGGGGCGGTGTTTCTGAGCATCGACTCGGCGCTGAGCACATCAAGCATTTGAATTGCGTAAGGTTCCCAGTCGGTTGCGCAGTGCAGATAGCCACCGATCTTGAGATGGCTTGCCAGCTTTCTGACCAGATGGGGCTGGATCAGTCTTCGTTTGTGGTGTTTGGTCTTGTGCCATGGGTCGGGAAAGAAGATGTGCACGCCATCCAGGCTCTCCATAGGCAGCATGTCATCCAAGACCTGGACTGCATCATGCTGGATGATCCGCACATTGGTCAAATGCTTTTCTTCAATCAGTTTGAGCAAAGCCCCTACGCCTGGCTCATGGACTTCGCAGCCCAGAAAGTTCTTTTCTGGCATAAGCCCGGCAATATGGGCGGTGGCGTCTCCCATGCCAAACCCGATTTCCAGAATCAGCGGGTGCTTTGTCGTCTCTGGGCCAAAAGCGGTCGCCATGTCCAATGGCTTCCGATCATAGAGAAGCACGAAGCGCGGGCCAAGTTCGGCCAGGGCTTTGGCCTGGCCGCGGGTCGTGCGGCCGGCTCGCATGACATAACTCTTGATCGTTTTTGGAAACTCAACCCCGTCCGGCGGCAGGCGGCGACGGTCTTTCGGGGAAATTCGGGTTTCTAGAGAAGTGGGGGATTCATCAGGGGCGTTCACAACGCTGATTTTAGGCGCCGAGCCTATAGGGCCACTGATTTACAGCCTCTGTCAGCCAGTCATTCAGCGTGCTGGCTTGGATGTGCAAATCCAGGACCCTTGCCGCCTCATTCAGCACTGGCAGTGGCTCCCGGGTATTAACCGCCTTAGCGCCGGTCTGTTTGCTGAGTTTTTCACCCTGTGCGTCCATGACCAGTGGGGTGTGCAGGTACTGAGGCTGGGGCAGGCCGAGTGCGCGCTGGAGCAGAATTTGACGCGCGGTGTTGTCAACCAGATCTGCGCCGCGAACGATGTGAGTCACATGGTGTGCGCCATCGTCGACTACTACCGCCAGTTGATAGGCAAACAAGCCATCAGCGCGCTTGAGGACAAAGTCACCCACATCAAGTGCCACGTCCTGAACCTGCATGCCCAGTCGCCGGTCGGTCCACTGAACCAAGCCTTGATTGACGCTTAAGCGCCAGGCACGGGCAGGCTTGCCGTGCAAGTCGCCACGCTCGGGTCGACAGGTCCCTGGATAGACCAGTTCACCATGGCGTGGTTTCTCCCGGCCTGTTTGGTTCAGCGCGGCTTCGATGTCTTTGCGCGAGCAGGCGCAGGGGTAGACCATCTTGTGGGTAATCAATTCGTCCAGGGCTTGCTGGTAACGCAAATTGTGTTGAGACTGATAGATCGGCGCTTCATCGGGGACGAGGCCGCAATCGACCAACTGTTGCAGGATGATGCGGTCCATGCCAGGCATGCAACGTGGCTGGTCGACATCTTCGATACGTACCAGCCAGCGCCCACCATGGGCGCGGGCATCCAGCCAGCTCGCCAGTGCGGCTACCAATGAGCCAGCGTGCAGCGGGCCAGTTGGAGATGGCGCAAAGCGACCTATGTATCTACCAGTCATTGCGAAAGTCTGAAATTCATGTCACCTGGCATTTTGGGGGTAATTTCAGTGCTTGCTGCTGATTGCGCCTTGTCATCCTATAGTTGGCACTTCAACAAGTGCTATCCCAAGGGTTAATAAATGCTGACTGTACGTAAGTCCGATGAGCGGGGCCTGGCTGATCATGGCTGGCTCAAATCGTTTCACAGTTTTTCTTTTGCTGAGTACCATGACCCGCGTTTCATGGGTTGGGGTAATTTGCGCGTCATCAACGAAGACCGGATTCAACCCGGTACCGGCTTTGGTACCCATGGACACCGCGACATGGAAATCATCAGCTATGTGCTGTCCGGGGAACTAGCTCATAAGGACAGCATGGGCAATGGTCGGGCCATTCCCCCGGGAGACGTCCAGCGCATGAGCGCGGGGCGAGGTGTAATGCACAGCGAGTTCAACCATGCGCCTAATTCAATCACGCATTTTCTGCAAATCTGGATCAAGCCCAATGTTTTAGGAATTGAACCAGGCTATGAGCAGAAGACTTTTCCAGCGGAAGAAAAGCGCGGGACTTTGCGCCTGGTGGCATCGCCTGATGCGGCGAACGGTTCAGTCAAGTTACATGCCGATGCTCGGCTTTATGCTGGATTGTTTGATAACCAAGAGGCCACTGAATTAAAGCTCAATTCCGAACGCAAGGCCTATGTTCATTTGGTGCGCGGAAAGCTGCACGTCAATGGCGTCTTGCTCAATGCAGGGGATGCTGTTCTCTTGAGTGATGAAACTAAAGTGACTCTCAGTGGCGGGGAAAAATCTGAAGTGATTGTTTTTGACTTGGCGCCCTAAATAGGCGTACTTCTAAGGCCGTCCTAAAAACTTTTCTTGCTCAAGGCCGAACCGCGGGTGTTTCCAGGGTCATCCCTCGGGCGCGCTCTGCCAGATAAAGCTCAAGTTCCACCAGTTCCTGAGCTCCCAGGGCGTAAGGCTGGGCCCGAACACCCGTCATGCAGTTTCTGAGTCGACGTTGAAGTGAGCCAACGGTTTGCCATTCAAGTCGGTAGATCGGATAGCCGGTTGGATGCGCTTGCGGGATCGGGTTGCCGCCAAGTTGGCGACCCGCATTCTGATCATGGCATTGCGCGCAAGACAGATTCAACTGACCCAGACGCTGCTCGTAAAGTTCTTTCCCCCGATCCAGATGTGGCTGCAAGCGAATATCTCGCGTTGGCGCGATGGGTAGGCCGCGAGCCTGAAAGGCAATGTAAGTCTCGAGGGCCAGCAAGCTCTGAGAATCAAGAAGCCAGGGCGTGGTGTGTTGGTAATGCTCACGGCATTGGTTGATTTTTTGAGCCAAATTGATAGGGCGCTTTAATCTTTCATCGAACACCGGATAACGGATGGCGATCCCCTTCATGCTGGTGTTCGCAGTGCCGTGACAGCTGGCACATGATTTATTCTGCGATCCTGCTGACTGATTCCAAAGTTGTTCACCTTGTCGCACCCATAGCATCCCGGGGTTTTGCGAGTCATCGCGCTGCATGGCCTGCGTGGCTGAGCGCATGAAGTCAAAGCCGGAGCGACGGGATTCAGATTGTGCCTGCGCGACCCCCAGATAGATGCAAAGTGCAGTTGTAAAAATCGCCTGGCAGTAGCGGTAGATTCTGCGAATCATGTGACCTGCAAGTTGATTTTCTCGCTGTGACGAAAATTATTGTCTCCTTCCCAGGTGAAAAGCAAGGTGCCGCTCTCAGTGGCACGGGTATGAAAGGCGATATACGGGTTGGCGGCAACGGCGGGAAAAAGTTCCGCACTAAACACCAACACATCGTTGTAATGGCAGGTGAATAGCTTGATGATGTTGCGCGGCAGGGTACGGCCATCATCTCCCGGACGAAAACCGGTCTCCATGTCATGACCGATGGTGGTGCGAATCTCGATAATCTCGCCACGGCGGGCGTTAGCCGGGGCTTTGATGAAGGTTACAGCCATGTTCAGATCGGATTTTCCAAGCAGGCGGCAATTGATACGATGACTTCAACCGTATCAGACCAGTAAGATCCATCGCTCATGCGCGCCACGGCCACCAGCTTCTGGGTGGTTGCCAGACGGATACGGGTGGAGACGGTCGCAAGTCCTGCCCGCGGACCCAGGGTGAACTTCACCACGTCACGTTGCGGATTCTTTTCGTTGAAAACAACGATTGATGTGACATGTTCAACTTGCGACATGGGGCTATCGACCTGAATGGTGATCGGAACAGAATTGCCGTTATCAATCAAGGGCGCAATGTCCAATTTGACCCTGCCGGCTTGGACGGGGGCGCCAGCAGCATAAGTGCGCAAGGCGGCTGATAGCTCTTCGGTTGTGGCATCTGCCGGACGAACCATGACACTGGCAGCCAGACCCGTACCCGTAACCAGGAACTGGCGCCTTGTGCTGTGAAAAGCTTGTAGTCTCATGCTTGGATTGTCATTGACGAAGGGTCACAAGGTAAGCTACCACATCCTCGATTTGCTGCGCTGACAACAAAGGCCGATCTCGCCAGGCAGAGGCGACGCGGTTCAGGCCGGACGTTTGGTAATAAGCCGGCATGATGCTATGGGTGTTAATTCGACTGGGATCGACCAGACGCAGTCGCAGTTGGGCGGCGGTCCAGCGACCTCCAACGCCTGATAAATCAGGCGCCAAATTTCCCTGAAACCGTTCTTCCGGAATCGGGCCGCTGTGACACAACAAACATAAACCAAGTTGGCGGCTGGCCACGATTGTTCGACCGCGTGACGCGTCGCCAGGCTCAGGCGTGAGCGTTGCGGGAATTCCGTCGGCAACAACGATCAGTTCACTCGCTGCCACCTCGGGCGCAGCAAGTGCCCAGCGATTCAAACTGAATAAAAAAATCAGTAGCCAGGCAAGGTGACACGCCCGAAACTGTCGTGTCACGCTTGCCCGCGTCATGCCCGCTTCAGACTATGGTGTTTGAGCGGGAGATCACGAATCCGCTTGCCGGTGGCAGCGAAAATCGCGTTAAGCACGGCAGGAGCAGCAACCGCAATGGTTGGCTCGCCAACGCCCCCCCAGAATCCACCTGAAGGCATGACGATGGTCTCCACCTTGGGCATCTCGTGCAGGCGCATCACTGGGTAGGTGTCGAAATTTTTCTGTACCACAGCACCATTGCTGACGGTAATCTCGCCGTACAAAGCAGCCGATAGACCATAGACAAATGAGCCTTCCACCTGGGCTTCGATCTGCTGAATATTGACCGCATGGCCAGGATCGGTAGCAGCCACGATGCGGTGAATTTTCAGCCAGCCATCCTCGCTGACCGACACTTCAGCGCATGCAGCGACATGGCTGCCAAAGCCCATGGTCTGCGCCAGTCCCCGGAACACCCCCTTGGGCGCGGGTTTGTCCCAGCCCGCCTTGCTGGCCACGGCGTTCAGTACAGCCAGGTGTTTGGGATGGTTGGCCATGAGTGTTCGCCTGAAGGCCAGTGGATCCTGGCTGGAAGCGTGCGCCAGTTCATCGATGAAGCATTCCATGTAAATGGTGTTCTGGTTCAGATTAACTCCGCGCCAGAAGGCGGCAGGGACATGCGGGTTACGCATGGCGTGATCGATCAGCAGGTTGGGGAAGTCGTAACCGAGTTGCCCCTCCTTGCCACCCAATTCAAGGCCTTGAAAGACGACCGGGTCCTTGCCGTTTTTGATCACCTGGGGTGCGACCGTGGCCAATATCGATTGACCAGAAATTCGCATATGCAACCCGCTGATATTGCCCTGGGCATCCAGTCCGGCGGTAAGTTTGCACTGTGTCACAGGGTGGAAGAAACCATGGGTCATGTCTTCTTCGCGCGACCAGATCAGCTTGATCGGTGTGCCGGGCATGGTTTTGGCAATTTGAACCGCCTGGGTGACAAAGTCGTTGCGGGCCCGACGTCCAAAACCACCTCCCAAGTAAAGTTGATAGACCTCACACTTTTGTGCAGGCAGCCCTGAAGCCTCGGCGGTAGCAGCCAGCGTGGCTTCAGCATTTTGAGTGGGGGCCCAGACCTCGCAACGATCGGACGTCCAACGCGCAGTGGCGTTCATGGGTTCCAAAGGGGCGTGGCTGAGGTATGGGTAGGAGTAGACCGCCTCAACCTTGCGGGCGGCCACAGCAATGGCAGCAGGAGCGTCACCTTTGGATGAACCTATTGCAGCCTCTTTGGCATCCAGACCTCCCTTGAGCATCTCCCGAATGCTTTCATTGGAAACTTGAGCATTGGCGCCGAATTCCCAGTCAATGCTGAGGGCTTCGACCGCTGTTTTAGCGCGCCACCAGGTATCGGCCACCACTGCAACACCGGTATTGCCGACCTGCACAACTTTTTTGACGCCAGGTCTTCTTTCGATAGCCGCCGCGTTGAAGCTTTTGACCGTACCGCCAAAAACCGGGCAGTCTCTGATGGCTGCACACAGCATATCTGGCAGCTTGAAGTCCACGCCGTAATTCTGGGCTCCCATGGTTTTATTGACTGTATCCAGTCGTGCCATGCGCTTGCCGATCAGGCGCCAGTTCTTGGGATCTTTCAAGACGATGCTGGCTTCATCCGGTGGACTGATCTTGGCTGCCGCCTCAGCTACTTTGCCGTAACTGGTTTTTCGGCCACTTGGCTTATGGGTGATGACACTGTTGGCAGCCACACATTCTGCGGCTGGTACGCCCCAGGCATCGGCAGCTGCCTGGACCAGCATCATGCGCGCTGCAGCACCACCTTTGCGAACGTAGTCGTTAGATTCACGGATGCCGCGACTACCAGTAGCGTTGAAATTGCGCCAAACCCGTTTGCGTGCCAGGCTCTGGCCAGGCGTCGGGTGTTCGGTAGTGACCTTGGCCCAGTTGCATTCAAGCTCTTCTGCCACCATCTGAGCCAAGCCGGTGAGGGTGCCTTGGCCCATCTCGGCGCGTGCTATGCGAACGACAACGGTGTCATCCGGTTTGACAACCACCCAGGCATTGATTTCCGGGCTGGAGGCTTGAGCCTGGGTGAATGGGACGTGAAAACTCAAGATCAGACCACCCGCGGTGCTGCTAGCCGAAGCCATGAAAGCACGACGGGAAACATCAGTATTTAGGATGGATTTACTCATGTGGTGCTCCCATCAGCATGTTGAATGGCAAGGCCAGCAGTTTTCGTCTTGCCCCCTGCGGCAACTACTTTTATGGCTGCCCTGATGCGGTTGTAGGTGCCACAGCGGCAAATATTGGTGATGGCGGCATCAATGTCAGCATCGCTTGGATTGGGTTTGGCTTTCAAAAGAGCAACCGTGGCCATGATCATGCCGCTTTGGCAATAGCCGCACTGGGGAACATCGAGTTTGGCCCAAGCTTTTTGGACAGGATGGGAGCCGTTTTTAGACAGGCCTTCAATGGTGACGATTTTTTCCTTTGCGCTGATGGAATTTACTGGTCTTTGACAACTGCGGGTGGGAATACCATCAATATGAACGGTGCACGAACCGCACTTGGCGATACCGCATCCATATTTGGTACCCGTCAGATCCAACTGCTCTCGCAACACCCATAGAAGGGGTGTGTCGGGATCAGCCTCGAACTCTCGGGTCTGGCCGTTGACATTGAGCTTAGCCATTGAAATTCTCCTGGGTGTAGCTTCAGTTCCCGAGAAATTCGGAAATCGATGCGGGTAATAGCCGGTTTAGCCTATACGTATTAAAAGGTTAGTACTTTCCTTAGTCAATGCGGAGGCTGTAACGCACTGATTCAATGCCCTAGGATTTTTGACAGGAAATCCTGACTTCTGGGGCTTTGCGGGTTGGAGAAAAATTCCTCTGGTTTGGCCTGCTCCACAATCTGCCCCTCATCCATAAAGATCACCCGGTCGGCAACTGCCTTGGCGAATCCCATTTCATGGGTGACGCAGAGCATGGTGATGCCCTGAGCCGCCAGTTCGGTCATGACATCCAGCACTTCCTTGATCATTTCAGGGTCCAGGGCTGAAGTTGGCTCATCAAACAACATGATTTTTGGTTTCAGGCACAACGCACGGGCGATAGCCACCCGTTGCTGCTGGCCACCAGAAAGCTGAAGTGGGTACTTGTCAGCCTGCTCCGCGATCCGAACCCGTTCAAGTTGGGTCATGGCACGTTCACGGGCCTCCTGCTTCGAGACCTTGCCAACCCAGATCGGTGAGAGAGTCAGGTTCTCCATCACAGTCAGGTGGGGGAAAAGGTTGAATTGTTGAAATACCATGCCGACTTCCTTGCGCACTGCATCGACGGCCCTGACATCCTCACCCAGTTCAATCCCGTCCACCACAAGACGGCCTTCCTGATGCTCCTCAAGCCGGTTGATGCATCGAATCAAGGTGGATTTGCCGGATCCGGAAGGTCCGCAAATCACAATGCGTTCACCTCTGTCAACGGTCAAGTCGATATCGCGCAGCACATGAAAATTGTTGCCATACCATTTGTTGACTTTCTCAAAGCTAATGATCGAATCCGTCATGTTGTCCTCATTCATCGGGCCTTGCCTTTGTTGACCTCTCGTTCCACCCAGAGGCTGTAACGCGACATGGCATAGCAGAAGGTGAAGTAGATAAGAGCAATAAAGATGTAGCCCTCGATCTTGAAAGGCCGCCAGTCGGCATCGGAGTTAAGTGCCAGACTCAGCGCACCGGTCAACTCATAGAGACTGACAATGGTGACCAATGATGTGTCCTTGAAGATGGCAATGAAATTGTTCATCAGGCCAGGTACGACAGTGGCCAGGGCCTGGGGCAGGACAATCAGGCGTTGGGTTTGCCAGTACGACAGGCTCAGGGTGGCGGCGGCTTCTTCCTGCCCGCGAGGAATCGATTGCAGTCCACCCCGTATCACCTCGGCCATGTAGGCTGCCGAAAAAAGAGAAATTCCGGCGAGAACCCGAATCAGCACATCAATACTGAGACCAGGTGGCATAAACAGAGGGAACATGAAGGAGGCCATGAACAATACCGAAATCAAAGGTACGCCTCGAACCAATTCAACAAAAATTGTGCACAGACTTCGGATGGCGGGAAGGTTGGACCGGCGCCCCAGGGCTATAGCCAGGGCCAGAGGAAATGCAGTCGGGATTGAAAGCGAAGCCAGCAAAATGGTAAGCGGGAGTCCTCCCCAGCGGTCGGTCTCGACCTTGCTGAGTCCGGCAACATCGCCATACATGAGGATAAAGAATGTCGTTAGTACAGCGACCCAGGCAACAATAAGTCCACGCCGCCAACATGCCCGCAAGCAACTGGCAACTAGCAGGCCGACCATCAGGCAGGTGGCAATCAAGGGGCGCCACTGCTCCTCCTGGGGATAGCGGCCCAGGAGAATGATCCGGTATTTTTCGGCCACTACGCTCCAACAAGCGCCAGCACCGTCCAGGCGGCAGGCATCGGCGTTGGTCAACCAGCGAGCGCGAAACAAGGCCCAGTCAAGCAATTGGGGCAGCCAATACATGAAAAGCAGTCCAACCATCAGCGTGGCCAAGGAAGTTTTCCAATCGCCAAATAAATTGACGCGCAGCCAACGCATCCCCCCCATTGATGACTGAGGGGCGGGCCGTGGCGGTATGGGTTTATACAGCGATGAGCTCATGTTGCGGACATAGTCATGCTTTAGCGTTCCCTGATGGCTGCCTTGGCGTTGTACCAGTTCATCAGGACTGAAGTGAGCAAGGAGGTGCTCAGGTAGATCAGCATGATGATGGCAATACATTCAACGGCGCGTCCGCTTTGGTTGATGGCCGTGTTGGCGATCGATACCACATCCGGGTAACCGATGGCCACAGCCAGGGACGAATTTTTGGTCAGATTGAGGTACTGATTCGTCATGGGCGGGATAATCACCCGAAGGGCCTGCGGCAACAAGATCAGGCGCATCGAATGTGCTCTGGACAGCCCGAGCGCGGAAGCTGCTTCGGTCTGCCCGCGAGGTACTGATTGAATGCCAGCGCGTACCACCTCGGCCACAAAGGCTGCGGTGTAAATGGTCAGACCAAGTAGAAGCGCCAGAAACTCAGGGGTGAGTGCTCCGCCATGCTCGACAGCAAATTCACCCTGGATAGGCAAACTTATTTCCCAGCCGGTTTCAGTGGCAACTGGTGCCGGAAAGTTCAAGCCGCCCTTGCTGAGGAATACTGGACCCAGCCAGGTGTTCAAACGCCATGCAGCATCTGCAGCGGGCAGAATTTCGGTGAACAACAGATACCACATCAGCAGTTGCAGAAGAATTGGCACATTGCGGAAAAATTCCACATAGGCCCCACAGAGGCTGCGAACCAGCAGATTGCGAGCAAGACGACCGATGCCAATCAGCGTTCCGATCACGGTGGTCAGAATAATTCCAAGCGCTGCCACCCGGATGGTATTGACAAGGCCAACCAGAAAGGCCCGCCAGTAGGGCTGTTCTGAATCGAACGCAAAAAGGCTTTCGCCGATATCAAAGCCAGCTGTTTGGGCGAGAAAATCAAAGCCACTTTGAATTCCACGCACGGTCATGTTGCGCGCGGTGTTGTGGGCCAGAAACCAGAACAGCAAACCGATCAGCAATACGGCAAGACCCTGATAGATCAGTCCGCGGGCAGTTCGACTGCGCCACGACCAGCGCTTTTTGGGGGGTGATTTCATCGGCCGGAAAAATGCGTCTCAGTCCTTGCCAAGACGCTTGCCAAGGGTGATTAACGGATCGGCATGGGATAAATCAGACCGCCCTTGTTCCACAGGTTGTTGGCGCCACGGGGCAGTTGCAACGGGGTTTTGGGGCCCACATTGCGTTCGAACATTTCACCGTAGTTGCCAGTGGTCTTGATGGCGCGAGCGAGCCAGTCCTTGTCCAGTCCGAGCAGTTTGCCAGTATCCTCGCTGACGCCCAACATCCGCTTAATGACGGGGTCATCGCTGCCCTTCATTTGCTCGACATTGGCTTGGGTAACGCCGTATTCTTCGGCTTCCTGCAAGCCGTAGGTGACCCATTTGACGATTGAAAGCCATTCATCATCACCCCGGCGAACCATCGGTCCCAATGGCTCCTTGGAAATCAGTTCTGGTAGAACCATGTGATCAGCCGGATTTTTGGCCTCCTTGTTGCGGGTTGAAGCCAGGCCTGAGGCGTCGGTGGTGTAAGCCACACAACGGCCCGCAAAGTAGGCGCCGGTGGCGGCCTCAAGTTTGTCAAACACCACCGGCTTGATATTCAGTTTGTTGGCGCGGGAGTAATCGGTCAGGTTTTTTTCGGTGGTGGTGCCTGCTTGAACGCAAACGGTCTGTCCCTTGAGTTGTTTGGCGCTCTTGATTTTGCGATTCACCGGGACCATGAAACCCTGACCGTCGTAGTAGGTGACCGCTGTCATATGCAGGCCCAGCGAGGCATCACGGGTGAGGGTAAAGGTTGTATTTCGCGAAAGCACGTCGATTTCTCCCGACTGCAGTGCCGTAAAGCGCTGCTGAGCATTCAGGGGGACATACTTCACTTTTTCTCCGTCGCCCAGTACCGAAGCTGCGACAGCACGACACACATCGACATCCAGCCCTGACCATTTGCCATTGGAGTCAGCCGCCGAGAATCCGGCCAGACCGGTATTGACGCCACAGACCACCTGGCCGCGCTGTTTGACTGCATCCAGGGTTTTTCCGGCGAAGGCCGGCACACTGAGCAGAGAGAGTGTGGTGATGGCTGCCAAAGTCAGGGGTGCAAGTTTCATGCGGTACTCCTAGAGGTTTGAAACATCCCATATCCTAGATAACTAATTTCTGGGCGAAAAGGGGCTGCGGTGGAATTTTTGTCAGGGTTTTCATCTAGGAAGGGTTTTTTATGGCTTCCTACCCGGAAATCTTGGAGTTGCAAACTTCAAAGACTAGATTGAAAGGTTTAGGTATTTGACGATTCTGGTTAAATCGCGCTGGGTGGAACAATCCAAATTATCGCCACCCTTGCCGGGTTTGATACATCAAGCTAGGCGATGCTTAACCGATCTGCTAGCTAAGTACGCATGACTTTGAAAGTCTTATTTACATGAGCGACACAATGCGACCGCACTTCAAGTTCTGGCCCAATCGCCTGCCGCATTCAATCAGCGTGCCAGAAACATCGCTCTGGGATAACTTGGCAGTGAGCGCTAAGCGCTACCCGGACAAGGTGGCACTTCGTTTTTTCGAACGTAGCATGACCTACAGCCAACTCGCCAGCCAGGCTGAAAGGCTGGCGGCTTTTTTGCAACTGATGGGTGTCAAAAAAGGGGACAGGGTGCTGCTGAACATGCAAAACTGTCCGCAGCTTGTCATTGCGCATTTCGCTATCCTGCGTGCCAACGCTGTGGTCGTTCCTGTCAATCCGATGAACCGTGCCGAGGAACTCAGGCACTACATCACCGATCCTGATGTCAAAGTCGCCCTGACCACGCAGGACCTTGCGGGTGAACTGATCAAGGCCAGCAACAGCTTGTCAGATGAGCAGGGCTTGCGGCATCTTGTTGTGAGTCATTTCTCTGATGTCTTTGACCCCTATAACCAACCGCCAGGTGATTTGCCAGAGACCTGGCGGGATTGGCTGCAGGCTCAGCACCCCCTGCCTTCCTTGTCCGCAGGTCAGTTGCATGACTGGAATAAAGCCCTCGCCTGTAGTGAGCTTGCGCCAGTTTTGACAGTCGGGCCGGACGATATGGCGGTGCTGCCTTACACCAGCGGCACCACCGGCCTGCCCAAAGGCTGTATCCACCCCCATTCGAGCATCATGCACAACGCATTGGCTGGTGCGCTGTGGAGCAACTCCTCATCCGAAGTCGTCAGCCTGATCGTGGTGCCTATGTTCCACATCACCGGCATGGTTTCCGTTATGCATTGTGGGGTTTATCTGGGCGCCACCATGGTGCTGATGCCGCGCTGGGATCGGGATCTGGCCGGGCGACTGATTTCTCGTCATCGGGTCACACACTGGACCAATATCCCAACCATGGTGATTGACCTATTGGCTAGCCCCAACTTGGCCAACTACGACCTCAGCAGCCTGGTAAACATCGGTGGTGGAGGCGCTGCCATGCCTCAAGCCGTGGCCCAGCGGCTGTGGGAGCACTATGGACTGCGCTACATCGAAGGCTATGGCCTGACTGAAACTGCTGCACCCTCACACAGCAACCCGCCGGACGACCCCAAGCAGCAATGCTTGGGAATTCCCTACATCAGCACCGATGCACGGGTGGTTGATCCGGATTCATTGAAAGAAATGCCACCCGGGGAACAGGGTGAAATCATCGTTCATGGGCCAGAGGTATTTCGTGGTTACTGGAAACGCCCTGAGGCAAGCGCGGCGGCGTTTATCGAATTTGAGGGAAAGCGCTTCTTCCGAACGGGTGATTTGGGACGGGTTGATGAGGACGGGTATTTCTTCATCACAGATCGACTCAAGCGAATGATCAACGCCTCGGGCTTCAAAGTCTGGCCCGCCGAAGTGGAAACTCTGATGTTCAGGCATCCTTGCATTCAGGAAGCCTGTGTCATCGCAACACAAGACAGCTATCGTGGAGAATCCGTCAAGGCTATCGTGGTACTGCGGGCTGCATCTATTGGAAAAATCAGTGAAAACGACATCATCCAGTGGTGCCGAGACAATATGGCGGTGTACAAGGCACCCAAGTCGGTCCAATTCGTGACCAGCCTGCCAAAAAGTGGCAGTGGGAAGGTAATGTGGCGTGCCTTGCAAGAGGCTGAAAAGGCAAAATCACAGCCTTCTCAATGACAGGTTTGGATCTTCATGTTGAAACTCTCGGTACTAGATCAGTCGGTTTCTGTGGCCGGTCGTGATCCTGCCCAGGCCATTCGCGATACCTTGGATCTGGCCGTCCACTGCGAATCTTTGGGCTACCACCGATTCTGGGTTAGTGAACATCACAGTCACCCCACCATTGTTGGCAGTGCCCCAGAAGTCCTGATGGCAGCCATCGCGGCAAAAACCCATCGCATTCGCATTGGCAGTGCTGGCGTGATGTTGCCCCACTATGCTGCACTCAAGGTGGCTGAGCAGTTTCGAGTGCTGGAGGCGTTGGCTCCGGGTCGGATAGATTTGGGTGTCGGCCGTGCGCCAGGCAGTGATGGGCGTACTGCCCAACTGCTCAACCCAGATCCGCGCGCCTCAGACCGGTTTCCCTTGCAGGTACAGGAACTGCAAGCCTGGGTCACAGGACATGGCCTTCCCCCCGGGCATCCGGGTTACGGCATTCATGCTTGTCCCAGTGGTTCGAGCGCACCGCAGGTATGGATTCTCGGAAGTTCTGACTATGGTGCGCAACTGGCGGCGCATCTTGGGCTACCTTATGCCTTTGCCTGGTTCATCACCGAAGGCCAGGGCGCGCAGGAGGCGCTGGCAATTTACCGTGACAACTATTCCCCCAGTGATCTTCATCCTAAGCCTATGCCGGTCCTGTGCGTCTGGGCATTGGCCGCCGATAGCAGCGATCAGGCCTGGCAGCAGTTTGCGAGCAGGGCGCGCTGGCGCATAGACCGCAATAGCGGCAGGTTGGGCCCCCTGCTTGCGCCTGGGCAAGCCCTGCGTGACTACAGTGCAGACGAACAGGCTCAACTGGAAAAGCTTCGGGGTCGGTCATTTGTCGGGAGTGGCGCACAAGTTGCCGATAAGTTGCGCTCCCTGGCTGAGAGCCTTCAGGTCGAGGAGTTGGTGATCATCACCTGGGCCAGTGAGCTTCAGGTGCAAAAAAGGAGCTATGAATTGCTGGCAAAGGAATTTGACCTAATTTAAGCCAGACCAGAGATAATTTTCCACAACCCTTACTTTGTTAATTTATCAAGGAATTTCCGATGTTTGATACCACCATAGCCGGTAGCTTGCCTAAGCCAGCTTGGCTTGCTGAAACCCATAAACTCTGGCCCCTCTGGAAGGCAGAGGGTGCGGAGCTGATTCAGGCAAAAAAGGATGCCACCCTGCTGTGGATCAAGGCCCAGGAAGATGCCGGACTGGACATCATCGGTGACGGCGAACAATCGCGCCAACACTTTGTGCATGGCTTTCTGGAACAGGTTGACGGCATTGATTTCGAGCACAAGGTCAAGATGGGCATTCGCGACAACCGTTACGACGCCATGGTGCCGCAAGTGGTGGCGCCGCTCAAGCTTAGAGGACGGGTGCACGCCATGGAGGCGCAATTCCTGCGCGCCCATACCAAGAAAAAAATAAAGTTCACCTTGCCTGGGCCCATGACCATTGTGGACACAGTTGCCGACAACCATTACGGTGACCGGGTGAAAATGGCTATGGCTTTTGCGGAGTTACTCAATCAGGAAGCCCTGGCCCTGCAAGCTGATGGCGTGGATATCATCCAGTTCGATGAGCCGGCTTTCAATGTCTACATGAGGGAGGCGGCCGACTGGGGCGTGCGTGCGCTGGAGCGTTGTGTGCAGGGACTCAATTGCACAACGGCTGTGCATATTTGCTACGGCTACGGCATCCAGGCCAATAATGATTGGAAGACCAAATTGGGTGAAGAATGGCGCCAGTATGAGCTGGTGTTTCCAGCCTTGGCCAAGAGTAGCATCAAACAGGTGAGTCTGGAGTGCTACCACTCGCATGTTCCGCCAGAACTGATGAAGCTGCTGGAAGGCAAGGACGTCATGGTGGGCGTGATTGATGTGGCCAGCGAAGAGGTGGAAACGGCAGAACAGGTGGCAGAAACCATTGGACGAGCCTTGCAATTTGTCCCTAAGAACCGTTTGTTTCCCTGCACCAATTGCGGCATGGCGCCGATGGACCGTGAAATTGCGCTTCGCAAGCTAGAAGCCTTGGCCAAGGGAGCCGCTTTGGCACGACAACGTCTCGCATCGGGTTGATCCTGGTTTGGATGTGTCCTTGGGTTTTAAGCTTGGGCTTTGACTGCAACCTAGGGTTTTCACTAAGTTGTGATATGATTCACACTTCGACTGTCAAACCGACTTGACGGTTTGAAACGCGCATCTCCCTTCTTACACCGGACTTAAGCCTGCTGGCTTGTGAAATGTCCCCGCTTCCGGCCTTGCCGGTGCTGGCTTCGTTGGATGGTTGATGTTTATTAACCATCAGCGAGCCCTGCAGATTCTGCAGCCATCGCGTGTGAGCATTAAATGACTGACGCTTTAAATATTGAGGGCGGACTTTTGTCTGCCGATATGTCCTGCCTGACCGAAACTGAGCCCGATTCGGGTGGCAACCAGCCCAACGGCTTTGTTGAGTTAGGGCTGGCCCAAGAGCTGGTTCGGGCTGTTGCCGACCTGGGCTACATCAAGCCTACGCCGGTGCAGCAACGCGCCATTCCTCTGGCGCTGCCCATGGATGATACGGAGCATCATGGCTACAACGATCTGATGGTTTCCAGCCAGACGGGTAGCGGGAAGACGGCTGCCTTTCTCTTGCCAGTACTCAACACCCTGCTCGCTCAGCTAGCGCAAGCAGCGTCGAAAGAACGGGCGGAGTATGATAAAGCCTGTGCTCAGGCGTTGGAGAAGGGAGAGGCTCCACCCAAGCGCAGCAAGCGCAAGGACCCCACCAACCCCCGTAACTTCAAAGCTGCCGTCCCTGGTGCTTTGGTGTTGTGCCCGACCCGCGAGCTCGCTCAGCAAGTGGCGCATGATGCCATCGAGTTGGTCAAACACTGTCGCGGTTTGCGAATCGCCAACGTGGTGGGGGGCATGCCCTACCAGGTTCAGATTGCCAAGTTGCAGAATGCGAATTTGGTGGTGGCCACGCCAGGACGTCTGCTTGATCTGCAGCGCTCCATGCAGATCAAGCTCGACAAAGTTCAGTTTCTGGTAATTGATGAGGCTGATCGCATGCTCGATTTGGGCTTCTCTGACGATCTGGCAGAAATCAATCAGCTGACCAGCCAGCGCCAGCAGACCATGATGTTCTCGGCCACGTTTGCTCCCAGGATCCAGCAGTTGGCCATGCGCGTGATGCATGACAATGGCTCAGGCGTTCACAAGATCCAGATCGACAGCCCACACCAGAAGCACAGCAATATCCAACAAGTCTTGTTCTGGGCTGACAATGCCCAGCATAAACGACAGTTGCTGGACCACTGGTTGCGCGACGCCTCGATCGGGCAGGCGATCGTGTTTGCCAGCACCCAGATTGAATGTGATGGCCTGGCCAGTGATTTACAACAGGATGGATTTTCTGCCGTGGCACTGCATGGTGCCTTGAGTCAAGGCCTGCGTAATCGACGACTGATGGCTCTGCGCAATGGCCAGGTTCAGATACTGGTTGCCACTGATGTGGCGGCACGAGGCATCGATGTACCTAGCATCACGCATGTGTTCAATTTTGGTCTTCCAATGAAGGCCGAGGACTATACCCACCGTATAGGCCGCACAGGTCGGGCTGGACGCGATGGCCTGGCTGTGACTTTTGCTGAGTTTCGGGACCGGCGCAAGATTTTTGACATCGAGGCCTACACCAAGCAACCCTTCAAGGCTGAAGAAATCCCCGGTCTAGAACCCAAGCAGCGTTTTCCCAGTGCTGGATCCGGACGTCCTGGCTTGGCTGGACGTAACAGCCGTGGTGGTAACCGAGAGGGCTTTTCCCGCGACCGAAAACCGGAAGTCAAAAGTCGAAAGGATGGCTTTGATCCGGTCCGCGGTTTTGGCGATCGTCATGCTGACCGCTCAGAGGCCCGCAAAGACAACCGCTTTGACAGTCGCTTTGATAGCCGATTTGACAGCCGCAGTGACAGCCGCACAACGCGAGGCCCCAAGCAAATTGGCGCTCACGACCGGCGCAAACCTGCTGGCACTGGTAAATCCAGCGGCACTGCCCATGGAAATGCGGGTGCCAGGTCCTTTGTTTCGCGTGATCCGTCCCAACGCCGGACTGCGCGTTCCACGCGCTGACCTAGCTACGGCAATCCTGGGTGAGGGCTTGATGACGTAAGCCCTGATATCAACAATGACCTAGGGTTGCCGGCTCATCAGATCAGCAATCTGTGTCTCATAGGCGGCCGCTATTTTCAGAAGCTGACTCTCACCCTGTGGTTTGCCAATCAGTTGCAGTCCGGCAGGCCATCGCCCGTTAGGGTGAAAACCGGCTGGCACACTTATGGCCGGCAGTCCGGCAAAGGTGGCGTGCAGGGTGACTTCCATCCAGCGGTGGTAGGTGTCCATCAAACGGTTCCCGATTTTCTCGGGCCACCTTTTAGAGATTTCGAAGGGCCAAACCTGCGAAGCAGGAAGCGCCAGCACATCAAAGCGCTCGAAAAGCTGCAGCAGATGGGCATAAAACGCGGTTCGGGTCTGACTTGCCCTCATGAAATCTGAAAATCCCAGACTCAGGGATTGCTCATGCTCCCATAGTGCTTCCGGTTTGATATGGTTTTTGGCATCCGGCAGTGACATATATTTCGCCACCTTGTTACCCACCAGCGCTTTGCGCCAGGCCAGCCAGGCCGACCAGAGTTTTTCATGGTCAAACGTCAGCGATGTTGCCTCGATCACAGCACCCGAACGGTCAAAGCGCCCAAGCGCTTGTTCGCATACGGTCATGATGCCGTCTTCCATGGCAAGGTAATGGTCCAGATCGCCCAGCCAGGCCACTCGCACGCCTGTGAGTTCAGGTGGCGCAGTGCCGAGGTCAGTCATGGGTTCAAGAGGCGTGCTGATCGACAGCGGTGCGCGGGGATCACTGCCGGCCTGTATGGCCAAAAGGTGACTCAGGTCGCGAACTGTTCTGGCCATGGGTCCTTCGGTAGCCAGCTGATTGACCCAGATATCGTCTACAGGCCATTGAGGTACACGTCCCTGACTCGGACGAAGCCCAAAGACCAGATTCCAGGCCGCGGGGTTTCGCAACGAGCCCATGAAGTCCGATCCGTCTGCCACCGGTAACAAGCGGTGCGCCAAGGCCACTGCCGCCCCGCCGCTGGAGCCACCGGATGAAACCTTGGGATCCCAGGCGTTGGGAGTCGGCCCAAACAGTTCGTTGAATGTGTGTGAGCCAATCGCAAACTCGGGGACATTGGTTTTGCCGATCACGATGCAGCCAGACCTGCGGATACGACTCACCATCAGCCCGTCGTTCTTCGCAACGGCATCTTTGAGCAGGCTGAAACCCTGTGTGGTGGGAAAGCCGGCTGCATCGGCGGTGTCCTTGACGGCCATGGGCAGTCCATGCAGCCAGCCTCGGCTGTTTCCACGAGCCAGTTCCTTGTCGCAGTCATCTGCCTGTCGCAGAAGTTCCTCATCCGGTGCCAGGTTGATAATGGCGTTAAGTGACGGATTGAGTCGATGGATGCGCCCCAGATAGGACTGCATCACTTCTCGGCAGGAAATCTGCCGGGAATGAATGGCCCGGGACAGGTCGTCGGCGGTCAGTGCGGTTGGGTCAGTCATGATGATTGCTGATAGACGTTTTTTAAATTTGCCGAAGTTTTATTTCTAAATCGACTCGCGGCTCCGATGAGCTTGAGTCCACATCGGCTGGTAGTGAAGCTTAGCGAGAATTTATTCAGAAAAAATGAAAAGGGGATGGATTTGTCGATATTCTCGGTCGTATTGGCAATCCCAACGGCACACATGCTTGCAGGAATCTTCCCCGGATCACATGAATTTTGCGTGTAGGAGAGTTTGATGCCCCATCTGGTTATTTTGTACACCGCCAATCTGGAATCTGAAATCGACATGACTGACATGTGCCAGGAAATGTGCAAGACCCTGCTGGCGCAACATGATGACAACGGCGAGCAGATTTTCCCCACCGCGGGCACCCGGGTGCTGGCTTACCCGGCGCCACATTTTGCGGTCGCTGATAGCCAGCACAACTATGGCTTCATCTATCTCAACCTGCGCATGGCGACGGGGCGCTCGAGTGAATTGCATGAGCAAGTGGGTCAGGCCTTGTTGAATCGGGTCAAGACCTTGTTTGATCCCTTGCTGCAAAAGCAGCATGTGGGGATCACCCTGCAAATTGATGAGGGGGTGGAAGTTTTCAATGCGCGACATAGCAGCATTTATCCACTCTTTTCTCCAGCGGCTTGAGTGAATGACCATGAAGGTGGGTATTGTTGGTGCGGGAGCGATTGGCACTTGGTTGGGAGTGAAGTTAGGGCTCGCAGGGTGTGATGTTTCGGTACTCGCTCGAGGTGAGTCTCTGAACATCATCAGGAGGCACGGGTTGACGCTCAAGTCGGGGGATCAGGCCTGGCGCATTGCGGTTCAAGTCAGTGATGAAGCCAGCCGGCTGGGACCCTGCGACCTGGTGATTGTCTGTGTCAAGGCGCCTGCACTGCACGATGTAAGCAAGAGTTTGCAGGCCTTGACAGGCCAGAATACAACGATTTTGACCGCCATGAATGGTGTTCCCTGGTGGTTCTTGCAGGGATTTGGCGGCCCATTGTCGGGTTATAGCTTGCAGTCTATTGATCCTGGCGGAGAGATCGCTGCAGCGATTTCCTTGCGCCAAGTTCTGGGTGGCGTTGTGCACGCCAGTTGTGCATTGGAGTCACCTGGCGTGGCTAGGCATCATTTTGGAGAAGGCCTGATCCTGGGTGAGCCAGCCGGGGGGCAAAGCGAACGTCTGAGCCGGGTGGTTGGTCTTTTGATAGGGGCCGGTTTCAACGCCACGGCCTCAATGCAAATTCAGCGCGATATCTGGTACAAGCTTTGGGGCAACATGACCATCAACCCGGTCAGTGCGCTGACCGGCGCACTGACTGACAAGATTCTTGATGATGAGCTGGTGCTGGGCTTTGTTTCGGCAGTCATGCAGGAAGCCAAGGAAATTGGGGCGCGCCTGGGTATTTCGATTGATCAAGAACCACAAGACCGTCATGCAGTGACACGCAAGCTGGGCGCCTTCAAGACCTCGATGCTGCAGGATGTGCAGGCCGGCAAGAAATTGGAATTGGATGCACTGGTGAGTTCTGTGCGTGAACTGGGACAACTCACCGGCGTTGCAACTCCGATGACGGACGCCTTGCTGGGTCTTGCCCGGCTGCAGGCCAGGACCCTGGGGTTGTATTGAAAAGTCCCAAGGTTTTTAAATTCCTGGGAATCTAGCCCTCAAACGCAGCGCGCCCCATCGACCTCAATGCACACACCGCTGATGAAGGCGGCTTCGTCACTGGCCAGGTACAGCGCAGCGTTAGCGACATCCAATGGTGTGGAGAAGCGACCCAGCGGAATCGTGGCACGAAATTTGGACAGGCGTTCCTCAGTCAGTTCCCCGCCTGCAAACGATGTTCCCAGACCGGTGTAGGGATTGATCACCGGGTTGATGCAATTGACGCGTATGTTCATGGGGCCAAGTTCAGCGGCCAGTGATTTGCTGGTGATGATGACTGCGCCCTTGGAGCCGTTGTACCAAGTTAGCCCTGGCCTGGGGCGCACGCCAGCCGTGGAGGCAATGTTGATGAAGCTGCCACCGCCCTGCTTTTCAAAATGCGGCACGGCATGGAGGGTGGCCAGATAGATGCTCTTGACATTGACGGCATAGCACTTGTCAAAGTCTGCCTCGCTGACATTGAGCGCAGGTTGGTTGATATGCGTCCAGCCCGCATTGTTCACCATCACATCCAGCCGTCCGTAGTGCGTGACGGCGTGGTCGATCAGTGCTTTCATAGAGTCAGATTTGGTGACGTCGGCTGACTTGAAGCTGGCACTGCCGCCGGCAGCACTGATTTCTTGCACGACACGCTGGCCACCTTCGGCGTTGATATCGTTAACCACCAACTTGGCCCCTTCTTCGGCCAGTCGTTTGGCAATGCCTTCGCCAATGCCGTTGCCAGCGCCAGTCACGATAACGACCTTGTCCTTGATTCGCATGATGAGTCTCCCAAAAAATGTGATTACCAGCGGGCGCCGAAGCTTTGACGCAGTTGCTCGATCTGTGCGTCGTCCAGCGGTGCGATGCCTTGGACTTGCAACACGGCCAGCCGGGCGGATTCCTCCAGCTCTTCCAGGGTGGCCATGGCAGAGGCCGGGTTGTCGTGCCAGACATTGGGTCCAAGCCGGGCAAGCATGACTGCGCGGATGGGTGTGCCTTGCTCGCCATAGCGTGCAATGGCTTGGGCGACCGCTTCGGCGGCTTCAGGTGCACCTGGGCGATGGTAGGAAATCACCGGTACATGACCGACTTTCATCACGAAATAGGGAGTAATGGCATCAACCAGCTCGGCGCGCTGAGCGTCTAGCGTAAGCGCCACGCAATGTGTGCTGTGAGTGTGAATGACACAACTTGTCTGTGGGTCGAAGCGGCTTGCGGTGTCGTAGATGCGTTGGTGCAACATCAGGGTCTTGCTGGCACGTGCGCCGCTGACCTGATGACCCTGCGCATCAACCTTGGCCAGTTGCGCCGGATCCAGAAAACCGAGGCAGGCATCGGTGGGTGTGATGAGAAAGCCGTCATCAAGGCGGACGCTGATGTTGCCGGCCGTGGCGTGCACATAGCCACGCTCGAACAGGCTCTTGCCAACACGGCAAATTTCTTCACGGGCTTGGGTTTCGTTCATGCGAGTTGTGCAAAAGCCTTGGTAAAAAAGTCTTCGCTGCCGAAATTGCCAGATTTGAGGGTTAGGTGCAGCGCGCCGTGGGCAGTGTTGGTATGGCACCAGGGCACGCCGGGATCGATCTGCGGGCCGATCTGTAATTGGGTGATGCCCAGCGCTTGCACGCAGGCACCGGAAGTCTCACCACCGGCTACCACCAATTGGCGCACACCGCGCTCGGCCAGGCCACGTGCGATTGCGCCCAGGGTGCGTTCAACCATGGCGCCGGCTGCATCCACGCCCAACTGGTGCTGCACGGATTTGACGGTATCGGGTTCGGCTGTGGAGTAAATCAGCACCGGACCGTTCTTCAAATTCGGTTCGGCCCAGGCCAGGGCCTCTGCGGCCGCGTCCTGGCCGGAGGCAATGCGAAGCGGATCAAGTGCCAGGGCCGGCCGGCCGCTTGCGATGAAATGCCGAACCTGCTTGTTGGTTGCAATGGAGCAGCTGCCGGAGAGCACCGCGCGCAGTCCGGTGGCTGGTGGCAGTGCGCTGGCCTGCGGTGTGGGCGCCAGGCCGAAATTGGCCGGCAGGCCAATGGCCACACCGGAGCCCGCTGTCACGAGCGGCATGTCGGCCAGGGCAGGACCCAGACGCAGCAGATCGTCATTGGATACGGCGTCAACGATGGCAATACGCACCCCTTGACCTTTAAGTTCGGCGATACGAGCGCGTACCGCATCCGCACCCATCGCAGTGGCGCGGTAGTCGATCAGGCCGATCTTGCTCTGGCATTGCGCTTGCAGCACACGCACCAGATTGGGATCGTTCATTGGCGTGAGCGGGTGGTTCTGCATGCCACTCTCATTGAGCAGTCCCTCGCCAGCAAAAAGATACCCTTTGAATACGGTGCGCCCATTGTCGGGAAACGCGGGGGTGGCGATGGTGAAGTCGGTGCCCAGCGCTGCCATCAGGGCTTCGGTGACGGGGCCAATATTGCCTTGGGCGGTACTGTCAAAGGTTGAGCAGTACTTGAAGTAGATCTGACGTGCCCCCTGGCCCCGTAGCCATTGCAGGGCGTTAAGGGACTGTTTAACGGCATGCTTTGGCGCAATGGTGCGCGACTTGAGTGCCACTACCACCGCATCGACCTCGGCGTTCAGGTTACCTTCAGGGACGCCGATTGTCTGCACCACGCGCATGCCGGCGCGCACCAGGTTGTTGGCCAGGTCGGTGGCGCCCGTGAAGTCGTCGGCAATACAGCCAAGCTTGATGGGTTGAGATGGCATGGCGGAATCAGTTTTTCTGGCTGGGCAGTGAAATGCCAGGAAAGATCTTGATCACCGCGCTATCGTCCTCCCGGGCAAAGCCGGCGGTGGAGGCCTGCATGAACATTTGATGGGCGGTGCTGGCTAAAGGCAGCGGAAACTTGCTGGCACGTGCGGTATCCAGGACCAGTCCGAGGTCTTTCACAAAGATATCAACTGCCGACAAGGGTGTGTAGTCTGCTGCCAGCACATGGGCCATGCGATTTTCAAACATCCAACTGTTGCCCGCGCTGTGGGTGATGACCTCGTACAGGGCGGCGGCGTCAACACCTTCGCGCAGGCCCAGGGCCATCGCCTCGGCGGCAGCCGCAATATGGACACCGGCCAACAACTGGTTGATGATCTTGACCTTGCTGCCGGCACCCGCCTTGTGATCAAGCTTGTAGACCTTAGCAGCCATGGCGTTGAGCACAGGTTCACAGCGCGCGTAGGCTTCGGGCTTCGCAGCAGTCATCATGGTCATCTGGCCGTTGGCGGCTTTGGCGGCGCCACCTGAAATCGGGGCATCCACATAGAACAAGCCCAGCTTTTCCAGACGACTTTCTAGCGCAACGGACCAGTTGGGATCCACGGTGGAGCACATGACGAACACGCTGCCTGGCTTCATGGCGGCGGCGGCGCCACCAGTGCCAAATAATACGTCTTCAGTCTGCGCGGCGTTGACCACTACCGAAATCACAATATCACTGGCCTGGGCCAACTCGGCGACTGAGGCGCAGGCGATGCCGCCCTCCTTGGCGAAATCCCGGGCTGCTTCCGGGCGAACGTCAAACACGCGCAGGTCGTGACCCCCACGACGAAGCGAACCGGCCATGCCACGCCCCATGGCGCCAAGACCTACTAACCCAACCTTCATCATGAGCTCCTGCTAGATTTATTCGAACCTGATGCGCGCGTAATCGGCAACTTTTTTCCATTGGGCAGTGTCCGACTGCATAAATGTGGCCATTTCACGTCCACCCATCCAGACGGGCTCAGCGCCACGCTTTTTAAGCGTTTCACTAATTTCCGGGTCTTGCGAAATTTTGAGCAGTGTTTCCTCAACCTTTTGTTGAACAGCTGTCGGAATCCCCGTGGGAGCTGCCAGGCCGAACCAGGCGCTGACCTGAAATCCAGGCAAGCCAGCTTCAGCCATGGTGGGGACCTGCGGTAGCGCGCTGCTGCGGCGGGTTGTTGTCACCGCCAAGGCGCGAAGCTTTCCGGCCTGAATCAACCCTATTGCCGAGGGCAGATTGTCAAAGGTCATGTCAACTTCGCCCGCCATCAGCGCGGTCTGCGCTGCTGCGGCACCTCGGTAGGGAATATGGGTGATAAACAGACCTGCAAGACTTTTGTAGAGTTCAGCACTCAAATGAAGGGAGGTGCCTTGACCGTTGGAGGCATAGTTCATACGTCCCGGCTGGGCCTTGATGCGTTTCGTCAAATCAGCCAGCGATTGAATCCCCGAGGCAGGGTTTACCAGCAACACATTCGGAACTTGACCCAGCAATGCGATAGGTGAAATTTGTTCGGGCCGGTAAGGCAAGTTAGGGTAGAGGGCTGGACTGATGCTCAGAGGTGGCGAGGCCATCAGCAAGGTATAGCCATCAGCGCTTGCGCGAGCGGCATCTGCTGCGCCAAGATTTCCGCCTGCACCTGGCTTGTTCTCAATTACGACGGGTTGGCCAAGAGCTTGCGCAAGTTTGGGACCGATCAATCGTGCCATGTTATCAATCAAACCGCCTGGTGGAAAAGGGACCACCAGCCGAATTGATTTGGATGGCCAGTTGTTTGGTTGAGCAAATACAGAGCCTGATAAGCAACTTAGGCTTGCCCAACCGAGAAGTTTTCTGCGCCGCATGATGAACTCCTTAATCGATGATAAAAATTAAAAAAAGACAGTTTTTACCTCTGACAAGACTTTGCGATTCATTTCGCATGAGTCCAACTCATTTTTTGAAAGTGGCCTAGTTTAATCTTCAGCTGGCTCAGACATGATCATCTGTTATCTCATTGTCATCGTGAGTCACAACCTACCGGGCATCAGCATCGATTCAAAGGAAGCGACAGGCATTCAGGTTCAGTGCTAAAAATATTTCATTAATTTAAATTTGCTTGGCTTGTTATACGCTGCTTCGAAAGTTTAAATTCTTGATGAGCCAGTTTTTTTGTTTTCGAAGGGGCTCAGGTGGGTTTGTTCCTTGAGAAGTCAACTAGTGCTTGTGCGCACGCTTTAGCACTTGCCCATGCCCACTGAAAGTTGTAGCCACCGAGCCAGCCGGTGACATCGACGACTTCGCCAATGAAGTAAAGCCCGGGATGTTTAGATTCCATGGTCTGGGAGGACAGGTCGCGGGTATCGACACCCCCAGCAGTCACCTCGGCTTTGGCGTAGCCCTCAGTGCCAGTTGGCAGCAGCTCCCAGGCGGCCAGTTGGTGAGCCAACGCTGCCAGTGCTTTATCTGAGGCCTCGTTGATCGGCCGTTGCCAGTCTTTATTCTGAATCACCCAGGCTTCGGCCAGGCGAGTGGGCAACAAAGTGGCCAGCTCATTAACGATCAACTTACGCGAGTGCGACTTGGCCTGGATGAGAAATTCAAGTACATCAAGTTCTGGCAGCAGATTGATCCTGATTGGGGCGCCCTCACGCCAGTAGCTTGAAATCTGCAACACCGCTGGACCCGAAAGGCCGCGGTGGGTAAAGAGCAGGTCTTCCAGAAATTCAATGCGGTCCTTTTTGACGCCTGTCCCAATTTTTACCGGTAAGGACAGGCCTGCCAGACCCGCATAAGGTGCCCAGTCATGACCGTCGAAAGTAAGAGGGACCAGGGCTGGCCGTGGTGGCACGATGCGCAGACCAAACTGGCGTGCCAGGGTGTAGCCAAAGTCACTGGCGCCAATTTTTGGAATCGACAGTCCCCCCGTTGCCACGACGATCGCTCTGGCCGTGACTGCAGCTTGATTGGTATGAATTTCGTAACCTGATGCGACTGCAAGAACCTGTGTCACTTCGCAGGGTTGCCAGCGGTGTACCAAGCCAAGCTCGCATTCATGCAATAGCAACTGAATGATGTCGTTGGCAGAGTGGTCACAAAACAGCTGGCCTTTGTGCTTTTCGTGAAACGGCACGCCATGCTTTTGTAGCAAAGCCAGAAAATCAGCGGCGGTATAACGTACCAGGGCCGAACGGCAAAAGTGTGGGTTGTTGCTGATGAAGTGCTTGTGGGGGTTGCGCAAATCGATATCACGGTTGGTGAAGTTGCAGCGTCCGCCCCCGGAGATGCGAATTTTTTCAGCCAATTTAGGGCTATGGTCTATCAACAACACCTTCAGTCCCTGTTGCCCGGCCTGGGCGGCACAAAAGAGCCCGGCAGCCCCTGCGCCAATAACCACTGCGTCAAATGAATCCATTGGGCGCTGTCATCATGTTTGCAGTAGGCTGGAGGTCATCAGCGCTGGGCTGCCAGCCAGGCTTGCAGACGCTGGGTGCCAAGCACCAGTCGCTGCGGATCTCGTGAAGCGAAACACCAACGCAGCCAGCCTTGTGCCTGCGGCGCAAACGCCTCGCCGGGCGCAAGCCCCACACCAGCCTCATGAACAAGTCGCTTGGCTGTGTTGAGTGTGTCCTGGTGGCCATTGATCTTGAAAAATGCATACATACCGCCATTGGGCGACTGAACCTCAATGTCTGGCATGTCCTGCAGCTGCGGGATCAGCGTATCACGGCAAGTCTTCAGATGATCGACCACACGCGGGGTGATTTCGCCCTGCCGTTGCAAGGCGGCCAGGGCGCCGCGTTGTGTGAACACGCTGGCACAGGATGTGTTGAACTCGATCAGTTTCCCAATGTCATGCGTGATGGATGGGGGTAAGACCAGCCAGCCCAAGCGCCAGCCTGTCATCAAGAAGCTTTTGGAAAAACTGTTCACTACCAGCAATCGATCCTCAGGGGTGGCTGCATCCAGAAAGCTCGGCGCGCATTGGCGAGCAGAGGGCAGGTAGTAGAGCCTTTCATAAACTTCATCGGCCAAAATCCAGGTGCCCGTCTTGCGACAGTGCTCCAAAATACTTTGCTGCTCCAGCCGCGACAGGGTCCAACCGGTTGGGTTGTTGGGTGCATTGAGGATCAACAGTCGGGTTGAAGGGGTGATGGTTGCCAGCAGGGACTCCAGGTTCAATGTCCAGGCGCCGGCCCTTGGGGTAAGAGAGACGCATTCAAGACAGGCGCCCATGATGCGGGCCTGTGCCGTCAGGTTAGGCCAGACAGGTGTGACAGCAACCACATGATCGCCAGGCTCAATAAGCGCCTGGGCAGCCAGCATCAGGGCATTGACGCCACCTGAAGTGACAGCGATTCGCTCCATGCCGATTGATGTCTCGTGCAGACGACTCTTGTAACCTGCGATTGCTTGCCGCAACTCGGGCAAGCCCAGGTTGTGCGCGTAAAAGGTCTCACCCTGATGCAGCGATTCAATGGCGGCCTGGCGGATGAACTCGGGCGTGACTTCGTCGCTTTCGCCAAACCAGAAAGCCAGAACGTCAGGCCGACCCAGGCCGGCATTGGCGACTTCTCGTATTTTGGATTCTTCCAGGTCCAGGACGGCTTGGCGCATAGTGGGCGATTGTGGCAAAAGACTGATTGTGCCCGTGCCTGTAAGGGATGACTGAAATAATTCCTGAACCAAATTTTTCAAGGGGCTGGCGAGAAATTTTTTCTGCACCAGCTACTCTTGAAATCTGTAGGTCCGGGGTCAGTTAGGGAGTGCGGTCAACTGAAGTCGGTTGGCCAGACCAGCAAAGCCTAAGGAGCCTGACCATGTTTTTTGTACCCGTTATCCGTCGTTCCCCGTTTTTTGCCCCGACCGGGCGTGCCTTTAACCGTTTCTTTCAGGAAGGTGCATCGTCTGCACCAACGGCTAACGATGACCAACCTATCGAGCTCAGTTTTGATGTGCCTGGTGTTTCACGTGAGCAGATGGCCATTGGCATCGAGGGCAGTGTGCTGCGCATTGAAACCTTGCCTGAAGCCAAGCGTCAGTACAAGGCGGTTTATGAGCTTGCGCAAGATATTGATGTGGCCAAAAGTGAGGCCAAGCTGGAAAACGGCGTACTCACCTTGAAGTTGACACGGCTTCAGCCTGAAAGCAAGGCAGTCAAGCTGACCATCAATTAAGCGAAAGTCAATCCTTGATTCCCAGAGTTGCCAGGGGCCAGCGTGGTCTGACCTCAAAGGTGTAATCCTGGCTAGCTTCCTGGACCTGATGCTGCAGCCGCATGGCTGCAGCCATGGCGATCATTGCACCATTGTCGGTGCATAGGTGCAGTTCGGGGTAGTGCACCCGCACCTTTCGTTTGGCGCACTGCAGATTGAGTTCTTCTCGAAGCTGCCGGTTGGCGCCGACGCCGCCGGCTACAACCAGCCGCGGCAACAAGGTTTCATCCAGGGCGGCCAGGGCCTTTTTGACCAGGACTTCGACGATCGCCGCCTGAGTAGAAGCGGCCAGATCAGCCCGTTGTATGTCAGACCAGGCTGCAACGGGTTGCCCCAGTGCCTTGGATATCTTGTGCGTCTGAGTCAAAACAGCGGTCTTCAGGCCGGCAAACGAAAAGTCCAGGTTGCCGCTATGTAACAGCGGACGCGGCAGCTTGAAGGCTGTCGGATTGCCGAGTTCAGCAAGTTTTGCCAGAGCCGGTCCGCCAGGGTAGC
Source organism: Burkholderiaceae bacterium (assembly GCA_017856435.1). Classification (GTDB taxonomy): domain Bacteria; phylum Pseudomonadota; class Gammaproteobacteria; order Burkholderiales; family Burkholderiaceae_C; genus Hylemonella. The sequence goes on from JAFMFB010000002.1 coordinate 32,767, forward strand.
CCAGGCCCAGCAGCTTGGCTGACTTGTCAAAAGCCTCGCCGGCTGCATCGTCAATGGTTTCACCCAGCAACTCATACTGCCCGACACCCTCAACACGCATCAGCTGGGTATGGCCGCCAGACACCAGCAAAGCGACAAAAGGAAATTCTGGTGGGTCGGTACTGAGAAAAGGCGAGAGCAGATGACCTTCCAGATGATGGATACCCAGGACAGGCTTGTCCAGGGCGGCACCCAATGCACAGGCTATCCCGGCTCCCACCAACAGGGCGCCCGCCAGGCCGGGCCCACGGGTGTAGGCCACCACGTCGATATCGTTGAGCTTCTGGTTGGCTTCTGAGAGCACCTGTTCTGTTAGTGGCAAAACCCGCCGGATGTGATCACGGCTGGCCAGTTCGGGCACGACGCCACCATAAGCCTGATGCATCTGAACCTGACTGTGCAAGGCATGGGCCAGAAGATTGGGTGTGAGTTTTCCACTTGCCCGCACAAGGGCAACGCCTGTTTCATCACAAGAAGACTCGATCCCCAGCACCAATAAATTATTCGCCATCGCCACAAGTTTAGGTGATGCCATCAGACCCTGTCGGCTAGTTTGATTCTTGCTGCGTCTGGTTGATGGAAAACCGTTTGCGTATCGTGGTTATCACCCCGGAGCCGTTCGACTCGCAGGACATGGACATGGCCAAATGGCCCGAGCGCTTGCGCAGTCTGCGACTTGGCCTGCTGCAGAGCGGGGCTAACCTGGTGGCTTTCCACTCCGCGGACGTCGACCTGGGCAAGCGGCTATCCCAGATCCAGCGCGACCTGGTGATTGTGGATGCCTCAAACCTGCTTGGCTAAGCACAGTCGTCGGCACCCGTCTGGTGCACTGCACTACAACAGTGCGGGCGCAGCCCACAAACACCCCTGAAAAGCTGGCACGCAGATTGCGTAACTAGTAATAAGACCGATGAGGGTCGAGGGACATTCCCTCCAACGGCGGAAGGAAGGTCCCCACGACAAAGACGTCCCCATGTGTTGCTGCGTTGTGATGCGGTGCGGCCAAGTGAGGATACCTTTTTTATTGAAAGCCACCAAGGAGCCTGCCATGCCCGATTTTCTGCAAGCCAAACTCAGCCGCCGCACCGTGCTGCAAACCGCCACCCTTGGCGCTGCCGCGATCGATCCTGCGCTACGTGCCGCCGTATATGCCGCCGGCTCGGACGCGCCAGAAAAGAAGGAAGTGAAGATTGGCTTCATTCCGCTTACTGACTGTGCCAGCGTGGTCATGGCCTCGGTGCTGGGTTTTGATCAGAAGTACGGTGTCAAGATCACACCGAGCAAGGAAGCTAGCTGGGCCGGCGTGCGCGACAAGCTGGTAAACAGCGAACTGGATATGGCCCATGTGCTGTACGGGCTGGTCTACGGCGTGCATCTGGGCCTGTCCGGCCCCAAAAAAGACATGGCCGTTCTGATGACGATCAACAACAACGGCCAAGGTCTGTCATTGTCCAAGAAGCTTGCCGACAAGGGCGCTGTAGACCTGAGTAGCTTGGTCAGCACGATGAAAAAAGAGCCGCGTGAGTACGTCTTCGCCCAGACTTTCCCCACCGGTACCCACGCTATGTGGCTTAACTATTGGCTGGCCTCGGGCGGCATCAACCCGGTCAAGGATATCAAGAGCGTTGTGGTGCCCCCCCCGCAAATGGTGGCCAATATGCGCGTGGGCAATATGGACGGGATGAGCGTTGGTGAGCCCTGGAATCACCGGGCCATCATGGATGGGGTGGGTATTTCCGCTGCAACCAGCCAGGACGTTTGGAAAGATCACCCCGAGAAAGTGCTGGGCACCACCGCCGAATTCGTCAAGAAGTATCCGAACACGACTCGCGCTGTCATGATGGCTGTGCTCGAAGCCAGCAGATGGATCGATGCCAGCCTGCAGAACAAAATAAAGATGGCAGAAACCGTCGCTCAGAAGTCTTATATCAACACCAGCGTGGAGGCGATCAACCAGCGCATCCTGGGGCGCTACCAGAATGGCATGGGCAAAACCTGGGACGACCCCAATCACATGAAATTCTTCAATGATGGGGTGGTCAATTTCCCCTACCTTTCCGACGGCATGTGGTTCCTGACCCAGCACAAGCGCTGGGGCCTGCTCAAGCAGCACCCGGACTATTTGGGTGTGGCCAAACAGATCAATCAGATCGATCTTTACAAACAAGTTGCCTCGGCGATGAAGATTTCTGTACCCAAGGATGTCCTGCGTACCAGCAAGTTGATGGATGGCGTGGTCTGGGACGGCAAGGACCCGATGAAATACGCCGACAGTTTCAAGATCAAAGCCTGAGTCCCATCTCTGACTTGCACCCAACAGCACGAGGAACTCATTATGGTCAGCGCCGTCTTCCATTCCCCGGCGGAACGGGCCCGTCCCGTTTCTAACCTCGCATCAGAGCGTAAAGCGGCTGTCCCTGCTGCCGCTACCCTGGCGGCAGTCAAAGCGCCAGGCTACGACTGGCGGGGCCTGTGGCTGCGTGTGATCCCGCCGGTACTCGGCCTGGCTCTGCTGATCGGGATCTGGGCTTTGGTGTCGCTCACGAGCAAGGGTAGCATCCCCAGTCCGGCCCAGACCTGGCTGCAGGCCGTCGACGTCTTCAGCGACCCGTTCTACCGTAACGGCCCGAATGACCAGGGTGTTGGCTGGAACGTGCTGATGTCGCTGCAGCGGGTGGCGCTGGGCTTTGGCTTGGCAGCGCTGTTGGGCATCCCGGCAGGATTCCTGATCGGGCGTTTCGATTTTCTGGGCCGTATGTTCAACCCACTGATCAGCCTGCTGCGACCGGTCTCGCCACTGGCTTGGTTGCCGATTGGTTTGCTTGTATTCAAGGGCGCCAATCCAGCTGCTATATGGACTATTTTTATCTGTTCCGTCTGGCCCATGGTGATCAACACCGCAGTGGGTGTACAGCGCGTTCCAGCCGATTACATGAACGTGGCGCGTGTGCTCAACCTGTCTGAATGGAAGATCCTCACCAAGATCCTGTTTCCCGCGGTGCTGCCCTACATGCTGTCGGGTGTGCGCCTGGCTGTGGGTACAGCCTGGTTGGTGATTGTGGCGGCCGAAATGCTCACAGGCGGGGTGGGCATTGGTTTCTGGGTATGGGATGAATGGAACAACCTCAATGTCAAAAACATCATCGTTGCCATCTTCGTCATTGGCATCGTCGGACTGATTTTGGAGTACGCCCTGATCAAGCTGGCCGGCCTCTTCACCTTCGAGGAAGTTAAATCTTGAGCGCCCACCCAGCCACGCCGTGGGGAGCGCCAACCGCACTGCAGAACATGGAGGTTTCCTTATGAACAAATTCATCGAGATCCAGGGCGTCGAACAGACCTTCCGTACCAGCAAGGGGCTGTTCCCTGCGCTGCGCGACATCAACCTCACCATCGCCAAGGGCGAGTTCGTGGCCTTGATTGGGCACTCTGGCTGCGGCAAGTCCACCCTGCTCAACCTAATCGCCGGACTCACCACGCCGACAGCCGGTGTCCTGCTGTGCGCCAACCGAGAAATTGCCGGCCCCGGCCCCGATCGCGCAGTAGTTTTCCAGAACCACTCGCTACTGCCATGGTTGACCTGCTACGAAAATGTCTACCTAGCAGTGGAACGCGTTTTTGGCGCGGGTGGTAAGCGCATCGGAGCTGCCGCCGAAAAAAGGACGCAACTCAAGACACGCACCGAGGCGGCGCTGGAGCTGGTCGGCCTGACCCATGCAGCTCACAAACGCCCAGGAGAGATTTCCGGCGGCATGAAGCAGCGAGTGGGTATCGCCCGCGCACTGTCGATGGAGCCCCAGGTGCTGCTGATGGATGAACCCTTTGGTGCGCTGGACGCTCTGACCCGCGCCAAACTGCAGGACGAGCTGCTGGAGATCGTGGCGCGCACCAAGAGCACGGTGGTCATGGTCACGCACGATGTGGACGAGGCTGTTCTGCTAAGCGACAAGATTGTGATGATGACCAATGGCCCGGCAGCCACCATTGGCGAGGTGCTGCAGGTGGATCTGCCACGCCCGCGGTCCCGTGTGCAACTGGCACAGGACCCCCAGTACATCAACGACCGCATGGTGGTGATTGACTTCCTCTACAAGCGCCAGTCGCATGTTGAGAAGGTGGCCTGAGGAGCACGCACATGGACATGAGGACTACCCCTAAGGACAAAATGAATCTTGTGATGATCGGCAACGGTATGGCCGGCGTGCGTACGTTGGAAGAGCTATTGAAGATCGCACCCAACCTCTACAACATCACAGTATTCGGCGCCGAGCCTTATCCCAACTACAACCGCATCCTGCTCTCCCCGGTACTGGCGGGTGAGCAAAAGCTGGAGGACATTGTCCTGAACGATTGGTCCTGGTACCAGGACAACGGCATCACCCTGCATGCTGGCTGGACCGTGACTGAAGTGGACCGCGTCAAGCGCCTGGTGCATGCCCGCAATGGCGCTGGCGAGACCTGCAGCGTGCCCTATGACCGCTTGTTGCTCGCTACCGGCTCTACCCCCTTTATCCTGCCGGTGCCGGGTACGGAGCTGGCAGGTGTGCTCGCTTACCGCGATATCGCAGACACCGAGGCCATGATCGACGCGGCCGGCAAATACAAACATGCTGTGGTCATTGGTGGTGGCCTGCTCGGCCTGGAAGCCGCCAACGGCCTGATGAAGCGCGGCATGTCGGTCAGCGTGGTGCACGTGATGCCCTGGCTGATGGAGCGCCAGCTTGACGAAGCGGCCGGCAAGATGCTGCAGAAGTCGCTGCAAGACCGCGGCCTGCAGTTTCTGATGGGAGCACAGACGCAGTCATTGGTCGGTGGTGTAAATGGCCGCGTACAGGCCGTCAAGTTCCAGGACGGCAGTGAGCTACCGGCCGATCTGGTGGTGATGGCGGTTGGTATCCGTCCAAACACCGCACTGGCTGAGAAGATGCGCCTGCACGTAAATCGTGGCATTGTTGTTAGTGACACCCTCCAGACGGTGACCGACGCGCGCATCTATGCTGTCGGCGAATGCGCCGCCCACCGCGGGATTGCCTACGGGCTGGTGGCGCCGCTATTCGAGCAAGGTAAGGTGGTGGCCAACCACCTGGCGCAGTTTGGCATTGGCCGCTACACCGGTTCGCTCACTTCCACCAAGCTCAAGGTCACTGGCATTGACCTGTTCTCCGCCGGCAATTTCATGGGAGGGGAGGGGACGGAGGAGATCGTGATGAGTGATCCGGTTGGCGGCGTCTACAAGAAGCTGGTCATCAAGGATGACAAGCTGATCGGGGCCTGTCTGTACGGCGACACCGTCGACGGCAGCTGGTATTTCAAGTTGCTGCGCGACGGCCGCAGCGTGCATGACATTCGCGATAAGCTGATGTTCGGTGAGTCCAACATCGGCGACACCGGCCACGAAGGTCACAACAAGGCCGCCACTATGCCTGATGAGGCCGAAGTGTGCGGCTGCAACGGTGTGAGCAAGGGAGCCATATGCAAGGCCATCAAGGATAAGGGGCTGTTCACCCTGGACGAAGTGAAGAAGTACACAAAGGCTAGTGCATCTTGCGGCTCGTGTACCGGCCTGGTTGAGCAGATTCTGATGTTTACCGCTGGCGGCGACTACTCTGCCACGCCCAAGACCAAAGCCCTTTGCGGCTGTACCGACCTTGGCCACCAGGGCGTGCGCGACGCCATCCGAAGCGAGAAGCTGTTGACTGTGGCAGATGTGTTCAAATTTCTCGAATGGCGGACCCCCAATGGTTGCGCCAGCTGCCGCCCGGCGGTTAACTACTACTTGATCTCGACTTGGCCTAAGCAGGCCAAGGATGATCCGCAGAGTCGCTACATCAACGAACGCAGTCATGCAAACATTCAGAAGGATGGCACCTACTCAGTAATCCCGCGCATGTGGGGTGGCGAAACTACTGCTGACGAACTGCGCCGTATCGCCGACGCGGTGGATAAATACAGCATCCCTACCGTCAAGGTGACCGGTGGCCAGCGCATTGACCTGCTGGGTGTCAAGAAAGAGGATCTGCATAAGGTCTGGCAGGATATAGGCATGCCCAGCGGCCACGCCTACGCCAAGGCACTACGCACGGTCAAGACCTGTGTAGGCAGCGAATGGTGCCGCTTCGGTACCCAGGACAGCACCCAGATGGGCAAAGACCTGGAGCGTGCGCTGTGGCGCATGTATGCGCCACACAAGGTCAAGCTCGCGGTGAGCGGCTGCCCACGAAACTGCGCTGAATCAGGGATCAAGGACGTTGGGGTGATCGGCGTGGATAGCGGCTGGGAGCTGTACGTCGCCGGCAACGGCGGCATCAAAACCGAGGTGGCCCAGTTCTTCTGTAAGGTCAAAACCCGCGAGGAGGTTCTCGAGTACAGCGGTGCCTTCCTGCAACTTTACCGCGAAGAAGGCTGGTATCTTGAACGCACGGTGCACTACGTCAACCGTGTCGGACTGGACTATGTGAAGAAAAAGGTCCTGGACGACGCCGAAGGCCGCCAAGCACTGTGGGAGCGACTCCAGTTCGCGCTGGATGGCGAACCCGATCCCTGGTTCGAGGCCGACAAAGCTGCCGTGGACACCCGCCAATTCGAAAAATTGACTGCCTGATGGTGCACAAGGAGCGAATCATGAATGAATGGAAAGTCATCTGCCGCGTGCAAGACATTCCAGTGTTGGGGTCGCGTCGTGTGGCACGGCCTCAAGGGATGGACGTGGCCGTGTTCCGTAACGACCAAGATGAGGTGTTCGCGCTGCTCGACCGCTGTCCCCACAAGGGTGGCCCGTTGTCGCAGGGCATCGTGTTCGGTAGCAGCGTGGCTTGCCCGCTGCACAACTGGACGGTTGGCCTCGATGACGGTTGCGCCAAGACGCCCGACCAAGGCTGCACACCACGCTTTCAGGTCAAGGTCGAGGGTGGCATGGTCGCCCTCAATGCCCACGAACTGGCCACGTTGGCCACCGAACTGACTCGACCGATCGCCGGTCCGGCCCGGCAGACCGCCTGACCATCCCATCCAGCCTTACCCGCCAGCAACATGAGCTTTCCGGCTTGCGAATCTCGCTCGTCTAGTGCCTACTTTGGCGGGTTTCGTGGATATGCCTGCGACTATCTACAAAGCGTACAAAGCGTTCAAAGCGGTGGCGTTCAACACGGCAACCTGTTCTGGGCCCGCCATGCGTGAAACCAAATCCACCTGCCCTTATTGCGGTGTGGGCTGCGGCGTGATCATTGAATCCCGGGATGGGCAAATCACCGGTGTGCGGGGTGACCCTGCGCATCCCGCCAACTTTGGCCGTTTGTGCACTAAGGGCTCGACCTTGCACTTGACCGCCTCGCCGGCAATTACCCAGCAGGCGCGCCTGCTGAAGCCGATGTTTCGCGCCCAGCGCGATGCTGCGCCGCAGCCGCTGGGCTGGGATGCCGCGCTAAACATCGCCGCCAACCAGTTGGCACGCATTTGGCGCGAATATGGTCCGGATGCGCTGGGTTTCTACGTCTCGGGTCAGTTACTAACGGAGGACTACTATGTCTTTAATAAGTTGGTCAAAGGCCTAATAGGCACCAACAACATTGACACCAACTCGCGCCTGTGCATGAGCAGCGCAGTGGCCGGCTACAAGCTCACGCTAGGCGCCGATGCGCCGCCGGCCAGTTACGAAGACCTGGGGCTGGCGCAGTGCCTGTTCATCGTCGGCAGTAACACGGCTTACGCTCACCCCATTCTGTTTCGCCGCATTGAGGACGCCAAGGCTGCGAACCCTGGGCTCAAGATTATTTTCTGCGACCCGCGCCGTACCGACACCGCCGCAATCGCCGATCTCTACCTGCCCATCCAGCCCGGCACGGATGTGATGCTGTTCCACGGCATGTTGCACCTTATGCTTTGGGAAGGTTGGACCCGGCCCGAATACATCGCCGCCCACACCTCGGGTTTCGATGCACTCAAGGCGCTAGTGCGTGAGGCCACACCCGACAGGGTGGCCCAGGTTTGCGGCATCGACCCACAGGACTTGCTTACCGCCGCGCGCTGGTTCGCCAACGGAGCCAGTGACGATCCGCAGCGGCCTGCTTCTACCCTGAGCCTGTACTGCCAGGGATTGAACCAGTCCAGTAGCGGCACGGCCAAGAATGCCGCGCTGATTAACTTGCACCTGGCCACGGCGCAGATTGGCAAGCCAGGCGCCGGCCCGTTTTCGCTGACCGGACAGCCCAATGCCATGGGCGGGCGTGAGGTTGGTGGCTTGGCCAATATGCTGAGCGCCCACCGTGACCTGGACAACCCTGCGCACCGCGCTGAAGTAGCTGCCTTGTGGGGTGTGCCCGATGTGCCAGCAACGCCTGGCAAGACTGCGGTGGAAATGTTCCAGGCCGCCGCCGATGGCGAAATCAAGGCCTTGTGGATCGCTTGCACCAATCCGGCGCAAAGCATGCCAGACCAGGTCACGGTGCGCCGCGCGCTGCAGCGCGCCGAGTTCGTTGTGGTGCAGGAAGCCTTCGCTACTGCCGCTACCTGCGAGTTCGCTGATTTGCTGTTGCCAGCCACCACCTGGGGCGAGAAAGAGGGCACGGTGACCAACAGTGAACGCCGCATCTCGCGCGTACGCGCCGCCGTCCCGCCGCCCGGGCTGCCCGGCGAGGGCCCGCGCCACGATTGGCGAATCGGGGTCGAGCTGGCGCAGCGCCTGGAGGATTTGTTGCGGCCGTGCCAGCCCACGCTGTTTCCATACGAGACACCCGAATCGATCTGGAACGAGCACCGTGCGTCTACGCGCGGACGCGATCTGGACATCACCGGCCTGAGCTATGCGCAGCTCGAAACGCAAGGTCCCCAGCAGTGGCCCTACCCCGAAGGTGCGGCCAGTGGTCTGAAGCGTCTCTATGAAGACGGCGTCTTTCCCACGCCCGACGGCCGCGCTCGTTTTATCGCTCAGGCCTACAGGCCGGTAGCCGAATCGCGCGAATCGCGCTACCCTTTTTCCTTGACCACCGGACGCATGCGTGACCAGTGGCACGGCATGACGCGTACCGGCACCCTGGGCCGGCTATTCGGCCATGTGGCAGAACCGGTAATCCAGATGCACCCGCAAGACATGCTGCGTCGTAGCCTTCAGGATGGCGATCTGGTGCATGTGACCAGCAAACGAGGCTCGATCGTGGTGCCAGTGCAGGCTTCAAGAGAGCTAGGCCTGAGCCAGGCTTTCATGGCCATGCACTGGGGCGCGGAATTCCTCGGTGGCCTTAGCAGTAGTGGCGAACGTCTCGCTGGCGTCAACGCACTGACTACCTCGGCCTACTGCCCCAGCTCCAAGCAGCCCGAGCTCAAGCATGCCGCCGTCAAGATCCTCAAGGCCGAGTTGCCCTGGTCCTTACTGGCAGTGGCCTGGCTGTCACCGAAACAGGCTTTGGCCGCGCGTGCCGCACTTAAGCCTTTGATGGCGAAGTTCAACTTTGCCGCCTGTGTGCCCTTTTCCGATCAGGTACCGCTAGCCGACGCCGCACACTGCGAGCGCCATGGCGTCCTGCTGCGTGCAGCGGCTGACGAAGCACCATCCGATGACGTGTTGGTCCGGATCGAGGCCCTTCTGCAGCTGGACGGGGCCGATACCCTGCGCTATGCCGATCGCAAGCGCGGGCAGCGTCGCGCCGTGCGCCTGCGTCGCAGCGCCGACAACACGTTGCTTGAAGGTTTCGTGCTGGCTGGCGATACCAGCGCCGAGCCCTGGATCAAGGCCCTGCTGCAAGAGCAGCTGCCAACCCAGGCCTATGGTCGGCTGCTGCTGGCGCCGGGCTCCCAGGCGCCGGTGGCGATCCAGGCCCGTGGGCGTCAGGTCTGCAGCTGCTTTAACGTGACTGAGAATGAGATCATGCGCGTGTTGTCGGACTGCCAGGGCTCCAACAACGAACGCCTGCTCGCGCTACAAACCCGCCTGCAGTGCGGCACTAATTGTGGTTCCTGTGTGCCTGAATTGCGACGCCTGCTGCAACCCGCTCTACCAGCCTGAGGTTAGCAGTTCTATGGAGAAAATCTTGTACGCTGACGGCGTGGTGAACTCCAAACTAGCCGTCTGATCCCCTAGCTTGACGGATACGCTTGCTCTGACTGTTCATCGCTGTGTATTGCAGATGGAGTTGGTTAGCGCCAGAAAGGGAAAGCTGTTCATCTGGCCCAGTGCTCTGATCCGCTACAGTGGAGCCTGTTCAACACAAGAATTCCTAAGAGTCTTACCACAAACCTATAAGCATGAGCATTGCACCTTACATCAAGGAAATTGGTCGCGGCAAACAGGGCGCGCGAAATCTCAGTCGTGAGCAAGCGGCCGATTTGTGGGGCCGGCTTTTAGAGGGCGGCGTGACCGATCTGGAAGTTGGTGCCTTCTGCATTGCCATGCGCGTCAAGGGCGAGACGGATCAGGAGATGGCTGGCTTTCTTGATGCCACCCACGCGCGGATGCCTAAATTTGAGGCCGATGCGCCTGTTGTGGTGATACCCAGTTACAACGGTGCACGCAAACTGCCGGTGTTGACGCCCTTGTTGGCAGCGTTGTTGGCGCGTGAGGGTCTGAGTGTCCTGGTTCATGGCATGGCCTCAGAAGATAGGCGGGTCTTTCCCCAAGAAATGTTTGCCATGCTTGGCATGGCTGTGCTGGAAAGTCCCAGACGGCTGATGGCTGGTGAGGCTGTATTTGTGCCAACCGTCGTTCTCAACCAGGGCCTACACCGATTGTTGGAGGTGCGCCGGGTGATCGGTTTGCGTAACCCAGCCCACGCCATGGTCAAGCTCATGAATCCAGTCGTTGGGAAGAGCCTGCTTGTGACCAGCTACACCCATCCTGAATATCTCGAATCCATGGGTGCCACCTTTCAACTGCTCCATACCAATGCCTTGCTGCTTCGTGGCACCGAGGGTGAGGCGGTCGCTGACTTGCGTCGTCACCCACGCATGGATGCTTTTATTGATGGCAAGCATATTCTTGTCCAGGAGGCGCAACCCGGATCACTGTCTGGTGTACCTGAGCTACCCCCCAGCATCGACGCGGCCACGACGGTCACCTATACCAAGCGAATGCTCTCTGGTGAACTGGCCGTGCCTGAATCGATTGCCCGGCAAGTGCGGCACATTCTGGACCTGTGCCGACAGCTTTAGCCCTGGGGGCTTGTTAAAGAAGTTCGGATATAATTTGCGGGCTCGTTTTTTTTGAGCGCACGCCGGCAGCAGTTCCAGCCACCGGCGCAAGTTGTAACCCGGGACAAGAGCCGGCCAAACCTTGGCGGCGAATGTCATCTCGCACAAGGAAAATTCATGATCGCATCCAGCATCAAGGCCGAAGTTGTCAAGGCCAATGCCCGCGCTGCCAATGACACTGGCAGCCCTGAAGTTCAGGTGGCTCTTCTGACCGCCCGAATCAATGAACTGACTCCCCACTTCAAACAGCACGCCAAGGACCACCACGGCCGTCGCGGCTTGTTGCGCATGGTGAGTCGTCGTCGCAAACTGTTGGACTATCTGAAGTCCAAGGATGCTGACCGCTACATGGCCTTGATCCAGAAACTGGGTCTGCGCAAGTAATAGGGACGCATATCGAACGCAAGCGCCTGAGTTGGTCAGCAAGCTAGCTCAGGCGCTTTGTACTTCGGAGACGGCAAAAACAGAGCGAAGCTGTGTCATTCCATAGGAAATTGGTTCCCGGCGGGAATATGTTCCGATCTTCTCTGGAATGGCATCGTGTTCTGTGATGTTGACTCCGGCCTTTTGGAGGGCGGCTTAGCCCACCATATCTGTACTGGAGAACTCGTATGAGTATGTTCAACAAAGTAAGTAAAACCTTTCAGTGGGGCCAGCACACGGTCACCATGGAAACTGGTGAAATTGCCCGCCAAGCGGGCGGCGCGGTGATGGTCAATATCGAAGACACCGTGGTGCTCGCCACCGTGGTGGCATCCAAATCCGCCAAGCCGGGCCAGGATTTCTTTCCGCTGACCGTGGACTATCTGGAGAAGAGCTATGCAGCGGGGAAAATCCCGGGCAGCTTTTTCAAGCGTGAAGGTCGACCCAGCGAATTTGAAACGCTGACCAGTCGACTGATTGACCGTCCGATTCGCCCACTGTTTCCTGAGGGGTTTTTCAATGAAGTGCAGGTGGTGGTTCATACCCTGTCGCTGAACCCGGAAGTGGATGCAGACATTGCTGCCATGATTGCGACCAGCGCGGCCTTGTCGGTTAGCGGCATTCCCTTCAATGGGCCGATTGGTGCCGCACGCGTTGGCTATATCAATGGCCAGTATGTTTTGAACCCCGGTCAGACCCAACGCAAAGACAGCCAGATGGATCTGGTGGTGGCTGGCACCGAAGCCGCTGTTCTGATGGTCGAATCCGAAGCCCAGCAGCTCAGTGAAGAAGTCATGCTCGGGGCTGTGGTGTTTGGCCATGAGCAAGGCAATATTGCCATCAACGCCATTCATGAGTTGGTGCGTGATGCAGGCAAGCCGGTATGGGACTGGTCGGCACCTGCCAAGGATGAAAGTCTGATTGCCAAGGTGGGTGAATTGGCCGATGACAAATTGCGTGCTGCTTATCAAATTCGCAACAAGCAGGCACGGACCCAGGCCTGCCGCGAAGCCTATGCGCAGGTCATGGAAGGCCTGAAGGCCGCGGGCATTGAATTTGACAGCGTCAAGGTCGAAGGCATGTTGTTCGACATCGAAGCCCGAATCGTGCGCGGCCAGATCCTGGCTGGCGAGCCCCGCATTGATGGCCGTGACACGCGCACCGTGCGCCCGATTGAAATCCGAAACAGTGTCTTGCCACGCACCCACGGCTCGGCCCTGTTCACCCGTGGAGAAACCCAGGCTCTGGTGATCACAACCCTGGGTACTGAGCGCGATGCCCAGCGCATTGATGCCTTGTCGGGTGATTTCGAAGACCGCTTCATGCTGCACTACAACATGCCGCCCTTTGCCACGGGTGAAACTGGCCGCGTGGGTAGTCCCAAACGCCGTGAAATTGGTCACGGGCGTCTGGCCAAACGTGCCCTGGTGGCGTGTTTGCCCAGCAAGGAGGATTTTCCCTACACCCTGCGGGTGGTTTCTGAAATCACCGAATCCAACGGTTCATCGTCCATGGCCTCGGTCTGTGGCGGTTGCCTGTCCCTGATGGATGCCGGTGTGCCCATGAAGGCTCATGTGGCAGGTATTGCCATGGGCCTGATCAAGGAAGGAAACCGTTTTGCGGTGCTGACTGACATCCTGGGCGATGAAGATCACCTGGGCGACATGGACTTCAAGGTCGCTGGTACCACCAACGGAATCACGGCCCTGCAAATGGATATCAAGATCCAGGGCATCACCAAGGAAATCATGCAGGTTGCCCTGGCCCAGGCCAAGGAAGCCCGCATGCACATTCTGGGCAAGATGCAGGATGCCATGGGTGCCGCCAAAACCGAGGTCAGTAACTTCGCGCCTCGCCTCTACACCATGAAGATCAATCCTGAGAAGATCCGCGATGTGATCGGCAAGGGTGGCGCGGTGATTCGTGCGCTGACAGAAGAGACTGGTACCCAGATCGACATTGCTGAGGATGGCACGATCACCATTGCCTCAACCGATGCCGCTAAGGCTGATGAGGCCAAGCGTCGTATCACCGAAATCACAGCTGAGGTCGAAGTGGGTAAGGTCTATGAAGGACCGATCACCAAAATTCTTGACTTCGGGGCGCTGGTCAATCTGTTGCCTGGCAAGGATGGCTTGTTGCACATCAGCCAGATTGCACACGAGCGGGTCGAAAAGGTCACCGATTACTTGTCCGAAGGACAGATTGTCAAGGTCAAGGTGCTGGAGACCGACGAAAAGGGTCGTATCAAGTTGTCCATGAAGGCCTTGCTGGATCGTCCCGAGCCAGCCCAAGCGCCAGCGGGCGAGGCACCGGTTGCCTGAACCCGGGGGCCCAAGAGACCGTTTGCCAGGAAACAACCCATGAAAGCAGTTGAAATCAGCAGCTTCGGCGGACCCGAGGTTCTGCGTCTAGGACACAGGCCCGATCCCAAGCCGGGACGCGGGGAGCTGTTGATTCATGTGGCGGCCAGTGGCATCAACCGGCCTGATGTGTTTCAGCGTACCGGCAATTACCCGGTACCGCCAGGTGCATCGGATATTCCTGGCCTTGAAGTGGCTGGGGAGATCATTGGCGGTGATCCGGCTGAGCTGGCCCAGGCTGGCCTTGGTCTGGGCGACAAAGTGTGCGCCCTGGTGGCTGGCGGTGGTTATGCCGAACTCTGCACCGCGCCGATAGCGCAATGCCTGCCTTATCCCAAGGGCTTGAGTGATGTGGAAGCGGCGTCACTGCCGGAGACATTCTTCACAGTCTGGAGTAATGTTTTCGACCGCTGCCATTTGCAGGCTGGTGAAACCATTCTGATCCAGGGCGGTTCCAGCGGCATTGGCGTCACAGCCATTCAGCTGAGCAAGGCCATGGGGGCCAAGGTGATCGTCACCGCGGGCAATGATGAAAAATGTGCGGCCTGCCTACAGTTGGGGGCGGACCATGCCATCAACTACAAAACCCAGGATTTCAAGGAAGAGGCACGCCGTCTGACTGATGGCAAGGGCGTGGACGTCATTCTGGATATGGTGGGCGGCAGCTATGTGGCGCGTGAGGTGGAGTGCCTGGCCGAAGATGGGCGCATTGTCATCATTGCTGTTCAGGGCGGCACCAAGAGTGAATTTAATGCGGGTCTGGTCCTGCGCAAGCGACTCACCATCACGGGTTCGACATTGCGCCCGCGCCCGATAGCCTTCAAGCAGGCCATTGCTCAAGCCTGTCTCAGGCATGTCTGGCCTTTGATTGAAGCAGGCCAGATCAAGCCAGTGATTCACAGCACATTCCCCGCGGTCGATGATCAGGACCCATCCGGCAGTGGTGCGGCCCGAGCCCATGCCCTGATGGAATCCAACCAGCATATCGGCAAGATCGTATTGACCTGGAGGGCTGAAAAATGACGGGCAGAAAGCTGATTGCAGGCAACTGGAAGATGAACGGAAGCCTGAACGCAAACCTGGCTTTGCTCAAGGGCATACAGTCAGGACTGCAAGCCCCTGCCTGCGATGTTGCCGTCTGTGTGCCTGCCAGCTATCTGGCGCAATGCCAGGCTCTGTTGGCCAGCAGTCCGATCGAGCTGGGCGCCCAGGATGTCTCCCAGCATGAAGCGGGTGCCTACACCGGTGAAATCTCTGCGGTGATGCTCAAGGATTTCGGTGTCCGTTATGTCATCGTCGGTCATTCCGAGCGCCGTCAATACCATGCTGAATCCGACAATCAGGTGGCGGCCAAGGCGCAGCGTGCTTTGGCCAATGGCATTACTCCGATTGTCTGTGTCGGCGAGTCGCTGTCTGAGCGTGAGTCGGGTCTGACCGAAGAGGTGGTCAAGCGCCAGTTGGCCGCTGTGATTCACCTCAATGGGCACTGCATCAGCGAAATAGTTGTTGCCTATGAGCCCGTCTGGGCCATCGGCACCGGGAAGACGGCCTCTCCAGAGATGGCCCAGCAAGTCCACGCCGTCCTTCGGGCTCAGCTCAAGGCGGCCACGCCCCATTCGGACCGTGTTCGTATTCTCTACGGTGGCAGCATGAACGCCGGCAATGCTGCTGAACTGCTGGCCCAGCAAGATATTGACGGGGGCCTGATTGGCGGTGCCTCGCTCAAGCCGCAAGACTTTTTAACCATCATTGCAGCGGCCCATTGAGGGGCACCTGTTACCTCATCTAGGAGTTCACATGAGTTTTACGATGACGCTGATCCTGACTGTCCAGCTGCTGTCGGCCTTGGGCATGGTCGGTTTGATCCTGATCCAGCACGGCAAGGGCGCTGATATGGGGGCGGCATTTGGCAGCGGTGCGTCGGGCAGCCTTTTTGGTGCCACGGGCAGCGCCAATTTTCTGTCCCGCACGACGGCTGTGCTGGCCACGATCTTTTTTGTCTGTACCCTGGCGCTGGCTTATCTTGGGGGCGCCAAAAAGCCGTCCGAAAAACCGGGTAGTGTGCTCGAGGGAACGGCCGCCACCATCCCGGCGGTACAAACACCTGCTGATACTGCCGTGGCACCAGCGCCTCAGACCAGCCCTGCAGCCAAAGGCGCTGAACAAATTCCCTCCAAGTGAGACCAGCTTTGTCAGGCCATTGATCGACTGAAACGCAGGCTAATCGCTCGGTTTTTCAGAGTAGAATCATCGGCTGGTCCGGTGCGTACCTTCCTCAAGCAGAGCGGACTTTTTTAACATGCCGTCGTGGTGAAATTGGTAGACACGCTATCTTGAGGGGGTAGTGGCGAAAGCTGTGCGAGTTCGAGTCTCGCCGACGGCACCAATATAAATAGTTGTCATCAGGGCATCTTTTATCCAGAAGCCAACGTGATTGTTTAGCAAGATGAACCTTGACCAGTACCTTCCCGTTCTTCTGTTCATCCTGGTCGGTATCGTTGTGGGTATTCTCCCCCAGGCGTTGGGTTACATCCTTGGACCCAACCGACCCGACCCAGCTAAAAATTCCCCCTATGAGTGCGGCTTTGAGGCCTTTGAAGACGCCCGCATGAAGTTTGATGTGCGCTATTACCTTGTCGCCATCCTGTTCATTCTCTTCGACCTTGAAATAGCTTTCCTGTTCCCCTGGGCGGTGGTGCTCAAGGACGTTGGCGCTATCGGCTTCTGGGCTGCCATGGTGTTTCTGACCATTCTGGTTGTTGGCTTCATCTACGAATGGAAAAAAGGTGCCCTGGATTGGGAGTAGCCATGGTCACAGCATTACTTTCTTGGACGATGTCTTACCAAAACAAGGGCGCATTTCATGATTGAGGGTGTGTTTAAGGAAGGCTTTGTCACCACCAGCTATGACGCAGTGGTGAATTGGGCAAAAACCGGGTCACTCTGGCCGATGACTTTTGGCCTGGCTTGTTGTGCGGTCGAGATGATGCATGCGGCCACTGCCCGCTATGACCTTGCCCGCTTCGGTGCCGAAGTGTTTCGTGCCAGCCCTCGGCAGTCTGACCTGATGATCGTTGCGGGAACGCTTTGCAACAAGATGGCGCCCGCCCTGCGCAAGGTGTACGACCAGATGAGCGAGCCCCGCTATGTAATTT
Organism: Burkholderiaceae bacterium; assembly: GCA_017856435.1. Taxonomy (GTDB): domain Bacteria; phylum Pseudomonadota; class Gammaproteobacteria; order Burkholderiales; family Burkholderiaceae_C; genus Hylemonella. The sequence goes on from JAFMFB010000002.1 coordinate 49,925, forward strand.
CGATGGGCTCCTGTGCCAATGGGGGCGGCTACTACCACTACAGCTATTCGGTGGTTCGCGGCTGCGACCGCATTGTTCCGGTGGATGTCTATGTGCCGGGATGCCCGCCGACGGCCGAGGCCCTGATCTACGGCATCATGCAGTTGCAGCAAAAGATCCGGCGCACTCAAACCATTGCGCGAGTCTGAGGAGCAGCCATGACTTCTTTTGCTCGATCCCCGCAAGACATCAAGGACGCCGTGCTGGCTATTTTGGGCGAGCGAGTCAAGCATGCAGAAATACAGCTGGGTGAATTGACGGTTCAGGTCGCTGCCGGGGACTATCTCGCAGCTGCCAAGTTGCTCCGCGATTCACCTGCTTGCTGTTTTGAATTGCTGGTCGATCTCTGTGGGGTCGACTATTCTGCCTACGGGGATGGCGCTTGGGAGGGTCCCCGCTATGGCGTGGTCCTGCACCTGCTTTCCGTGAGCTTGAATCAGCGACTCAGGCTGAAAGTCGCCGCTCCTGACGATGATTTTCCCCAGCTTGACTCGGTCACAGGTGTGTGGGCCTCGGCCAACTGGTATGAGCGTGAAGCCTTTGACCTGTTTGGCATCGTGTTTGAGGGGCATTCCGACCTGCGTCGAATCCTCACGGATTACGGTTTTATTGGTCACCCTTTCCGCAAGGACTTTCCCTTGTCTGGCCATGTCGAGATGCGTTACGACGCCGAGCAGCGGCGGGTCATTTACCAGCCGGTAAGCATTGAGCCGCGAGAAATCACCCCCCGCATCATCCGCGAGGATAACTACGGGGGTCTGAGCCATGGCTGAAATCAAAAACTACACCCTCAACTTTGGCCCCCAGCATCCAGCGGCGCACGGCGTGCTGCGTCTGGTGCTGGAGCTTGACGGCGAGGTGGTGCAGCGTGCTGACCCGCATATTGGGTTGCTGCATCGTGCCACCGAAAAGCTCGCTGAAAGCAAGACCTATATCCAGTCCTTGCCCTATATGGACCGACTGGACTATGTCTCCATGATGTGCAATGAACAGGCTTACTGCCTGGCCATAGAAAAGCTGCTGGGTATCGAAGTTCCTCTTCGTGCCCAATACATCCGAACCATGTTTGGCGAGATCACCCGCTTGCTGAACCATCTGATGTGGCTTGGATCGCACGGCAATGACTGCGGCAGCTCGACAATCTTGATCTACGCGTTCCGTGAACGTGAAGATCTGTTTGACATGTATGAGGCCGTCTCCGGTGCGCGTATGCATGCTGCCTATTTCCGGCCTGGCGGCGTGTATCGGGATTTGCCGAGCTCGATGCCGCAGCACCAGGCCAGCAAGGTGCGCAATGCCAGGGCGGTGGCTGAACTCAATAGCAACCGCCAAGGGTCCCTGTTGGACTTCATTGATGACTTTACCCGGCGCTTTCCGACCTACTTGGACGAGTATCACACCCTGCTGACCGACAATCGCATCTGGAAGCAGCGTACTGTTGGGATTGGGGTGGTCAGTGCCGAGCGTGCCATGAATCTTGGCATGACCGGCCCCATGTTGCGCGGTTCTGGCGTCGCCTGGGATCTGCGTAAACAGCAGCCCTACGACGCCTATGGGCTGGTTGATTTCGACATCCCTGTCGGAAAGACGGGTGACAGCTACGACCGTTACCTGGTTCGCATGGAAGAGATGCGTCAGTCCAACCGAATCATCAAGCAATGTGTTGACTGGCTGCGTGCCAATCCCGGACCGGTTATCACGGAAAACCACAAGGTAGCGCCGCCAACGCGGGAGGCCATGAAGTCCAACATGGAAGAGCTGATCCACCACTTCAAGCTCTTTACCGAAGGCTTCCGGGTGCCAAAGGGAGAGGCCTATGCGGCGGTCGAACATCCCAAGGGAGAGTTCGGAATCTACCTGATTAGCGACGGCGCCAACAAGCCCTACCGCCTGAAAATTCGGGCCCCTGGCTTTGCCCACCTGGCCACTCTGGACGAGTTGACCCGTGGCCACATGTTGGCCGATGCTGTGGCCATCATCGGCACCCTGGACATCGTGTTTGGAGAGATTGACCGATGAGCTGCCGGGTCGTCTCACCAAATCCCTTTGACAATCTTTGTGCTGGGTGCTCGGCCAGGTGCGTTGAGCCGGATTGGCTGGCTTCAGGTTTTATTGATGATTCATTGTCTGCGGCGCAGGCCGCTGAAGCGATATGAGTTTGAGCGAACAAATGCGAGCACGCTTCGCAACCGAAGTGGCCAAATACCCCGCTGATCAACGCCAGTCAGCTGTCATGGCTTGCCTGTCGATCGTCCAGCAGGAGTTGGGCCATGTCAGCCCGGACAGCGAGCGTGAAGTGGCAGACTATCTGGGCATGCCGGCAATGGCGGTCCATGAAGTCACCACCTTCTACAACATGTACAACCAGCAACCGGTGGGCAAGTACAAGCTCAATGTCTGTACCAACCTGCCGTGCCAACTGCGCGATGGCGCCAAAGCGCTCCAATATCTCGAGAAAAAGCTTGGCGTCAGCGTCGGGCAGACCACCGCTGATGGACTGTTCACCTTGCAGCAGTCTGAGTGCCTGGGGGCGTGTGCCGATTCTCCGGTGATGCTGGTCAATGACAGAACCATGTGCAGCTTCATGAGCAATGACAAACTTGACCTGTTGGTCCAAAGCCTTCAGGCAAGCAAGGAGCAGGCATGAGTCTTGATCAGATGCTTGCTCAGTTTGCCGCCAGCGGCTCTGAAACCTGTTTTCATGACAGGCATATTGAGCCGCAGATTTATGCCGGTCTGACTGGCAAGAACTGGCGACTGCAAGACTACCAGGCCCGTGGCGGATACCAGGCCTTGCGAAAGATATTGGGCCGTGATGGCAGCGAAGGCATGACTCAGGATCAGGTCATTGCCACGGTCAAGGAATCAGCCTTGCGCGGCCGCGGGGGCGCTGGTTTCCCAACTGGGCTGAAGTGGAGCTTCATGCCTCGTCAGTTCACGGGACAGAAATACCTGGTTTGCAACTCTGATGAGGGCGAGCCCGGTACTTGCAAGGACCGCGACATTCTCATGTTCAACCCCCATATCGTGATCGAGGGCATGGCCATTGCTGCCTACGCTATGGGCATCACGGTCGGCTACAACTACATTCACGGGGAAATCTTCCAGGTGTACGAACGCTTCGAGGAAGCGCTGGAAGAGGCCAGGGCGGCCGGTTTGCTGGGCGACAACATACTGGGCAGTCATTTCAGTTTTCAGCTGTATGGTCACCACGGATTTGGTGCCTATATCTGTGGCGAAGAAACCGCCCTGCTCGAGTCACTGGAGGGCAAGAAAGGCCAGCCACGCTTCAAGCCCCCGTTCCCGGCCAGTTTTGGCCTGTACGGCAAGCCCACCACCATCAACAACACCGAAACCTTTGCGGCCGTTCCCTGGATCATCCGCCATGGGGGTCAGGCCTACCTGGCCTGCGGCAAACCCAACAACGGCGGCACCAAGATCTTTTCTGTCAGCGGCGATGTCGAGCGGCCTGGAAATTATGAAATTCCCATGGGCACACCCTTTGCCAAATTGCTCGAACTGGCGGGTGGGGTACGTGCCGGTCGGCAACTCAAGGCGGTGATTCCCGGCGGCTCCTCTGCCCCGGTGCTGCCTGCCCACATCATCATGGACTGCACCATGGACTATGACTCGATCGCCAAGGCGGGCTCCATGCTAGGTTCGGGCGCGGTCATTGTGTTGGATGACTCACGCTGCATGGTCAAGTCTCTGCAACGGTTGTCCTACTTCTATGCCCATGAATCCTGTGGTCAGTGCACCCCTTGCCGGGAAGGCACCGGCTGGCTGTCACGCGTGGTCGACCGAATTGAGAACGGTACCGGGCGCCCTGAGGACATGGACCTGCTGGACAACGTGGCGGAAAACATTCAGGGTCGCACCATCTGTGCCCTGGGTGATGCGGCGGCCATGCCGGTGCGGGCCATGATCAAGCACTTCCGACCGGAATTCGAGCACCACATCGCAAACAAGACCTGCGTGGTCACGTCCTACGTCTGAGCTGAACACCGAAAAAACCATGGTTGAAATCGAACTCGACGGCAAGAAGGTGCAGGCTCAGGAAGGCAGCATGGTGATGCATGCGGCCGAAAAAGCCGGCATCTTCATTCCGCACTTTTGCTACCACAAGAAACTCAGCATCGCTGCCAATTGCCGGATGTGCCTGGTCGATGTTGAGAAGGCTCCCAAACCCATGCCAGCCTGTGCAACCCCGGTGACGCAGGGTATGGTGGTGCGTACCCAATCGGACAAGGCGGTGCAGGCCCAGAAATCGGTCATGGAGTTCCTGCTCATCAACCACCCCTTGGATTGCCCAATCTGTGATCAGGGGGGGGAGTGCCAGCTGCAGGATCTGGCGGTGGGCTATGGTGGCAGCAGTTCCCGCTACCAGGAAGAAAAAAGGGTTGTCTTCCACAAGGATGTGGGGCCGCTGATTTCGATGGAAGAAATGAGCCGCTGCATTCATTGCACACGCTGTGTCCGCTTTGGCCAGGAGATTGCCGGTGTGATGGAACTGGGCATGAGCCACCGTGGCGAACATTCCGAGATCGAGACCTTTCTGGGGCAGTCGGTGGACTCCGAACTCTCCGGCAATATGATTGACCTTTGCCCGGTGGGTGCCTTGACCAGCAAGCCGTTCAGGTACAGCGCGCGTACCTGGGAACTGAGCCGGCGCAAATCCATCAGCCCGCATGACTCTGCTGGCGCAAACCTGGTGGTGCAGGTCAAGAACAATCAGGTCATGCGCGTTGTGCCGCTTGAAAATGACGCCGTCAACGAATGCTGGATTGCTGACCGTGACCGCTATTCCTACGAAGCTTTGAACTCGGCTGAGCGCTTGTCCCAACCGATGCTCAAGCAGGGCGGACAGTGGCAGGAAGTGGACTGGCAGACTGCACTTGAGTATGTGGCCCGTGGGCTGAAGGATATTTCCGCGCAACATGGACCAGCCAGCCTGGGCGCACTGGTCAGCCCCCACAGCACGCTGGAGGAAATTCACCTCGCAGCCAAGCTGATTCGTGGACTTGGCAGCGACAACATTGACCATCGACTCCGGCAGGCTGATCCCAGGCCTGCTTCTGGCGTGCGCTGGCTGGGCACCAGTATTGCCTCACTCAGCCAAATGCAACAAGTGCTTGTGGTGGGCACCAACCTGCGCAAGGACCACCCACTGTTTGCCCTGCGCATTCGTCAGGCAGTACGCCAGGGTGCACAGGTGCATGCAATGACTTCGAGTCAGTTGCTGCGAAATCCCGATGCCTGGGCCATGCCCCTGGCCAGTACCCAGATTGCCCCGGCCGCGCAATGGGCCCAATTGCTGGCAGACCTGGCAGCTGCCATTGCCGCGCAAAAAGGTGTCACATCACCTGCCCGGGGTGAACCCAGCCAAACAGCTCAAGCCCTTGCCCAATCCCTCTTGAGTGGTGAACGCAAGGCGATCCTGCTTGGCAATGCAGCAGCCCATGCGGGCAACGCTAGCGAATTGTTGGGGCTGGCCAACTGGATTGGCGAGCAGACGGGGGCCAGCGTGGGTTACCTCACCGAGGCAGCCAACACCGTTGGCGCCCAGTGGGCAGGAGCTCAACCCAGAGGGGAGGGGCTTGATGCCCAGAAGATGCTGCAAGCAGGCCTGCGGGCAGCCCTGTTGGTCAATGTCGAGCCCCAGGACATGGCAGACCCCAAGGTCGCGGTTGCAGCCCTGAAACAGGCCGATATGGTGGTGACGCTGAGTCCGTTTCGCACCAATCTCGAATTCAGCGATGTCCTGTTGCCGATTGCCCCGTTTTCCGAAACCTCGGGCAGCTTTGTCAATGCGGAAGGACGCTTGCAAAGCTTCCATGCCGTCGTCAAACCCTTGGCGCAAGCTCGACCTGCCTGGAAAGTACTGCGCGTGCTTGGCAACCTGCTGGGCCTGTCAGGATTCGAGTTTGAGTCATCGCAGGAAGTTTTGGCTGAAGCCAGCGCCACTGCACCCAATCTGTCTAATGCCTGTGCCTTTGACGGAACTATCAGCACCAGCATCCAGGAGCCGGTGGTGGCATCAATTTACCAGCTCGATGGTCTGGTCCGGCGCGCGCCGTCCCTGCAGTTGACCGCAGATGCGCGGGCAGATGAGGTGATCTCATGATCGATGCCCTGTATTTCTCAGGTCAGAACCTGATTGCCGCGTCCTGGTGGGCCGCCCTGGCCTGGCCGGTCATCTGGAACCTGGTAAAGATCGTTTGTGTGCTGGCGCCCCTGCTTGGGGCGGTGGCCTATCTGACCTTGTGGGAGCGCCGCCTGCTCGGATTCATGCAGGTGCGGCTGGGGCCCAACCGTGTGGGTCCGTTCGGGCTGTTGCAGCCAATCGCTGATGCCCTGAAGTTGCTGACCAAGGAAATCATCAACCCGACGGCCGCCAATAAAGGTTTGTTCCGACTGGGCCCCATCATGGCCATCATGCCAGCCCTGGCTGCCTGGGTGGCCATTCCGTTTGCGCCCGATGTGGCCTTGGCCAATGTAAATGCGGGCCTGTTGCTCATCATGGCGATCACTTCGATCGAGGTGTACGGCGTGATCATTGCCGGCTGGGCCTCCAATTCCAAATACGCTTTCCTGGGTGCGCTCAGGGCCTCGGCTCAGATGGTGAGCTATGAAATCGCCATGGGATTTTGCTTCCTGGTGGTGGTTATGGTCTCAGGCAGTTTGAACCTGACCGAGATTGTGATGGGGCAAGGGGAGGGTTATTTTGCCGACAAGGGCCTGAATTTTCTGTCCTGGAACTGGTTGCCCTTGCTGCCAATCTTCATGGTCTATCTGATCTCTGGCGTCGCAGAAACCAACCGTCATCCCTTTGATGTGGTCGAAGGGGAGGCAGAAATTGTTGCTGGCCATATGGTCGAGTACTCCGGCATGGGCTTTGCCATCTTCTTCCTGGCTGAATATGCCAGTATGTGGCTTGTCTCAATACTGGCCGTCGTGATGTTCATGGGCGGCTGGATCCCTCCCATTGACAGTCAACTGTTCAACTGGATCCCGGGCTGGATCTGGTTGGGGCTCAAAACCTTTGTGGTGGTTTCCATGTTCATCTGGATTCGCGCAACTTTCCCGCGCTTTCGGTATGACCAGATCATGCGTCTGGGCTGGAAGATCTTCATCCCGGTCACCCTGGTGTGGCTGATCATTGTGGGTGTCTGGATGCAGACGCCCTGGAACATCTGGAACTGAGCAGGGCCCGATCATGAACGCCGTTGCCGAATCAAACTTTTCCATCAAGGATTTCCTCAAGAGTTTCATGCTGGTGGAACTCTTCAAGGGCATGGCTTTGACCGGTCGCTATGCCTTGCGGCGCAAGGTGACCTTGCAGTACCCGGAGGAAAAAACGCCTCTGTCGCCACGTTTTCGGGGCCTGCATGCCCAGCGACGCTATGAAAACGGTGAAGAGCGCTGCATTGCCTGCAAACTCTGTGAGGCGGTCTGCCCGGCCATGGCCATCACCATCGAATCCGAGCAGCGTGATGACGGCAGCCGTCGAACCACCCGTTATGACATCGATTTGACGAAATGTATTTTTTGTGGTTTTTGCGAAGAGGCCTGTCCGGTCGACGCCATCGTCGAAACCCATATTCTGGAATACCACGGCGAAAAACGTGGAGACCTGTACTTCACCAAAGACATGCTGCTGGCAGTGGGCGACCGCTACGAGAAGCAAATCGCGGCGGCCAAGTCGGCTGACGCGCCATACCGCTGATTTGTCGCTGAAAGCTCCTCGCCATGGATGTTAAGACTGCTTTCTTCTACCTGTTTTCTCTGGTCCTCGTTTACGCGGCGTTGCGCGTGGTGACCGCGCGCAACCCGGTGCATGCGGTGCTGCACCTGATGCTCGCGTTTTCGCAGGCAGCAGCGATCTGGCTGCTATTGGAGGCTGAATTTCTGGCTATTACCTTGGTGCTGGTCTACCTGGGCGCGGTGATGGTGCTGTTTCTTTTTGTGGTCATGATGCTGGACATCAAGATCGACCAGTTGCGTCAAAGTTTCTGGCGGCATTTCCCGCTGGCCGCCATGTTGGGAGCGGTGGTTGTGCTTGAAATGGCGGCAGTGTTGCTGGCGGGTTTTCGCGTCAGTGAGGCTCCCCTGGTGGCGCAGCAAATCGGGGTCGAGGTTGAAGTATCGAATACCCAGTCCCTGGGCCTCTTGCTCTACACCCAGTATGTTTATCCCATTCAGGTGGCCGCTGTCATCTTGCTGGTTGCCATGGTGGCAGCGATTGCCTTGACCCTACGTCAGCGCAAGGACAGCAAGGCCATTGATCCTGGCTTGCAAGTGCGGGTGAAAGCTTCGGAGCGTCTGCAGGTGGTTCAGGTGGCTGCAACGCAAGTTGCCGAAAGACCCGCATCGCAGGAGAACCCCACATGACCCTGACCCTTGGACATTACCTGACACTGGGTGCAATGTTGTTTGCCATCGCAGTCATGGGCATTTTTCTCAACCGCAAGAATCTGATTGTGCTGTTGATGGCCATCGAACTGATGCTGCTGGCAGTCAACCTCAACTTTGTCGCCTTCTCGTATTTCCTGGGCGACATGCATGGACAGGTTTTCGTGTTTTTCATACTCACGGTGGCTGCCGCCGAGTCGGCTATTGGCCTTGCGATCCTGGTCATTCTGTTTCGCAACCGTTCCAACATCAATGTCGATCAGCTCGACACGCTGAAGGGCTAAACAGCTTACCCCACTATGAGCCAAACCTTGAACGCATCAACCTTGCTTGTGGTGCCCTTGGCGCCTTTGCTTGGTTCAGTCCTGGCCGGTATTTTTGGCACCAAGTTCGGTGGCAACTGGATCGGGCGCCGCCTCTCCCACAGCCTGACCATTCTCGGTGTCTTGGTTTCTTTCATTCTCTCTGCCGTCACGCTCAAGAGTGTTGCAATGGACGGTGCCCATTTCAATGAAACCATCTACCAGTGGATGGTGATTGGTGGGCTGAAGATGGAAATTGGCTTCCTGGTTGATGGCCTCACCGCCATGATGATGTGTGTGGTCACCTTCGTGTCCTTGATGGTTCATATCTACACCATCGGCTACATGGAGGAGGATGACGGCTACAACCGGTTTTTTGCCTATATCTCCCTGTTTACCTTCTCGATGCTGATGCTTGTGATGAGCAACAACCTGCTGCAGCTTTTCTTTGGTTGGGAGGCGGTGGGGCTGGTGTCCTACCTGCTGATCGGCTTCTGGTTCAACAAGCCCAGCGCCATCTTTGCCAACATGAAGGCATTTCTGGTGAACCGGGTCGGTGATTTCGGCTTCATTCTTGGCATCGGCCTGCTGGCGGCTTACGCTGGTTCGCTGAATTACCAGGAAGTTTTTGCCAAGTCTGGCGAGTTGGGCCAACTGATCTTTCCTGGTACCGACTGGCTGTTAATTACCGTCATTTGTATCTGTCTCTTCATCGGTGCGATGGGTAAAAGCGCGCAGTTTCCATTGCATGTCTGGCTTCCCGATTCTATGGAGGGCCCTACCCCGATTTCAGCGCTGATTCACGCAGCGACTATGGTGACTGCCGGAATCTTCATGGTTGCCCGCATGTCACCGCTGTTTGAGTTGAGTGACACAGCCCTGAGTTTTATCCTGGTGGTGGGGGCGATTACGGCCCTCTTCATGGGTTTCCTGGGCATCATCCAGAACGACATCAAAAGGGTGGTGGCTTACTCCACCTTGTCCCAGCTGGGGTATATGACGGTGGCCCTGGGAGCATCGGCTTACTCGGTGGCGGTGTTTCACCTGATGACCCATGCGTTTTTCAAAGCCCTCCTGTTTCTGGCCGCAGGGTCGGTGATTATCGGCATGCACCACAACCAGGACATCCGATGGATGGGTGGGGTGCGCAAGTACATGCCGATCACCTGGATCACCTCCTTGCTGGGTTCCCTGGCCTTGATCGGAACCCCTTTGTTCGCAGGGTTCTATTCAAAGGACAGCATCATCGAGGCGGTTCATTTCAGTAGCCTGCCGGGAGCTGGGTTTGCACATCTGGCCGTTCTGGCGGGTGTTTTTGTCACGGCCTTCTATTCCTTCCGCATGTACTTTCTGGTTTTTCACGGCAAGGAACGCTATGACCAGAATCCTGATGCCCACCATGACCATCACGACGACCACAGTCATGATCATGGGCCTCATGAGTCCCCCTGGGTGGTCACGGTGCCTTTGGTCTTGCTGGCAATCCCCTCGGTGCTGATTGGCTACCTGACGATTCAGCCCATGCTTTTTGGTGAGTTTTTCAATGGGGCGATTGTGGTGGATACCGTCCGCCATGGCGCCATGGCAGAGCTAAAAGAAGTCTTTCACGGGCCGCTGGCCATGGCGGTCCATGCATTGAGTACCCTGCCTTTCTGGTTGGCACTGTCAGGTGTTCTCTGCGCCTTCTACATGTACCGGGTCAATCCGGCGCTGCCAACAGCCATCAAGGCGCGCTTGCAACTGGTCAACAAAATTCTGGAAAACAAGTACTACATGGACTGGATCAACGAGCAGGTGCTCGCCCGGGGTGCCCGGGCGCTGGGCCTGGGACTTTGGAAAGGTGGTGACCAGGCAGTGATAGATGGTGCCGTGGTCAATGGCTCCTGGCGGCTGGTCGGCCGTTTGGCCGAGTTGGCGCGTCGACTGCAGACGGGTTACCTCTACCACTACGCGCTGGCCATGATTGTCGGCGTTTTGATTCTGATGACCTGGTTCGTCACTCGACCTGCCTTGTTCGAATGGCTCAGCAAATAAGGAGAAAAATAAGATGGGTTTGTTGAGCCTGGCAATCTGGTTACCAATCGTGTTTGGTGTTCTGTTGCTCGCCCTGGGGCGGGATGATCAGGTCCAAACAGTCCGCTGGCTCGCCCTGGTTGGTGCAATTGCCAGCTTTGTGGTCACATTGCCTTTGTATGCGGGCTTTGACCCGGGAACTGCTGCGATGCAGTTTGTTGAAAAAATGCCATGGATAGAGCGCTTCAATGTGCACTACCACTTGGGGATTGATGGCATCTCTTTCTGGTTTGTCCTGCTTACGGCTTTTATCAACGTCATTGTGGTGATTGCCGGCTGGGAGGCCATCACCAGTCGGGTCAACCAGTACATGGGCGCCTTCCTGATTCTGAGCGGCCTGATGATTGGTGTCTTTTCTGCGCTTGATGGCATCCTGTTCTACGTATTTTTTGAGGCCACTTTGATTCCCATGTACCTCATCATCGGAATCTGGGGCGGGCCTAACAAGATTTACGCTGCTTTCAAGTTCTTTCTCTACACCCTGCTGGGCTCGCTCTTGACGCTGATTGCCCTGATTTATCTCTACCTGGCCTCCGGGGGTAGTTTTGAAATCACCAACTGGCACCAGCTCCCCCTGAGTTCCACCGCCCAGACACTGCTCTTCATCGCCTTTTTCACTGCATTTGCGGTCAAGGTGCCGATGTGGCCAGTCCATACCTGGTTGCCAGATGTGCACGTGGAAGCGCCCACGGGAGGGTCAGCCGTGCTGGCGGCCATCATGCTCAAGCTTGGCGCTTACGGTTTTCTGAGGTTTTCCATGCCAATCGCTCCCGATGCTGCCAGAGACCTCGCCTGGATCATGATTGGCTTGTCCTTGGTGGCTGTCGTCTATGTTGGTCTGGTGGCCATGGTGCAGCAGGACATGAAAAAGCTGGTTGCCTACTCGTCGGTTGCCCATATGGGGTTTGTAACCTTGGGCTTCTTTATCTTCAACGAGCTGGGTGTTTCTGGTGGATTGGTCCAGATGATTGCCCATGGCTTTGTCTCGGCTGCCATGTTCTTGTGCATTGGCGTGCTCTACGACCGGGTCCATTCCCGTGAAATTGCCTCCTATGGTGGCGTCATCAACACCATGCCAAAGTTCACTGCGTTTGCCCTGCTGTTTGCCATGGCCAATTGCGGTCTGCCAGGCACGGCGGGTTTCGTTGGGGAGTGGATGGTTATCCTGGGGGCTGTGAAGGCAAACTTCTGGATCGGGCTGGCTGCCGCCAGCGCCCTGATCTTCGGCGCTGCCTACACGCTCTGGATGTTCAAGCGGGTTTACCTCGGACCCGTGGCCAATGAGGAGGTCAAGGCCTTGCAGGACATCGGGCAACGGGAGTTTCTCATGCTCGCCCTGTTGGCTGTGGCGGTGCTTTGGATGGGTGTTCATCCAAAACCAATGACGGATGTGATGGATGTGTCGGTGGCTGAATTGCTCAAGCATGTTGCCCAATCCAAACTCAACTGACCAGACTGAATTGAAAGACCAAAGATGAGCGACTCACTCAGCTGGATTGCGGTTTTGCCCGAGATCATCCTGCTCGTGATGGCCTGTGCCATCATCCTGCTTGACCTGGGCGTCAAGAGCCGGCTGCGTTCAGCCACTCACATTGCCACTTTGCTGACCCTGGCTGCGGTGGCCGTACTTCAATACCTGTACGCCAGCAGTGAGGGAACGCTCTATGCCCTGGACAATATGGTGGTGAGTGACCCCATGGGCAACTGGCTCAAGATGTTTGCCACCCTGGCGGTCATGGTGACGCTGGTCTATGCACGGCCTTACGCCGCTGAGCGCGACATGTTGCGTGGGGGCGAACTTTACTTCCTCAGCATGTTCTCGCTGCTTGGCATGTTCATCATGATCTCGGGCAACAATTTCCTGATGATCTATCTGGGGCTGGAGTTGTTGACCCTGTCCAGTTATGTGTTGGTGGCCTTGCGACGCGACCATGTGCTAGCAACTGAAGCGGCCATGAAGTACTTCGTACTGGGCGCCATGGCCTCTGGTTTCCTTTTGTATGGACTGTCCATGGTCTATGGTGCCACTGGCTCCCTGGACATCTCCACCGTGCTGCGTGTCTGCATGAGCGGGCAGGTCAATTCACAGGTCCTGACGTTCGGCCTGGTGTTTGTGGTGGCTGGACTGGCCTTCAAGTTGGGAGTGGTGCCTTTTCACATGTGGGTCCCCGATGTTTACCAGGGGGCGCCCACTGCCGTCACCCTGATGCTGGGAGGGGCACCTAAGTTGGCGGCCTTTGCCATCTCCATACGGCTGCTGGTTGAGGCCTTGCTGCCGCTGGCATTTGACTGGCAGCAGATGCTGATGCTGCTCGCGATTGGTTCCCTGCTGGTGGGCAATCTCGCGGCCATCATGCAGGTCAACCTGAAAAGGATGCTGGCCTTTTCCACCATCGCGCAGATGGGCTTTGTCCTGCTCGGCCTGATGTCGGGTGTGGTGGGCGGCAACATCTTGTCAGCCGCCAATGCCTACAGCTCGGCCATGTTCTATGTTGTGACCTATGTGCTGACAACTCTGGCCACCTTCGGCGTTATCTTGCTCCTGGCAAGAGAAGGCTTTGAGAGTGAGGAAATTGCCGACTTTGCCGGGCTGAACCAGCGCAGTCCGCTATATGCAGCCATCATGGCGATCTGTCTATTTTCTCTGGCTGGCATTCCACCCATGGTCGGCTTCTATGCCAAGCTGTCGGTTCTGCAGGCTCTGGTGACAACTGGCCACGCCTTGCATATTGGCCTGGCTGTCTATGCCGTGATCATGTCCCTGATCGGCGCCTTCTATTACCTGCGGGTGATCAAGGTCATGTATTTTGACCCGCCCATCACTGCCAGTGACATCGTCGCACCGACCGAGGTGCGGGTTGTGTTGTCAGTTAACGGCTTGCTGGTGCTGGTACTGGGCCTCTTGCCGGGTGGCTTGATGACGCTTTGTGCCAATGCGATTGTGCGCATGCTGGGGATCTGATGAATGGCTCCATGGGCGCCTCCGCCTGGCTGGTCATCCTGCTGGCATTGATTGCTGCCAACCTGCCTTTTCTGACGACCCGATTATTTGCCGTATGGCCACTCAGGTTTGAAAAAAATCTGGCCATGCGACTCGGTGAACTGGTTGTCGCCTACTTTCTGGTGGGAGCCATTGCCTTGTTGCTGGAAAAGCAGGCTGGCCAAATTGCACCGCAGGGCTGGGAGTTTTATGCCATCACTGCAGCCTTGTTCATAACCCTTGCCTTCCCTGGGTTTGTCTGGCGCTATCTGTACCGGCGCCATGGCTGAAGCCAATCACCATCTGGTTGAAACCCGATTGAGCAGCACGGAATTGCTGCATGGCCATTTTCTGCATGCCTTTCGCGACGCCGTGCGCCTGCCTGACGGGACCCACGCCATCCGCGAATTCATTCGTCATCCAGGCGCCGCCATGATCATCCCCCTGATGGCGGATGAGAAAGGGCAATTGAGGGTGGTTCTCGAAAAGCAATTCCGTTATCCGGTTGGCCAGGTGATGATTGAATTCCCGGCCGGCAAGCTGGATGCGGGTGAAGACGTTCTGAAGTGTGCTCGGCGTGAGCTCCTGGAGGAGACAGGCTATCAGGCCAAGGAGTGGGCCCGGGCGGGTGTGTTGCACCCGGTGATTTCCTATTCCACCGAATACATTGAAGTCTGGTTTGCCAGAGGACTGGTTGGTGGGCAGCAGAAACTTGATGCCGGCGAATTTCTGGAAGTCTTCAGCGCGACCCCTGATGAAGTCATGGCTTGGTGCTTTGATGGAACCATTACCGATGCCAAGACACTGACCGGGGCCTTGTGGCTGCAAAATGTCCTGGCTGGCAAGTGGTTACTTGACTGGCAGATAATCGAGCCATGAAAGTGCTCAATTTGCAATGCCCGGATGCCCACCAGTTTGAGGGCTGGTTTGCCTCTGAGCTGGATTACGAAGAGCAATTGCAGCAGGGCTTGCTTGAGTGCCCGATGTGCGGGGCGCACAAGGTGCACAAATTACCCAGTGCACCACGCCTCAACCTGGGAGCCGTCAGCACGCCCCCCCCTGATGCAAAGCAAACAACGGAACCCTCGACCGTGGTGAATAAGGAAACCGAGCAAGCCCTGCAGGCAGCCTGGTTGCAGGTGACCCGCCAAATTCTGGCGCAGACCGAAGATGTCGGAGCCCGTTTTGCAGATGAGGCGCGTCGGATGCACTATGGGGAAACAGAGGAACGAGGAATCCGTGGGCAGGCCTCTCGTGAAGAGACAGATGCCTTGCGTGAAGAAGGCATCAAAGTCATGCCGCTCGTGTTGCCCGATGCCCTCAAAGGGCCTTTGCACTGACATTGGCCTGAAACGCCCTAACTTTGCTCGAGGTCTGTCGTGATGGTTGACTTGCCCACTTTTTCTGACGTTGAGGCAGCAGCTGAGCGTCTTCGGGGTGTGGCTCATATCACCCCCGTAATGCGTTCTCAGACCCTGGATCATCGTCTGGGTGCCAAAGTTGTTTTCAAGTGCGAGAACCTTCAGCGCATGGGGGCCTTCAAATTCCGGGGTGCCTACAACGCCTTGTCGCGCTTTGATGCCACGCAGCGCAAGGCGGGCGTGATTACTTTTTCCTCTGGCAACCACGCACAGGCCATCGCGCTGTCGGCCAAACTTTTGGACATGCCTGCAGTAATTGTGATGCCCGAGGACGCACCTCAGGCTAAATTGGCGGCGACCCGGGCTTATGGCGCCGAGGTCGTGATGTATGACCGTTACAAGCAGGACCGCGAAGCCTTAACCCGGGATTTGGCACAACTGCGGGGCTTGACCCTGATCCCTCCTTATGATCACCCGGATGTCATTGCGGGTCAGGGAACCGCTGCGCTTGAACTGATCCAGCAGGCCGGTGAGCTTGATGTGCTGCTGGTCCCGCTGGGCGGTGGTGGTCTGTTGTCGGGATCGGCACTTGCAGCCCGTGCGACTTCTCCCCAGTGCAAGATCTATGGGGTTGAGCCCGAAGCGGGCAATGATGGACAGCAGTCCTTGCGTGCTGGACAGATCGTTCACATTCAGACGCCGCAGACCATTGCCGATGGAGCGCAAACCCAGCATCTTGGGCAATATACCTTTGGAGTGATACAGCGCGATGTGACCGACATCCTGACAGCTTCCGACCAGCAACTCATTGAAGCCATGCAATTTTTTGCAGAGCGCATGAAGATCGTGGTCGAACCTACCGGATGTCTGGGGCTGGCTGCAGCCTGTCACGCCCAGCAGAGCTTGTCAGGCTTGCGCGTCGGGGTGATCATCAGCGGCGGCAATGTCGACATGCGCCGCTTTGGCCAATGGCTGACGCAGGCCTGAACAGCGCAAGATGGCGGCCTGACGCACAGGTTTGATGCCCAGGCTTATTGCATTTCCAGCGCAGGGCGTCCCCATTACTGATGGCAAGCTTGTGATGGGTTCCCCGTCAGCTTGATACAGGTCAAACCGCCTTTTTTTGTGACTTGAAAACCTGCTCTGTGTCCGCATCATGTTGACCTCCCGGTGACGAATGGCCATGGGGGTCATGGTCAGGTACCCGGGTTGATTCAAAGGAGGTTGAAATGAGCTCACTGATCCGTCGTGGTGGTTTGTTCGATGATTTTTTTCGTGATTTTTCCCCTGGTTTTTATGTCCGGCCTTTACATGGCGAGCCGCTGCCTGAGCCAGACAAGATCAAAGTGGATGTAAGCGAGAACGGAAATAGCTTTACGGTGCTGGCTGAAATTCCTGGTGTCAAAAAAGATGACATTCAGGTTTCAATCGACGGCAACATGGTCACCGTGAGTGCTGAAGTTAAGCAACAGGACACGCAAACTGGCGATGACAAAGTGTTGCGAAATGAACGCTACTACGGTTCGGTCTCGCGCTCCTTTTCATTGCCGCAGGACGTAGATGCTGCGCACGCCAAGGCAAAGTGTGACAACGGGGTGCTCACATTGACCCTGCCTAAAAAAGGCAACGGTGCGGCACAACGACTGAGGATTGACTAAGCCGTCAACTGGAACTTGCTGCGCGCGCCAGAGCCAATACCCTGGGGATGGCGTCAGACTGGTCACAGTCAACCCTGAGCCGTTCTGGCATTGAGCGTAGCCAGGTGATCTGGCGCTTGGCCAGCTGTCGGGTGGCAAAGACGCCACGATCACGCAGTTCGCTTATGGGAATTTTTCCTTCGAGCGCCTCCCAGGCCTGGCGATAACCCACACAGCGCATGGCGGGCATGTCAGCTGACAAGTCTGGGCGGGCCTTGAGTGCCCGCACCTCATCCAGAAAACCCATGGCCAGCATGGCATCAAAGCGTTCAGCAATTCTGTCGTGCAGCCAGGGGCGGTTCTGGGGCTCCAGCGAGATGAGTGTGATGGCGGTGTCAGAGCCTGATTGCGTTGCACGTTGACCGTGCAGCTTGGACAACGGCTGACCAGTCACCCGATAGACCTCCAGTGCGCGCTGGATTCTCTGGGAATCCGCAGGCGCAAGCCGCTCTGCAGTAGTTGGATCGATCCGTGACAACTCTGCGTACAGGTATGCCCAGCCATGCTCGCGCGCCTGCATCTCAATTTCGGCCCTGACCTGGGGATTGGCTGGGGGCATCTCGTCCAGCCCAACCAGCAGGGATTTCAGATAAAGCATGGTTCCTCCGACCAGCAGGGGCAAGCGGTCGCGGCCTTGGATTTCGCCGATCAGACGACCTGCATCGCGCACAAAGCTGGCGGCACTGTAGGCTTGGGCGGGATCGAGGATGTCGATCAGGTGATGGGGCACGCTGGCACGTTCTGAAAGGCTTGGCTTGGCGGTTCCAATGTCCATGCCGCGATAAACCAGGGCTGAGTCAACGCTGATGATTTCCACCGGCATTGCCTGGGCAATGGCCAGTGCAGCCGCTGTTTTGCCACAAGCCGTTGGCCCGGTCAGCGCGATCACGGGTTTGCCCCATGCGCTAGGACTGGTCAATGTGTCCATACCGTTGCATGAGGGTCCAGGCGGTCAGGGCAGTTAGAAACCCCCAGAACCAGATGCCATAAGCCAGATGCTTCACTTCAATTTGTCCCTGGGCGCCAAGCCAGGCCCCCATGGCAAAAGCCACCAGCATCATGAAAAAACCATTAAGCGCGGTGGCCGTGCCAGCGGCCTGTGGAAAGGGGGCTATGGATCCCATTTGCGAACATGGCTGGTGAACACCGTGGGCAATCATGAAAAGATAGACAGGTACCATGATGGCCCATCCTTCATGTAGATCGACCATGGCGCTGACACCCAGCATCGTGCCACCGGCCAGGGAGATTGCGCCAGCAAACGCCACACTGCGTCGCAGGCCAAACCTTGGGAGAAGCATGCGACAGACCACGGTACCCAGAATATAGGACAGGGGCATGGTGAACATCACCATGCCATATTCGGTGCGGCTCAGGCCCAGCGTCTGAATGAATACAAAGGAGGAGGTGGCCAGGAAAGTAAACAGCCCGCCAAAGGTGGTTGCCGAAAGAATCGTACAGGACCAGAAAGTTGGGTGCCTCAGGATCTGGCGCCAGCTTGACCACAGGCCAGATACCTTGAGGGCATCAAGCTTGGGGTGAACCAGACTTTCCTTCAGGCGAAAAAACAACAGCCCGTAAGTGACGGCACCAAATACAGCCAAAGCCAGCAGGGCGGCCCGCCAACTGATGGTTTCGCTCAGCATGCCTCCTACAGGTGCGCAAAGACAGGCCAGGATGCCCAGCCCTGTCAGCCCTTTGGACATGACGCGGGTTCCATCGGTCACTGAATAGAGGTCGCGCACAATTGCACGCGCGCCCATCACGGCCGCGCCCAGGGCCGCCCCCTGAACCATCCGTGCGATCAGCAAGATCCCGATAGTGGGGGCCAAGGCGCTGGCCAGGGCTGCAAGCACGTAGCTTCCCATGCCCCACAACAGAATGGGGCGGCGGCCGTAGCGGTCTGAAAGTGGCCCCCATGCCATCTGCGAAACCCCGAATGACAGCAACAAGGCGGTCAGCGTCAACTGGGTCTGCGACATCGAGGACGACAAGTCGCGGGAAAGGTCGGGCAGGGCCGGCAGATAGAGGTCCGTTGTGACGGGCTGCAGGCCTAGCAGCAGGGAAATCACAAGAACGACCAGGGAGGAGGGCATCAGTGCTCCTCGGCAGGTGTGTCGGGGATGGCGCGTTCTCGCAGGACCGTGGCGCCCACACCGCTGGCGATGATCAAAGCCATACCCATCCAACTGATCAGGGGGATGTTGTCGTCAAACAGGATCAGACTGAAGAAAGCCCCAAAAACAATACCACTGTATTGCAGACTGGCCACGACCAGCGTATGCCCTCGGCTGTAAGCTCGCGTCATGCACCATTGCCCCAGTGATGCCAGCAATCCAATCGGCACGATCCAGATGGCTGCCTGCCACGAGATTGCCTCCAGCGGGGTAAAGCCAGTGAATGCCACGCCGATCAGGCCGACAAGCGCGGTGCCGATGGAAAAGTAAAAAACAGTTCGTTCCACCGGTTCGCCGATCCTGGCCAGGGCCGTGACTTGCACATAAGCCAGTGCAGCGCTGACACCGGAGAGCATGCCAATCAGACCCGCAAAAAGCTGGTTTTGATCGATTGTGGGACGCAGGGTCAACACTACGCCGACAAATCCGAGCAAGACCGTCGTCAACAGGGGGCCCTGCCTTTCAAGCCTGCCGTAGAGCAGTGTCCCGCCCACAATGAAGGCTGCGACCCAGATCCCGCTCATGTAGTTCATGGTCAAAGCGGTGGCCAACGGGAGATGCGCAATGGCATAGAACCAGGTTGCCAGCGCAGTACCTCCGGCCACGCTTCGCCAGGCATGCATGGCGGGCACCGGGGTTTTGAGCGCCGTGCCGCGCAGACGCAGTGCCCAGCCCACAAGAACAACACTGACTAGCCCCCGGTACAGAACCAGTTCCATGGGGTCAAAGTCTGCTGAAGCGAACTTGACGCCCACACCCATGGTGGCGAAGAAAAAGGCACCAATAACCATCCAGAGGGCTTGCATAGGTTGCTATCCCGATGAATTCCATCGGGCCGGGTATTTAATGGGTTGGAATAGCCCGGTTGGGGCCTTATGGTGATTGTTGTTCCGGGCTCATAGCCCCATCTGGCGTCGGTACCATTCATGAAAGTGCTGCATGCCATCTTCCATTGGGCTCTGGTAGGGACCGACTTCATTATCCCCGCGTAGAAGGAGGGCCTTGCGCCCGGCATCCATTCGCTCGGCAATTTCGTCGTCTTCGGTGCAGGTCTCCATGTAGGCCGCTTGTTGCGCCTGAACAAAATCACGCTCAAAAGCGCTTATCTCCTCGGGGTAGTAGAACTCCACGAGGTTCAGGGTCTTTTGCGGCCCCATGGGATGCAGGGTAGAGACCGTCAGAACGTGGGGATACCACTCAACCATGATATGGGGATAGTAGGTCAGCCAGATGGCGCCCCGTTCGGGCAATTTGCCGTCACGGTATTTCAGCAAGGCCTCATGCCAGCGCTGATAGGTGGCCGATCCTGGCTGACCGAATGCGCGCGAGACCCCAACGCTTTGAACTGAATAGTTGTCCTTGAATTCCCACTGCAGGTCTTCGCAGGTGACAAAGTTTCCCAGGCCAGGATGGAATGGGGCCACATGGTAGTCCTCCAGGTAAACCTCGATGAAGGTTTTCCAGTTGTAGTTGCATTCATGCATTTCTACCTTGTCCAGGGTAAAACCTGAAAAATCAAGCTCCGGAAGCGGCCCCATGCCCTCCAGATCGCCCAGAATGTCGCGTCCGTTGTCCTCGAAGAGCAGACCATTCCACTCTCGAAGAGGGTAATTGTTCAAGTTCAGGCAGGGATCATTGGCAAAGTGGGGGGCGCCCAATAGCTGACCCTGGGCGGAGTAAGTCCAGCGGTGCAACGGGCAGACGATATGTCCGCCGGAGCTTCCAGCTTGGGTGTCATGGAGTGAGCCCCTGCCTTGCAACATGACCGCCTGGCGGTGCCGGCAAATGTTCGAAATCAGCGCAACACCCTGCTCGGTGCGGACCAGGGCGCGCCCCTGCTGTTCCTGGGGTAGGACGTAATAGTCACCAGGGTTGGGCACACTGAGCGCATGACCGACATAGCGTGGCCCGCGCTGAAAAATTAGCGCCATCTCGCGCTCGTAAAGCGCCTGGTCAAAATAGCTCGAGACGGGTAGTTGGCTATGCGCCTGCTGCAGTTGAAGACTTAAATCAGACATATCCTCTGACCTAAAGACCCCCCACAGGGAGATGCTGGAAAAACCCCATCAGACTGGTTCATGACAAAACGCTGACCCAGGTACTGAATGGGAATACATACGTTGGAAGGAAGGATTGTACCCGGGGCGGCTAAAATTACCGGCTCAACGAGCCATTTTTATGCCCAGATCCACTCCTGCCCAAACGCCATCCGTCCAGCCAGCCAGTTATGAAGAGGCCTTGGCTGAACTTGAGCAGTTGGTCGGTCGGCTGGAATCTGGCGATATGCCCCTGGAGCAGCTGCTTAGCGGCTATCAACGGGGTGCTGAATTACTCAAGTATTGCCAGCAAAAACTCGAAGCTGTCGAGTCTCAGATCAAGGTGCTTGATCAGGGCTTGCTCAAATCATGGACACCCGAGTGAAGGTTGAATCCTTGTTCGATCTAGACCTTTGGAGTGCTCAGAAGCTGAGCCTGGTCGAGCAGGCGCTCGACCGTTGGGTGGGCCAGTCTGCCCCTGCAAGTCTGACCCAGCCCATGCGCTACGCTGTTTTGGATGGTGGCAAACGCCTGCGCCCCATGCTGGTTCTGGCAAGCAGCGAAGCCATTGGCGGCAATCCCAGGGCTGCCTTGCGGGCTGCCTGTGCCACCGAACTGATCCATGCCTATTCCCTGGTGCACGACGACATGCCTTGCATGGACAATGATGTCCTGCGGCGTGGAAAGCCCACAGTGCATGTGAAATTTGGTCAGGCCTCTGCGCTGCTGGCTGGCGATGCCCTGCAGGCATTGGCTTTTGAGTTGTTGACCCCCGCAGACGATGACCTGCCTGAATCCATGCAGGCGACGTTATGCCGACTGCTGGCGCGGGCTGCGGGTGCCCAGGGCATGGCCGGTGGCCAGGCCATTGATCTGCAGAGCGTTGGGGTCAGACTTGAAGAGCCGCAATTGCGTCATATGCACCAGCTCAAAACAGGCGCCTTGTTGCAGGCCTCGGTACTGATGGGTGCTGCAACCGGGCATGCGGAGCCGTCAGCCTATCGGGCTCTGGGTGACTATGGCGCGGCCATCGGGCTGGCCTTTCAGGTGGTGGATGACATTCTGGACGTTACCGCTGACTCGATCACGCTAGGCAAAACTGCTGGCAAGGACGCAGAACAGGACAAGCCGACCTATGTGTCTATCCTGGGGCTGGAACGTTCTCGTGGCTACGCCAAGTCCCTGCATGCGCAGTCAGTGTCTGCCCTCAAGGAATCAGGTCTGGGCAATTGCGATGCCTTGTATGCCCTTGCCGATATGATCATCGAGCGTGCCTACTGAACCGGGTGCATTCGAATCCGGTACATTCTTCCCTATGACGCCCGGCGCCTACCCTCTGCTGCAAAGGATCAATGATCCGGCCGATCTGCGTCTGTTGCCGCGTTCGCAGCTGCGGGCATTGGCCGATGAGCTGCGGGCCTTTGTCCTGGAGAGTGTGTCCAGAACCGGCGGCCATCTAAGCTCCAACCTGGGCACGGTGGAACTCACCGTGGCCCTGCACTATGTCTTCAAAACCCCTGATGACCGGCTAGTCTGGGACGTCGGGCATCAGACCTATCCCCACAAGATCCTGACGGGCCGTCGCGACCGGATGGACAGCCTTCGTCAACTCAACGGCATCAGCGGCTTTCCAGTTCGCAGCGAAAGCCCCTATGACGCTTTCGGCACTGCGCATTCCAGTACCTCGATTTCAGCGGCCCTAGGCATGGCCCTGGCCGCCCGACAGAAAAATGAGGACCGGCACGCCATCGCGGTCATCGGCGATGGCGCCATGACGGCTGGTATGGTGTTTGAGGCGCTCAATCATGGTGGCGTTGAAGACTGCAAGCTGCTGGTCATCCTCAACGACAACGATATGTCGATCAGCCCACCTGTTGGCGCCCTGAACCGATACTTGGCGCAGTTGATGAGTGGACGTTTCTATGCTGCTGCCAAGAATATGGGCAAGCAGGTGTTGCAGGTGGCGCCACCCCTTTTTGAACTTGCCAAGCGAATTGAGGAGCACGCCAAGGGCATGGTGGTGCCGGCCACCCTGTTCGAAAAATTCGGCTTCAACTACATAGGGCCGATCGATGGTCATGACCTGGACTCGTTGATTCCTACCCTGGAAAACCTCAAGCATCTGAATGGCCCCCAATTCCTTCATGTGGTGACCAAAAAGGGTCAGGGTTACAAGCTGGCTGAGGCCGATCCCGTGGCCTACCATGGTCCTGGCAAATTTGATCCCTCGGTGGGTCTGGTCAAGCCGGCCACCCCCCCCAAGCAGACCTTCACCCAGGTGTTTGGCCAGTGGCTCTGCGATATGGCTGAGCAGGACCCACGTCTGGTTGGCATTACGCCGGCCATGCGTGAGGGCTCAGGCATGGTCGAATTTCATCGCAGATTCCCTGACCGTTACTACGATGTGGGAATCGCCGAGCAACATGCGGTGACCTTTGCTGCCGGTTTGGCGTGTGAAGGACTCAAGCCCGTGGTGGCCATTTATTCAACTTTTCTGCAGCGTGCCTACGACCAGTTGATTCATGATGTGGCGCTGCAAAACCTGCCAGTGGTCTTTGCCCTCGATCGTGCTGGCCTGGTAGGTGCCGATGGGGCAACCCATGCGGGGGCTTATGACATTGCCTACCTGCGCTGCATTCCCAATCTCAGTGTGGCTTGTCCTGCCGACGAACGTGAATGTCGCCAATTGCTCAGCACCGCCTTCGAGCAGAACCACCCGGTAGCGGTCAGGTACCCGCGCGGCGCTGGCGTGGGCGTTGCGCCTGAGCCCGGATTGGCCGGTTTGCCCATAGGCCGTGGAGAGCTGCGACGTGCAGGCAAATCGATTGCCATTCTGGCTTTTGGAACATTGCTGTATCCCGCCTTGCAGGCGGGCGAGCAACTGGATGCAACGGTGGTGAACATGCGCTGGGCCAAGCCCATCGACCAGACGCTGCTGATGCAAGTGGCTGCCGAGCATGAGGCGCTGGTTACCCTGGAAGAGGGCTGTATTGCCGGTGGTGCCGGGAGTGCAGTTGCTCAAGCCTTGTTGGCTGCAGGCATATCCCGGCCGATTCTGCAACTGGGACTGCCGGATGTCTTTATCGAGCATGGGGACCCCGCCAAGTTGTTGGCCTTGCAGGGCTTGGATGCCAGTGGCATTGTTGCATCGATCAAGGAACGCTTTGCTGACGTCCTTAACCAGTCTCGTTCCAAAGCCTTGAAAGTGGTGGCTTGAGTGGCAATGTCCCCCCCGGCCTCCTCGACTGAACCTTCTCTGCTCTCACTACTCAATCCGGAGCAAGGTGCGGCGGTTGCCTTGCCGGCAGAACACGCCCTGATTCTGGCGGGTGCAGGCTCGGGTAAAACCCGCGTGCTCACCACCCGGATTGCGTGGCTGCTGCAAACCGGGCAAGTGTCGCCCGGGGGGCTTCTGGCCGTGACCTTTACCAACAAGGCCGCCCGCGAAATGATGACTCGCCTGACCAGCATGCTCCCGGTCAATGTGCGGGGCATGTGGATCGGTACCTTCCATGGTCTGTGCAATCGTTTGCTCAGAGCACACCACAAGGCGGTTGGATTGCCGCAGACATTTCAGATTCTGGATACGCAGGATCAGCTCAGCGCCATCAAGCGCTTGTGCAAGTTGCATCGAATTGATGAGGAGCGTTTTCCGCCCAAGCAACTTCAGTGGTTCATAGCCGGGTGCAAGGAGGAGGGCCTGCGGCCTGCCGATGTGCCAGTGAGGGATGAAGATACCCGCAGAAAAGTCGAGCTCTACCAGTTGTACGAGGAACAGTGCCAACGTGAAGGTGTGGTGGACTTTGGTGAACTGCTGCTCAGATCCTATGAATTGCTGCGCGATAACGACCCGGTACGCCAGCATTACCAGCGGCGCTTTCGCCATATCCTGATTGATGAGTTTCAGGACACCAATCGTCTGCAGTACCACTGGATCAAGCTATTGGCGGGCTTTGATGCCAATGGGCAAGCGGCAGGACCTGTTCAGGGGGGGGCGGTGTTTGCTGTGGGTGATGACGACCAGAGCATTTACGCCTTTCGCGGTGCCCGGGTGGGCAATATGGCTGACTTTGTGCGCGAATTCGAAGTCAAGCACCAGATCAAGCTGGAGCAAAACTACCGCAGCCATAGCAATATTCTTGATACTGCCAACGCCCTGATCAGTCATAACAAGCAACGCTTGGGGAAAAATTTGCGCACCGATCATGGTGCCGGCGAACCCGTACGAATTTACGAAGCTGCCAGTGACTTCGCCGAGGCCCAATGGTTGGTGGATGAAATCAGGCAACTGATTCGTGAGGGCATGAGCCAGCGCGAGATTGCGGTGCTTTACCGCTCCAATGCCCAGAGCCGGGTGCTGGAGACGGCACTGTTCAATGCGGGCTTGCCTTACCGGGTTTATGGCGGCTTGCGATTTTTCGAGCGCGCGGAAATCAAACATGCGTTGGCTTATCTGCGATTGCTGGAAAACCCAAACGACGACACCAGTTTTTTGCGGGTGGTCAATTTCCCGCCTCGGGGCATAGGTGCGCGAAGCCTGGAGCAACTGCAGGATAGTGCCAGGCAGAGCGGCCGATCCCTGCACGATTCGGTGCCTGCGGTGGTGGGTAAAGCCGGCACCAATCTGGGCGCCTTTGTTGCCAAGATCGATGTGCTGCGTGAGCAGTCCGAAGGGCTGACGCTGCGTGAAATCATAGAACTGGTGCTTCAGCACAGCGGCCTGATCGAGCATTACCAGAGCGAGCGCGAGGGGGCAGACCGGATCGAAAATCTTGAGGAACTGGTCAACGCGGCCGAAAGCTTTGTCTCCATTGAGGGATTTGGCCGTGAGGCCGAGGCATTGCACCCTGGCCCCCAAGCCACTTCAGATCTTCCTGCCGCGGGCAATGAGAAGGGCTCCGCCTTTCTTATGGAGGAGGAGTTGGGGTGGGTTGAGAGCACTTCAGCTGGATCGCCCGATATCGAGACTGGGGAAGTCATGTCTCCCCTGGCTGCTTTCCTGACCCATGCCGCGCTGGAAGCCGGTGACAACCAGGCTCAGGAAGGTCAGGATGCGATTCAGCTCATGACCGTTCATGCCAGCAAGGGACTGGAGTTCGACGGTGTTTTCATCACCGGGCTGGAAGAGGGGCTGTTTCCCCATGAAAATTCGCTCAGTGATTTTGATGGTCTGGAAGAGGAGCGTCGCCTGATGTATGTGGCGATCACCCGAGCCCGACAACGCCTCTATCTGAGCCATTCCCAGACCCGGATGTTGCATGGTCAGACGCGCTACCACATCAGAAGCCGTTTTTTCGATGAGTTGCCGCAGCAGACCCTCAAATGGCTGACGCCCAAACAACCGGGCTTTGGATCAGGATTGAATCCGCCAGCCTTTTGGGGCGGGGTCGCGCCGTCCAGGTCTGTCGAGGCGGGGTCGTATGAGCGCGTGCGTCAGGTTCAGCCAAGCGCCAGTCCGGTTGTGGGGCAGCTGCACAGTGGTATGAGGGTGTTTCACACCAAATTTGGCGAAGGAAAAATCTTGACTCTCGAGGGAGCGGGTGAAGATGCCCGAGCCCAGGTCAATTTTTCACGGCATGGCATCAAATGGCTGGCCCTCAGCGTTGCCAAACTCACGCCGGTCGAGTGAGTTTGGGGTTGCACTGGTCTTGTACTTGAGTCTTTGAATTTCGCCTGTTGACGCCAGGGCCTTATTCAGCAGGTCCGCTGCGTCAAGGTCAGTTCAGGCATTCCCGGGGTCCGGGCTGTCTTGCACCTCAAAGCAGTCCTGGAAGGTGAACCAGATCGAACAGAAAAAAACCGCCGCCAGCAACAGCAGCGTGGGCAACATGAGTGTGCCGATCAATCCTGGCTGACCAATCAGCACGGACAGCAAGGTCAGGGCAATGCCAACGCCGGTGAAAATGCCCATCCAGGCCAGAGCAAACACCAGCATGGCGCTGAAGTTCCTAAAGCAGGCCACAACACTGAAAAAAAGACTTTTTACCGGCGGGACCTCGTACCAATGCACCAGCGCTGGTGCATGCCAGAACAACAGTGACAGAGGGAGGTACAGACCCATGGCCAGCCAGGCGGCCTGCTGGAAGGCGGGGGACTCCACGATTTCTCGAGTGACAGCGCCGCCCATCAGGTAAAAGCGAGCAAACGTACCGCCGTCAAGCAGGGCGGTCGCGCCCAGAACCAACAAAAAGGAAACGGCGTAGATCAGTCCGAGTAGTGCCATGGCGCGGGCCCGTTGGCGACCTGCCCGAAAAGCACTGATCAGGATGGAGGGCATTGGAAAGTGGCCCCGGTCCGCTTCCCGGGTGGCCGCCATCAAACCCAGCGTGGCGGCCGGCAACAATGCCAAGGCCAGCACGTTGCCGACCAGCGGTATCAGGCTGGCCAGTGAGATTGTGGTGATATACATGAAAAACAGGCCTGCCAAGGCCAGTGGTTGGCGCCGGAAAGTGCTCAAGCCCTGGCGGACCCAACGCCACCCCTGGCTGGCCGGAACCAGCTTGAGTTTCATGCGGGCACTGCCTCCAGCAACCGGGCGCAATTCAGCGGGTGCATTACTCGGTTAAGCAGAACCCGTTCGAAATGTTGCGGGTCATGGGCCTGTAATACGGCGGCGTCACGCGGCAGATAAAAATCCCAAAGTCGCGAGATCCAGAAGCGCAGTGCCCCGGCGCGCAGCATGGCCGCAAACAATTGTTGTTCTGCAGCTTGCAAAGGCCGGACCTGCTGGTAGGCGCGCAACAAGGCGCTAGAACGCGTCAGATCCGCTGCGCCACTGGCCAGGTCGATGCACCAATCATTGAGGCAGACCGCCAAGTCAAACAGCCAGCTGTCAACGCCGGCAAAGTAA
Organism: Burkholderiaceae bacterium; assembly: GCA_017856435.1. Taxonomy (GTDB): domain Bacteria; phylum Pseudomonadota; class Gammaproteobacteria; order Burkholderiales; family Burkholderiaceae_C; genus Hylemonella. The sequence continues at coordinate 77,852 of JAFMFB010000002.1, forward strand.
AAGTCAAAAAAGCCGGTCAGGACGGGCGATCCATCCTCAGGTGCCGGATCGAACATGACATTGTCACGAAACAGATCGGCATGAATGGGTCCCCTGGGCAAGCCCTCAAAGGCGGCCTCTTGCGCCACATGGTTCTGAAAGGCCAGTTCGCTGCGCAGCAACTCGGCCTGATGCGCCTGAATGTGAGGTAGAACCAGGGGCACAGTTTCGTTCCACCAGGACAGGCCTCTTAGATTGGGTTGGTGGCGCGGGTAGTCCCGGCCCGCCAAGTGCATGCGCGCCAGCATGGCACCCACCGCTTCGCAGTGGGCTGGGCTGGGGTCGAGTTCGCATCGGCCGCGAAGCCGGTTGACAACCGCAGCAGGCTTGCCCAGGACCTGATGCAGGATCTCGCCATTGCGGTCAGTGGCAGGGTCGGGGACCGGAATGCCTTTGAAGGCCAGATGTTTCATCAGGTGCAGATAGAACGGCAACTGCTCAAAACTCAGGCGCTCAAACAGCGTCAGGACATAAGCGCCACGATCCGTCGTTGCAAAGTAATTGGTGTTTTCGATACCGCCAACACAACCCTGCAGGTCTTGCAACTCACCCAGGTCCAGCTTTGCCAGAAGTGCACTGGCCTCGTCGAAAGAGACCTCAGTGAACACAGCCATGGCTTAGAAGCTTTTTATTTTCCAGCCACCCGATCCGCTTGAGTTGCGGTCGCGGTCGGCAGCGGCCGGGTTGCGGTTACTGCCCTCCGGGGTGATTTCGTAGGCGGGGGCATCCCCCTTGGGCTTGACAGTGATTTGTCGGGTCTCGCCGCCGATCCGCAGTTCATCAATGCGGGAGCCGGCATCCTCGTGTCGAATCTGTTCTGTTCTTTGCTCAAATCGGCCCTGACCCGACTCAAGGGGCTTAGCAGGGGGAGCTTGAGCATATGCAAGGCCAGCACCCAGTGTCGCCTGGGCAGCCAGATGGAGCAGGTTGGGGAACAGGTTGGAGGTACGCATGATCCCATTGTAAGACCTCCCAGCCAGGCAAAGCAGAAGGCACAATGTATGGATGCGTGAACCCAAAGAAACTGACAAAACATTGCTTCTGGTCGATGGCTCGAGTTACCTGTACCGGGCCTTTCATGCCATGCCGGATTTGCGGGCTGTGCCTGGCGACCCTGCCAGTGCACCGACCGGTGCCATTCGAGGCATGATCAATATGCTGCAGAGTTTGCGCAAGGAGGTCCATGCCGACTACGCCGCTTGTGTGTTTGATGCCAAGGGGCCGACTTTTCGCGATGAAATTTATCCCCAATACAAAGCCCAGCGCGCGCCCATGCCCGATGATTTGCGGCGACAGATTGAACCGATCCATGAGGTGGTGCGTTTGATGGGCTGGAAGGTGCTGGATGTTCCTGGCGTCGAGGCTGACGATGTGATTGGTACCCTGGCCAGAGCTGCATCTGATCAAAAAATCGAGGTGATCATCAGCAGTGGTGACAAGGATCTGGCGCAACTGGTGACCGAGCACATCACCATAGTGGACACCATGAATGGCAAGCGGCGCGATCTGGCTGGGGTGCAAGCCGAGTTTGGTGTCCCCCCTGCGTTGATGGTGGACTTTCAGACCCTGGTCGGAGATGCGGTGGACAATGTGCCCGGGGTCGAAAAAGTAGGCCCCAAGACAGCTGCCAAATGGTTGCAGGAATATGGCTCACTGGATGCGCTGGTGGCCCAGGCTGATGCCATCAAGGGGGTGGCCGGTGAAAATCTGCGGCGTGCCCTGGGCTGGCTGCCGACCGGACGCCAGCTGTTGACCATCAAGACCGATTGTGATCTCGATGGCTGGGTGCCGAGCCTGCCTGCGCTTGACGCAGTTTTGGTCAGTGCGCCGGATGAGGTTGGGCTGCGTGCGTTTTACGAGCAGTATGGCTTCAAGTCCCTGGCCCGCGCCCTCGGGGGCACTCCAGCAAGTCAAGAGCCTGCCGGGCAGTACCCGTCCAATGACCTGTTTGATCAGCCAGCGGCCAGCAGCGCCCCCGCCCAGGTGGCTTACCAGACTCTTCTTGAATGGGCTGATCTGGAGCATTGGCTGACGAGGCTGGAGCAGGCTGACCTGGTGGCGCTGGACACGGAAACCACCTCGCTGGACGAGATGATGGCTGAGATCGTCGGTATCTCCTTCAGTGTCCAGCCTGGCGAGGCCGCCTACATCCCCCTGACCCATGACTATCCAGGTGCGCCGCCACAACTCTCCCGCAGCGAGGTGCTGGCCCGCATGAAGCCCTGGCTGGAAAATCCTCAAGCCAGAAAACTAGGTCAGCATGTGAAATATGACCGTCATGTGTTTGCCAACCACGGCATCGAGGTACAGGGCTATGTGCATGACACCATGCTGCAAAGCTATGTGCTGGAAGCCCACCGACCCCATGGACTGGCCAGCCTGGCCGAGCGGCATCTGGGCCGACATGGCATCAACTACGAAGACCTGTGCGGCAAGGGCGCCAAGCAGATTCCCTTCAGCCAGGTAGATATTGCCAGGGCCGCTGAGTATTCCTGTGAAGACTCTGACCAGACGCTGGATGTGCATCAGGCCCTGTGGCCGAGAATTGAGGCCGATGACAAGTTACGGTTCATCTACCAGCTTGAAATTGCCAGTTCCGAGACCTTGTACCGGGTTGAGCGTAACGGCGTCTTGATTGATGCGCAGGTACTTGCCCAGCAGAGTCATGAACTGGGTCAGCGGATCTTGCAACTTGAGCAGGAAGCCTTCGAGTTGGCAGGGCAACCCTTCAACCTGGGTTCGCCCAAGCAGATCGGGGAAATATTTTTTGGCAAGCTGGGCTTGCCGGTGGTCAAGAAGACAGCCACGGGTGCGCCCAGCACCGACGAAGAGGTACTGGAAAAGCTGGCCGAGGACTATCCTTTACCAGCCAAGATCCTGGAACATCGGGGTCTGTCAAAGCTCAAGGGCACCTATACCGACAAACTGGCGCAGATGGCTCATCCCCGAACCGGCAGGGTACACACCCACTATGCCCAGGCGGTGGCAGTCACCGGGCGGCTGTCGAGCAATGACCCCAACCTGCAGAACATACCAATCCGAACGCCGGAAGGGCGCCGGGTTCGCGAGGCGTTTATTGCACCTGCGGGCTGGCAGATTGCCAGCGCCGATTACTCGCAAATCGAGTTGCGCATCATGGCCCATCTGAGTGGTGATGGGGCCCTGATGCTGGCCTTCCACGACGGCATGGACGTTCATCGTGCCACTGCAGCCGAAGTGTTTGGCGTGCCCACCAGTTCCGTGACCAGCGAGCAGCGACGCTATGCCAAGGTGATCAACTTCGGACTGATTTACGGTATGAGTGCCTATGGCTTGGCCAAAAGCCTGGATATCGACAACACGGCTGCCAAAAACTATATCGAACGCTACTTCGAGCGCTTTGCCGGGGTTCGCCATTACATGGACGCCACCCGTGCCAAAGCCAAGGCCCAGGGCTTTGTCGAGACGGTCTTTGGTCGACGCCTGTACCTGCCCGAGATCAACTCACCCAACGGCCCGCGCCGAAGCGGTGCCGAGCGTGCGGCCATCAACGCGCCCATGCAGGGCACTGCAGCCGACTTGATCAAGCTCAGCATGAACGAGGTGCAGCGGGTACTCGATGCTGAACACTGCCGGACAAAAATGATCATGCAGGTGCATGACGAGCTGGTGTTCGAGGTGCCCGATGATGAGGTGGCCTGGGTACGTCATGAAGTTCCCAGAATCATGGCCTCGGTGGCCAAGCTCAAAGTGCCGCTACTGGCGGAGATTGGGGTGGGTCCCAACTGGGAGCAGGCGCATTAACCTCGGGTTAGCAATCAGCGGACGGTGGTGGCTAAGCCCAGTGCCAATGCTTCGGCAGGGTTCAGGTATTCAGTGTTGTTGCAGGTGGCAGTAGCCAGCTTCTTCATCACCGTGTTGGCTACGGGCAAAGGCAGCATGGCGCGCAGATAACGCGTCAGGGTCTGGGCTTGGGCCGCATTGAGTTCGGTCTCACAGATGCCCCGGCCAAAATCAGCGTCTGGCGGTATTTGCGAAAAGCCCAGACGGGTTGGAGGGACTGATGGCAGCATGATGCGTTCACGCCCGGCGACAAACACCAGCAGGCAGGGTGTTAGACAGCTGGTACCAGCCTGAACCTGGGTGTCAAAAGCGCGGTTTTTGATGATGGCACCGACCGTCAGGGCACTGCCCACCTGCCCACCTTGAAGGGCAATCACCACCCGCTTGCTTCGGCAGTCCTGACTGGCTAGCTCATTCATGGTCTGGCGCAGGCTGCGAGCGGTGTATTCATCCAGCTGACCGGTCAACTGGACATGGCATTGACCAGCCTGACGGTTGACCTGAATTTCTACCCGTTCGTAGCGGGTCGTCGCTGGAGTGCTGCGGGGTGTGGGGCTAGTCTGGGTCTCGGGTGGGGTGGGGGTGGCGCAACCAAGCAGAGCCAGCAGGAGGGTACTGGCCAAATAGCGTGTACAAACTGTAGGGATTTTTCGGGACATCAAATTTTTTCAGAGAGGTGTATCTATGATGACCGGGCTGGAAAAGACTGGCAACTGATATCCCTGCGCTTCTTACTGTTGAAAGGAAATTCTTGTGTTGAATCAAGACCAAATGGGTGACTCCCTTGCTCTCCTGGACCGTCGCTCGATGTTGCCAAATCGCCGTCATGCCCTCAAGGCCACCCTGGGAATGGGCTACGCGGCTTCGGTCTTGCCCATCATGGCTCAGACCGCAATCAAGACGCCCACCGATGGCCTGACAGCAGGCGAAGTCACCATTGATGTCAAAGGTTTTTCAATGCCGGCGTTTCGCGCCATGCCTGCGGGCAAGAAGAATCTGCCGGTGGTGCTGGTTCTGTCAGAAATTTTTGGGGTTCATGAGTACATAGCTGATGTGGCTGTGCGCTTTGCCCGTCAGGGTTATCTGGCCATTGCGCCCGAGCTTTTCGTACGTCAGGGAGATGCGCAAGGTTATGGCGAAGTTGCCAAACTGGTTGCTGAAGTGATTTCCAAGGTGCCCGATGCCCAGGTGGCCGGTGACCTGGATGCTGCAGTGGCTTGGGCCAGTGAAAATGGCGGGGACCTGTCACGTTTGGGCGTGACCGGATTCTGCTGGGGTGGTCGACAAACCTGGCTGTATGCAGCGCACAATCCACGCATCAAGGCCGCGGTTGCCTGGTACGGTCGGGTGGTCGGTAGTCAGTCTGCCCTGACACCCAAAAACCCGGTCGATATCACAGGGCAACTCCATGCGCCGGTGCTTGGACTGTATGGTGAGGACGATACCGGTATTCCACTTACGGCGGTACAAACCATGAAGGATGCGCTGGCTCGCGGCAATGCCAACGCCAAAGCCGCCCAATTTGTTCTGTACAAGGCAGCCCCACACGCCTTTCATGCCGATTACAGGCCCAGCTACCGTAAAGAGGCAGCCGATGACGGCTGGAAGCGTTGTTTGGATTGGTTCAAGGCACACGGCGTCGCTTGATCAACAAATTCTTGCTTGAAACCGCCAGAAAAAAATCTGGCGGTTTTTTTTGAACCAGCGCTCTGCGAAAATCAGCGGCATGACACTTATCGCAATCCTGATTGGGACGCTGGGGGCTGGTATCGGCAGCGTATGGTTGGCGGCGGCACTGAGCTTTGGCGCCCTCTCACGCTACACCCAACACATGTTGAGCCTGGCGGCCGGGGCCTTGATGGCCACGGCCATGTTGCATTTGCTGCCCGAGGCCTTCATGGGCGACGTTGGTGCTCAGAAACTTTTTCTGGCGCTATTGATCAGCTTGGTCTTCTTTTTTTTGCTGGACAAGGCTGAGTTGTGGCACCACGGCCATGAACATCACCATGGCCATGGACCTCACGACAGCGAGGCGCAGGTTGGGGGGCACCTCTCGCAGCATGGTCATCACCACGCGCATGATCATCATTCCCCCTACCGGTCAGGTAGCTGGTCCGTACTGGCGGGTGACAGTGTGCACTGCTTTGGCGATGGCATCCTGATCGCTTCGGCTTTTGTGGCAGACCTGCGACTGGGGGCCATGGCTGCACTGGCCGTATTGGTTCATGAGGTACCTCACCATATGGGGGATCTGATGGTGTTGCGACAAAACACCGATTCGCGCAAAGCGGCGCTTCTGAAGGTTACTCTGGCGGGTGCTCTAACGGCCATGGGCGGCTTGACCGGGTTTTGGCTGGTGGACAGCTTGCGCGACTATTTGCCTTTTTTCCTGGTGGTCGCTTCCAGCAGTTTTATCTATGTGGCTTTGGCTGATCTGATACCCCAGCTTCAAAAACGGCTTAGCATGAAGCAGACCCTGGCCCAGGTGGGATGGTTGCTGATTGGCATGGGTCTGGTTGCCGCAGTTGGACTGTTGGCGCACTAGAAGCCAGGGGCGGTGTCATGAAGTTCAAGATGTCTGACAGATCGCTTTTTGCGATTCTGCTGCGCTCGCCATGGTGGGTGAGTCTTCTCATCGTGCTGGTGTTTTCCCTGGCAGCCCGGGCCCTGTTGCCGCCAGACTATGCCTTGATGGGGGCGCTGGGCACCTTTCCCTTTGTTGTGATTGCTGGCATCTCGGCATGGCGCCAATGGCAGTCCCCAAGTCAGACCCGGATCGATGCACTGTTGAGGTCTGCTGCAACCATGTCCTGGCGTGAATTCTCAGCAGCGCTTGAAGCCGGACTACGCCGTCAGGGCTATCAGTTCACGCATCACGCAGGCTCGGCGGCCGACTACATATTGGAGCGTCGCGGACAGGTGATCCTGTTGAGTTGTCGACGCTGGAAGGCCGCCAACCATGGAGTGGACGCGTTGCGTGTGCTGCAGACAGCATGTCAGGCTGCCGGTGCTGACCAGGGTCTGTATGCGAGTCTGGCGCAAGTTTCAGAGCCGGCCAGGCAATTTGCCGAAGTGGCTGGTATCAGATTGGTTCATGGTCAGGAACTTGCTCAATGGCTGATGTAAGCTCCTTTTTCCGGGACGTCTTTAGGTGGTTGATACGACTCGCCCTGATGTTCATGGGGTTGGTATTCCTGCTAAGCCTGATGCTTGCTGCCATGATGTGGCTGATGCTCTGGAGCTTGCGCGCACTTTGGGCGCGGCTCACCGGACGGACCGTACAACCCTTTGTTTTTTCCTTATTGCGGGATGCACAGTGGCAGCGTTTTTACCGTTCTTCTCGACGACAAACTGTGGAAGAAGGTGAGGTGATTGATGTGCAGGCCCGCACCGTGGTGGAGGATGCCAAAAACGCCCGGCGCAACTAGTCTTGGCGGAACTATTTCCAGTAACTGGCGGCTGTCGGTTCCTGAATCTGAAAGTTCCTTAGCCGCTGACCATGCTGCTTGCCAAAACCATGGCCAGCATCAGCGGTATGACGTAGCGGACCAGAAAAAGCCATAGCTGGCCCAGGCGGCCGGTGTGCAGGTCGCAGGCCTGTAGGGCTTCCTTGCCCGGCCAGACCCAGCCCAGCAGCAGAGCCAATAACAGCCCATTGAGTGGCAGCATCAATTCCACCGCCAGCAAGTCCATCAGGTCCAGAATTCCTCGGCCGCCTGTTGAAGCAACTTCAGACCACACGCCAAATCCGAGCGAGGCGGGTACGCCCAGCACAAAGGCCAGTCCACCCAGCACCAGCGCGGCACGTTGGCGGCTCCAGCCCAGCTTTTTCATGGCGAATGCAGTCTGAACCTCCAACAAGGACACCATCGAGGTCATCGCGGCTATGGCCAATAGCAAAAAGAAGGCCGATCCAACGATGGCCCCGCCGGTCATATTGGCAAAGACCTCAGGCAACACCACAAACGCCAGGCCGGGTCCCTGAGCCGGATCCAGACCAAAACTGAAAACTGCGGCAAATACCACCAGTCCCGCCAGAATAGCAAATAGTGCATCGCCCAGTGCGACAGAGAGGGCTGCGCCAGGCAGGCGTTGATTACTTGGCAGGTAGCTGCCGTAGGCGACCATTACGCCCATGGCCAGGCCAATCGAAAAGAAGGCCTGACCCAACGCCGCCAGGTAAACCTCGGGCCGAGTGAGCACCCTCCAGTCAGGCTGAAACAGGAAATGGATGCCCTGCATAAATCCTGGCTGGCTGACACTATGAATAGCCAGTCCCAAGAGTAACAAGCCAAGCGTTGGCATCAAAACCAGATTAATTCTTTCAATGCCTTTTTCAACACCACGCGTAATCACGGCAACGGCCAGCAGGATCGCCATCAGTTGCCAGATCAGGGGTTCCACAGGCTGTGCGATATGGGCCTCAAATGCTGTGGCAAAGCCAGGGTCTGACAATCGGTGTGTGGAGCTGAAGAGGTAGAGTGCCAGGTACTTCAGCACCCAACCGGCGATGACTGCATAGTACGCCAAGACCATGACCGAGGACAGTACCCCCAGCAAACCCAGATGCCGCCAGCGAACTGGAAGCAACTTTGCGATGGCGGTTGAACTTTCCGCCTGGGTGCTGCGCCCCAATGCAAATTCGCCTAGCAACAAGGGAACCCCTACCAACAGCACCATTAGCAGATAGACCAACAGAAAGGCGCCGCCCCCGTTTTCGCCTGCTACATACGAGAAACGCCAGACATTACCCAGGCCAACCGCGGACCCCAGAGCGGCCAGCATGAAGCCAGTCCGAGAGCGCCATTGGTCTTGTTGCCTGGGGCTTGTTATTGACATTCGTGGAGGTCAATACCGGTCAGCCCTTGGCCACCGGTCGCGCTGGATCACTGCACCACTCACTCCAACTGCCAGCGTAGAGTGAGGCGCGTCCCAGTCCAGCCAGCTCCATGGCCAGCAGGTTCGGAATGGCACTCACACCACTGCCACAGGAGTGCACCACACTGGCTGGGTCACGGCCAGCCAGTAATTCGGAGAATTCGGCCTTCAACTGTTCGGGCGCTTTGAACTTTCCCTCAGATGTCAGATTGAGGTTGAAGGGCCGATTGAGTGACCCGGGAATGTGACCGGCCACTGGGTCCAGTGGCTCAACTTCACCGCGAAAGCGCGGGTTGGCGCGAGCATCAACCAGTGTCTGACTAGGCCTTCCAAGCTGTTGCTCTACCTGTTGCGTCACAACCAGTCTGGCACAGGCTGGTGAAAATTTGAAGTCCGTAGGTTCAGATGGAAGGGGTGTTCCCGATTCAACATCGCCGCCGGCAGCGAGCCAGGTGGGCAGGCCGCCATCCAGAACCGCGACTGCTTCATGACCCACCCATTTCAGCATCCACCATAACCGGCAGCAATGACTTGAGTTTTGACGGTCATAAACCACCGCTTGCATATCGGAAGTAAAGCCGAGTTCACCAAGCCAGGCAGAAAAATGTTCTCGGGTCGGGAGGGGGTGTCTGCCGCCGCTGGCTGCTGATGCACCTTTTTGGGCGCTCAGGTGGCGACTCAAGTCGGCTCGCCTTGCGCCGGCAATATGGGTTTTCAGATACTGTTCATCACCCTCAGAAGGTTTCATCAACTCATAGCTGCAATCAAAGACCATGAGAGGTTTATCTTTTTGGCGTAAAGCCATCAGTTGTTCAGGACTTATCAATGTGGTGTACATGGTGGGTTTGCCCTTAGGGGTAGGTCGATTGAAGCTAGATTAGCATGCCCTGGGCTACTTGCGCCAAACGTTAAAAAAGGCGGTCTGGCCAGATCGGGCCAGAATTCAGGCGGTCTGTCGTGGACGGCAACGACTGGTCCTGGAACGCGATTTCTAAAGTTCTAACGACCGCGCAAAAACAGCGCGTCAAGTTCCTTCAGGCTGACCTGACGCCAGGTTGGCCGTCCGTGATTGCATTGATCAGAACGCTCGGTGCGCTCCATGTCGCGCAGCAGGGCGTTCATTTCCTCGAGGGTCAGACGGCGATTGGCTCGTACCGCCCCATGACAGGCCATGGTGGCCAGCAATTGGTTCTGGGACTGTTGCAGAACATGGCTGGCCTCATGCTGGGCAAGTTCATGCAGGACACTTCGCGTCAACTCGACCGGATCGCCCTGGGCAAGAGTGGCCGGAACCGCGCGAATTGCCAAGGTCTTAGGCGATAAGGGGGAAAGCTCCAGTCCCAGGGCATCGAGCGTGTCAGCATGGGTTTGCGTGGTGGCTACCTCCTGCGGCGTTGCAGCAAAAGTCGCCGGGATCAAAAGCGCCTGACTGGTGATGCTTCTGGCATCCAGCTGCAGCTTGAGTCGCTCATACACAATGCGCTCATGGGCGGCATGCATGTCCACAATGATCAGTCCCTGGTCATTCTCCGCCAGGATATAGATGCCTTGCAGTTGGGCCAGGGCACGTCCCAGGGGCCAAATCGATGCCGAAACATCAGAAGGTTCATTGGGTGGGGTGGTCGCTGTTGGGCTCGATGCAGCTCGCAGGGACTGCACTGGGACTTCATTTCCGGTGCCAGACGAGGCTGTTGGATTCCAGAGCGCCGACAAATCACTGACGCGATACCCGGAATTTGAATTGAGGTTGATCGACGCTTGATTCCAGTTTCTCGTCGAAGACTCTGTCACGTCTGTTGCTGGCGTAAGACCAGGCTTTGAACCCTGGCCCTGCGCTTCTATCAGCGACGAGCGTGGAATGGCCAAGGCATTTTCGATGGCGTGTCGAACAGCCTGATGAACTTCACGGCTATCTCTGAAGCGCACCTCGATCTTGGTGGGGTGAACATTCACATCCACCCTGGTGGGTTCAATATCGACATAAAGTGCATAGACCGGTTGCCTGTGGCCATGCAGGATATCCTGATAGGCACTGCGCGCAGCGTGCGACAGCACCTTGTCTCGGACAAAACGGCCGTTCACATAGGCATATTGGTGATCGGCTCGAGAGCGTGCAGCATCGGGTACACCTGCCCGACCCCACACGCGCAGACTCGGTGCTTTGCCAGAGAATTGAGGCGAGACAACAAAGTCAACAGCGACTGAGTTGCCAATGAACTCTTCGCCCAATAGATCGGCCAGTCTTTTTTCAAGTGCGTTGGGGCCATGGCAGGCGCGCCATTGTTCAACCAGCTTGCCTTCATGCCATATTGAAAAACTCACGTCGGGTCTGGCCAGGGCATGACGACGCACCGATTCGATGCAATGCGCCAGCTCGGTGGCGTCGGACTTGAGAAATTTTCTGCGGGCCGGGGTACTGTAAAAAAGCTCCCTGACTTCGACGGTAGTTCCGGCACTCCGCGCCACCGCCTTGAGTTCGCCGCTTCGACCATCAAGCTGCCAGGCATTGTCCTGGCCGGCAGGCCTAGAAAGAATTGCACAGTCGGAAATTGCGTTGATCGCGGCCAAGGCTTCACCGCGAAAACCCATGGTGGCTACCGATTCAAGTTCGCGCAGGTCACGGATCTTGCTGGTGGCATGTCGTCTGAGGGCAAGCGGTAGCTCTTCACGGGCGATACCCCAGCCATCATCCTCCACAACAATTAGGCGTACGCCACCGGACAGCAATCTCAGTGTGATTTGCTGGGCACCCGCATCCAAGGCATTGTCAACCAACTCGCGTACCACCGAGGCGGGCCGCTCCACCACTTCACCGGCAGCGATCTGGCTGATCAGAGAATCTGGCAGCTCTTGGATCGAGCGTGGTTGTTGGGGTAGGGGAGACAAGGGAATCACATGAATATTTTAGGCGGCTTGGCTGGAATGCCCAGACGCACCGGGATAATCACAGCCCATGGAAACCATCACATTCTTGATCGACTTCATCCTGCATGTAGATCGGCATCTTGAGTTATTTGTGCAGAACTATGGAGCCTGGGTCTATGCCCTGCTCTTTCTGATACTTTTTGTCGAAACTGGTGTTGTGATCATGCCCTTTTTGCCGGGGGATTCTCTGCTGTTTGTGGTGGGGGCCATGGCCGGTGCCGGCCTGCTGGATTATTCCCTTGTGGTCCCCTTGCTCCTGTGCGCTGCTGTTTTGGGAGATCAGTGCAACTACTCGATCGGACGATATTTTGGCCCTCGTGTCTTTCAGTGGGAGGATTCAAGACTGTTCAATAAGGCCGCCTTCGACAGAGCGCATGAATTTTATGAAACCTATGGTGGCATCACCATCGTGTTGGCGCGTTTTATGCCGTTTTTACGCACCTTTGTACCCTTTGTCGGAGGTGTGGCGGCCATGAGCCGTGCCAAATTCACCACCTACAACATCGTCGGGGCCCTCATCTGGGTTTTGGGTATTTGTACCGCCGGCTATTTTTTGGGCAGCCTTCCTTGGGTCAAGGACAACCTTGAAAAAATCATTTGGGGTTTGATTCTTGTACCCGGCATGATCGTGATCTACGGAGCTTGGAAGGCCAGACAAAAAAACAATTAGTAAACCAATTACCTTGGGCAAGCTGTTCAAAACTTGATATGGCTCAAGCCTGGCGTTGTCAGACGGCCTGATGCTAAGTACCCTGGTCGGAAGAAGGTGCTTGAGATGACTCCTAAAAAAATCTCCACAAAGCCTGGGCCAAAAACTGCCAGCATGAAGGCGATTCCTGAAGCCGAAGGTGAGATGCTGGGGCTGGTGGTCCAACGTCCGGATGGCTATTACTGGCGCGGGCTTGAGAACCTGCAGGAAGTTGGCCCATTCAAAAGCGTTGAGGAAGCTGAGGCCGATATGCTGTCCTCTGCCGGTGAAACGCCTGAGCCCGGTGAAACCTTGCAAGAAGCCGAGAGTGAGCTGGGCATCTCCGAATGGATTGACCCGGATACTGGCGAACCTGCCGAGGGTTGGTCCAATCCCCGCGTCGATGGAGGCTGACCGGTGCAAAAAAGCACCCAATGGAATGTCTGGTATGTCATTCTGGCCTTAGTGGGGGTCTTGGTTCTGCGCGACTATGTGCAGCAGTGGCAACAGGTTCAACCACTGAGCTACAGCGAGTTCATGGCCGAGCTTGATCGGAAAAACATCAAGGAAATTTCTGTTTTCCCCAACCATCTGGAAGGCGAGTTGCACCAGCCCCTGCCAGATGGACGTTCACGCTTCTCAACCACTCGCGTTGAGCTGGATTTGGCGCACGATCTTGCTCAATCGGGTGTGCGTTTTACGGGTGTCATTCAGAGTACTTTTTTGCGTGACGTGTTTTCCTGGCTGGCGCCAGCGCTGATTTTCTTTTTTGTCTGGATGTTTGCAATCCGCAAAATGGCAGAGCGGGGTGGCTTGGGAGGTGGCCTGGGTGAGGGGCTGTTGTCGATTGGCAAAAGTAAAGCAAAGGTCTTTGTTGAAAGTGACACCAAGGTGACTTTTGACGATGTGGCCGGCGTTGACGAAGCTAAGGCTGAGCTGGAGGAAGTGGTCGATTTTCTGAAGGACCCCAACGAACACAGTCGGCTTGGTGCACGTATGCCCAAAGGTATTTTGCTGGTTGGGCCGCCCGGCACAGGCAAGACCTTGTTGGCGCGCGCGGTAGCGGGTCAGGCCGCTGTCCCCTTTTTCTCGATCAACGGCTCAGAGTTTGTTGAGATGTTTGTCGGTGTGGGGGCCGCCCGGGTCCGTGATCTCTTTGATCAGGCGCGTCAACATGCGCCTGCCATCATTTTCATTGATGAGCTTGATGCCTTGGGTCGAGCGCGCGGGGCCTGGAGCCTGGGCGGTCATGACGAGAAGGAGCAAACACTCAATCAACTACTGGCTGAGTTGGATGGTTTTGACCCCCGGACCGGGCTGGTATTGCTTGCGGCCACTAATCGGCCCGAAATTCTGGACCCGGCCCTGTTGCGGGCGGGTAGGTTCGATCGACAGGTTCTGGTCGATCGACCGGACAAGGTGGGGCGTCTGCAGATCTTGCAGGTCCATAGTCGTCGTATCAAGCTGGCACCCAACACAGACCTAGAACAGATAGCAGCCCTGACCCCAGGCTTTACCGGGGCTGATTTGGCCAATTTGGTGAATGAGGCTGCCCTGGCGGCAACGCGTCGCAAGGCCAATGATGTGAGCCTGTCAGACTTTACCCAGGCCGTGGAACGGATCGTGGCGGGTCTGGAAAGACGAAACCGCATCCTCAACCCGGAAGAACGACGCATCATCGCGGTCCATGAAATGGGGCATGCGCTGGTGGCGATGGCTTTGCCCGGCATGGATAAGGTTCACAAGGTATCCATCATCCCACGCGGTATCGGCGCTCTGGGCTACACCCTGCAGCGACCGACAGAGGACCGCTTCTTGATGACCCGCCAGGAGCTTGAGAACAAGATGACGGTATTGTTGGCTGGACGGGCGGCCGAAATGCTTGTGATCGGAAAGGTTTCAACCGGTGCGGCCGATGACCTGGTCAAAGCCACCGATATTGCGCGCAGCATGGTGATGCGATTTGGCATGGATGAGACGCTGGGTCAGGTAGCCTACGAAGACCCACCCTCGCCATTTCTTGGCGCATTGCCTGAGGGCATCGGGGTGAGGGAGAGACGCTTTTCGCCGCAGACGAGCCGTGAGATTGACTGCTCGGTGCGCAATTTGACCGAGGCCGCGATGCGCCAGGCCACCCAGTTGCTGAGCCCTCGACGTCTGCTCTTGGAGCAAGGTAGCGCAGATTTGTTGTCACGCGAAACGCTGAGCGAGGAAGAGGTCAGAGCCTTTTCTCATATGCCGCTTGGTTCGGGCCAGGGGTCCAACCAATCGGTTTGACTTCCACCCTGGTCTCGCTCGAAGCGCTTGGGCCATTTCGCGTAGGGATTGAATGGGAGTCAGGTGTCCAGCTAGACCTTGTTACTTCGCGCAAGCGGGGGATTTTTGGCAAAGTAGGCCTTGATCCCTTTGAGCAGCGCATCAGCCAGTTGCTCCTTGTAGGCCTCATTGTTGAGCTTGGCTTCCTCATCCGGGTTGCTGATGAAACCGGCCTCTACCAGAACGCTGGGTATATCCGGGGCTTTCAAAACTGCAAACCCGGCTTGTTCCACCCGAGGTTTGTGCAGTTTGCCAACCTTGCCAATCTCTCCCAATAAGGAGCCACCAAGCTTCAGGCTGTCCTTAATCTGAGCGGTCGTGCTCATGTCAAGCAGTGCATGCATCACCTGCTTGTCCTTGGACTGAATGTTGATGCCGCCGATCAGGTCGGCCTTGTTCTCTTTTGCAGCAATCCAGCGAGCTGCGCTGCTGGAGGCACCACCATGGCTCAGGGCAAAAACACTGGCGCCCTGAGGGCGGGCGGTGTAGAAGGCATCGGCGTGGATGCTGACGAACAGATCAGCCTGAACTTGCCTGGCCTTTTGCACGCGCACATGTAGAGGAACAAAATAATCTGCATCCCGGATCAGGTAAGCGCGCATCACATGCCCCTGAGTGCTGCTGGCATTGATTTGCTCGCGCAGACGGCGAGCCAGCGCCAGCACCACATCTTTTTCCTTAGTCCCGCCAGGGCCGATGGCGCCTGGATCCTCACCACCGTGGCCAGGGTCAATTGCAACAATGATCAGCCGCTCGGTTGTACTGGGCCGGGCTGCTGGAGCCGGTGAATTGGACTTCGCCTCGGGTTGCATCGGTCGCTGGGCCTGCTGTTGCATCAGATCACCCAGAGGATCAGCTTGTTTGCCCGATGCAGGGGCCGGACTGTCCAGCCGATTGCGAATCAGGGATTCCAGCGGGTCGATAGCCTGGGCCGGGTAGAGATCAAGCACCAGGCGATGTTGGTAGGCCGCAATCGGTGGCAGGGTGAATACCTGCGGTGAAATGGCCAGCTTAAGGTCCAGCACAATTCGAACCACCGACGGCGCATTTTGGCCGACCCGCACGCCGGCAATATTGGGATCGTCAGACCGAACTTTGGCCACAATGTCCCGTAGGGTAGGGTTCAGCTCGATGCCTTCAATATCTACAGCAAGTCGGGGCGGATTGGGCACAAACAGCTGACGGGTGCTGAGGGCAGCATCAGATTCGATGGTCACGCGCGTGTAGTCTGCGGCCGGCCATACCCTAACAGCCAGAATGGTTGCCCCGCGGGCGATCTGAGCACTACCTAGAAGCAGCACCAGGCTGCCTTGCTGCAACAGCTTCCTGCGCTTCAAGCAGCACCCCGGCCGTCAATATCGCTGATCAGTGAGCTGCCACTGGACGTGTTGGCCTTTAGCAGGACACGCCGGGTCTGGTCAGGCTCGACTTGCAGATCAACTTCCAGGTCAGCCTGCGGCAGGTAGCCCAGGGCTTTTTCTGGCCACTCCACCAGCTTTAATCCCGGGCTGGCAAAAATGTCCCTAAAACCAGCCTCTTCCCATTCCCTGGGGTCGTTGAAGCGGTAGAAATCAAAGTGCCAGATGTTCAGGTTGGGCAATTCATAGGGTTCAACCACCGCGTAGGTCGGACTTTTGATGCGGCCGGTGATTCCCAGCGCGCGCAGAAGGTAACGCACCAGGGTGGTTTTTCCAGCGCCCAGGTCACCATGGATTTTCACCAGGGCGTTCTTTAGCGCTGGCTGAGCGGCCAGTTGGGTGGCGAACCTCTGGGTGTCTTTTTCGTCAAGAAAAGACAAGGTTTTTACAATGCCTTGGTGATGAACAACAGAACTCAATTCGTCTCTCAAATTCAGGACTGGGCCCGCGAACTTGGATTTTCCCAAATTGGCGTTGCCGGTGTCGACCTGAGCGAGGCCGAGCCCGGACTGCAGGACTGGCTTGCCCAGGGATTTCACGGCAGCATGGCCTATATGGCCGCACATGGTCTGAAGCGGGCCCGCCCAGCCGAACTCGTTCCTGGAACTGTCAGTGTGATCACGCTTTGCATGGATTATCTGCCCGTATCGACCCCCCCAGACTGGCAGGCCTTGGAGTTGTCCCGCCTACAACAGCCAGAACGGGGTGTGATTTCTCTTTATGCACGTGGCAGGGATTATCACAAGGTATTGCGCTCCCGGTTGCAGCAACTTGCCCAGCGGATCGCGCAACACCTGGGGCCGCTTGGCTATCGGGTCTTTACAGACTCGGCTCCGGTACTTGAGGCGGAGCTGGCAAGGCGCAGCGGTTTGGGTTGGCGCGGCAAGCACACCCTGGTGCTTAACCGCGAGGCCGGGTCCATGTTCTTTCTGGGTGAGATCTTCGTGGACATTTCCCTGCCAGAAACCCCGGCTGTGAGTGCGCATTGTGGTTCATGTGACGCCTGCATGAGCGTTTGCCCCACCCGCGCAATTGTGCAGCCCAATAAACTGGACGCCAGGCGCTGTATTTCCTACCTGACGATTGAACATGCGGGTCCGATTCCCCTTGAGTTGCGGCCTCTGATTGGCAATCGGATCTACGGGTGTGATGACTGTCAGCTGGTGTGCCCCTGGAACAAATATGCGCGGCGCCATGCGCTGCCAGATTTTGATGTGCGGGACGGCATGGTTGGTGCCACCCTTCTCAGCCTGTTTGGATGGTCTGAGGCTGAGTTCATGCAGCGAACCGAGGGCAGCCCGATTCGCAGAATTGGCTATTCGCGCTGGTTGCGCAATCTTGCAGTGGCCATTGGCAACGCACTGAGGACGAACCCTGATCCAGACTTGATCGCAGCGCTGCAGCGCCGGGCCCAGGGATGTGACGCGCTGGTGCTGGAGCATGTTCATTGGGCCCTGGCGCAGGCTGACAGCGCACCCCATTAACGCTAATGCCTACAGGGCAAATCGGCGGCCTGCCATGTCCACAGAAGGCCGGCGGAGCGGATGGGCTCAGAAGCGGGAAAGCAGGGGTAACAACACACCCAGCGCAAACGGCAAGCTCAGCATGCCAAGCAGGGTGGAGAGGGTGACCAGGCCGGCTACGAAAGCCCCGTCATAGCCCATCTTGGTCGCCAACACATAGCTGCTGGAGGCGGTGGGCAAAGCTGAAAAACATAACAAGATGGTCGACTGAATTGCGTTGAGCTCAAAGCCCAGAGACAGTCCCAAAGCAACCAATGGCAGCAACAGGTGCCGGATGATGAGCAGCCCTGCGCTGAGCCCGCTCGCGGTGGTCAGAGTGCCTAGCCGCAAACCTGCACCGGCTGACATAAGCCCCAGCGCCACGGCAGCAGCACCAAGTCTGGTCGCTGTGGGTGCAAGCCAGATTGGCATCTGAAAATTCATCAGATTGGCACTGACCCCCAGAAATGTGGCAATGATCAATGGATTGCGAGCCAACTCGCGCCATAAATTTCGCTGCGCATGCCGGGCCATCGGCCAGACTGCTCCAACATTCACCAGGGGAATGCAAAAGCCGATCAGGATGGCAATCATCAAAACGCCCTGTGTTCCGGCCAGCCGATCGGCCAGGGCCAGGGCAATATAGGAATTGAACCGAAAAGAAACCTGCGCCCCCGCCGCATGCAACAGGGCGTCAACTGAATGACCCTGCCAGGAAAAAAATGGCAGGCTATAAGCTAGGGCAATTCCAGCCAGGCTCAGGATCAGGCCGGCCCCAATCAGGCTGGTAGCGACCGAGAGATCGAGCGGGCTGCGTACGATACTGTGAAAAAGCAGTACGGGAAACAGAAAATAGTAAACCAGTGTTTCGACCTGCTCCCAGACGGTCCGGTTAAGTGCTGTGTGCCGACAGACCAGATAGCCGCACAGAATGAGAAAAAAATCTGGAAACAGAAGCTGTGCGTAGTTCACTATGGCAAGGATATCAGCTTCAGCTCGTAGACCAGCTTCGCAAGACCAGGTTGATGCCGCTGGCAAGCAGTAACAGCCAGATGATTCGCTTGGCCAATGACAACTCGATGCGTGTGTGCAGCCTGGCCCCTAAAAAATAGCCCGCCAATGCACAGGGAAGCAGAATGAAGGCCAGAGCCAGCAAACCTTGTTGGGCATAAAACCCGCTGCCTGCAAACATTAGCAAACGTGCCAGAGCAGTCCCGAAAATCAACAAGCCCAAAGTGGCGCGTAAAACATGCACCAATTCAATCCGTCGTGCCAGATAGATGGCGTAGATGGGCCCACCTGTACCGTAAAGTGCGGTGAAGGCACCACCGACCAGACCAGTCAGTCCAACCCACCGAGGTGAAATTTGCACAGGATTGGGCTGACTCAGAAGGCTCCAGCTGGCGTAGCCCAGCACAAAAAGTCCGAGGCCGAGAATCAGCCAGCGTTCCGGAGCAAAAGCCAGCAAGGGAACCCCAATGGCCATGCCCAGCAAAAGAAAGGGCAACAGACGTTTGATTTCACTCCAGTCGGCCTGATGACGATACTTCAGGCCCAACAACAGGCCGGTGCAGACATCAAACACCAGCATCATGGGTACCGCAAAACGCAGGGAAAAAAAATGAGCCAGAAGGGGCAGGCCGACTATCACCGCGCCAAATCCCGTCAAGCCATACACGGCATAGGCCAGCGTGACAATCATTGCCGGTCCCAGCATCGCGCCCCAGGAAAGCTCAAGCATTGGTTGATTTAAGAAATCAATACCTGATCTGGGGCGCAGGCAAACCTTCGATCATCACATTCAGCAGAGCAGGCAAGCCACTGGAGCGAGCCTGTTCAAGGGCTGAATTCATTTGCGTGGCCTGGGTAATACGTTCGCCGTGGCCACCAAAGGCACGGGCTACTGCACCGTAGTCTGTGGCCTGTAATTCACAGCCAATCAGGCGGTCGGGGCCATAGTCTCGCATTTGGATTTGATACTCAGCATTCCAGCGGGCATCGTTGCCAATCACGGCAAGCAGCGGCAGGCCATAGCGAACTGCGGTGTCAAATTCACTGATGTGAAAACCAACCGTACCGTCGCCCATCACCGCAACGACAGGTACATCGGGTAAAGCGCAGCGTGCCCCCAGTCCCAGCGACAAGGCCGATCCAATTGAACCGGCGACACCATTGACGATCCGGTTGGGCGCATTCAGGCAGGCCATCGCCCACTGACCGATTTCTCCCCCATCGATCACCAGGACAGCATCCGGATGACTGTCCAGCACCCGTTGCAGTGGTCGCAGCATCTCTACCGGGTGGAGCCGCTCGGGTACGCCCGAGGTGGCCTCATTCCAGGCGGGAGGTCGCCAAGCCAGGGCTGCTCGAACTTCAGCAAGCCATTCTTTGTTGTGATGTGGACGCGCTGCCTGCCGCAGTGAACCGATGGCCGAGAAGGGGTCGGCTTCGTGACTGCCAAGCAATCGATCGCCCAGGGCTTTGCGTGAACGTTCGATCTCGCTCACGTCAGGATCGATTTGATACACCCTGGCATCGGCCATGATGGCCGGCGATTGTCCAAACTTGAGGGTGAAGTCCAGACGCTTGTTTAAAAGCAGGAGGCAATCCGAACGCATCAAGACCTGCGCATAAGCCCCAAGACTGGGGTCAGCGATACCGCGGGGGCTTTCCATGCCAATGACGGGAATTTCGCAGGCCGCTTCAAGCCTTGCCAGTTCCAAACGCCCTGTCCTTGAAAGACAGGCCGGACCTGCCAGGATCAAGGGCCGCTGCGCGCGTGCGAGCACCTGGATTAGATCTGTAGCGGTATCGGGTTTCAGGGGCTGCACCAATGGATTGAAGTCGGCCGGGATAGCCGGCTGAGCCGAAGTCAGTGCATCCAGCACATCGTTTGGCAAATTCAAATTGACAGGCCCGGGGCGACCCGACAAGGCGATTCGAATGGCTTTGGCAAGATCTGCAGCCAGGTTGTCGGCGCTATTACAGGTCCAGGCGGCCTTGCAGACTGGCGCGGCCATGGCGGCTTGAGCCATCTCCTGAAAGGCGCCCATGCCAAGCTGGTTGATCGGGGCATGGCCTGACAGCAGAATCACCGGCGATTCGGCCATCTGGGCGGTGTAAAGAGCGGACACCGCATTGGCATGGCCGGGCCCTCCAGTGACCAGAGCGATCCCTGGCCCCCCGGTCAGTCGTGCCCAGGCATCGGCCATGTGTACAGCTGCAGCCTCATGGCGGGTATGAATTAGCTCGATGTCCCTGCCCAGGGTGGCATCAAACACCGGCATGATGTGATTGCCTGAGAGGGTAAAAATTCGTGTCACTCCGGCAGATTGAAGCGACTTAACCAGCAGGTCACTGCCACGCATGGAAGTTGAAGTCATGTCAGGCAAGCTGTTTCTCCACTTAATAGGGTTTGGCCCGGTGCAACCCGGGTAAAACGAACGGGCTCACGGTGCATGGCCAAGCCCTTGCTGTGTTGGGTCACCACGATGTAGCTCGAACTTGGCAGGTCACCCGCCGCTGGAAAATCTTCTCGGTAATGTGCGCCCCGGGAATCTTCACGCGCCAGGGCGGCAGTGGCAATCACCCGGCTGACAGCAATCAGGTTTCGCAGGTTCAGCCAGTCATGCCAGCTCAGGTTGAAGGCCCGGTCGCCATCACTGACACCGCAATTTGCCAGTTGAGCGTCCAATTCATCCAGCGTGTTGAGGGCACGCTGCAAACCGGCAGCATCACGCAGAATTCCGACGTCCTGCCACATGCACTCATACAGGGCTTCCCGAACGGCATTTTGATCACCTGCCGTCTTGCTAAAAGGGGCCAGATGACACTGGATACTGGCGGAGATGGCATTTTCGTCAGGTGACCGTAAGCTACCGTGTTGCCGCACCCAGGCTGCCATGGCGTCACCGGCAATGCCGCCAAACACCGTCGAATTGGCCACACCATTGCCACCCAGCCGGTTGGCGCCATGGACGCCGCCGGTGTCTTCACCGGCAGCAAACAACCCGTTGAGGGCGGTGCTGCAGTCCACATTGAAGACCACGCCGCCCATCATGTAGTGTGCGGTTGGAACAACTTCGACCAGTCCTGCGGCCAGATCGAATCCGCAATCGGCGCAACGTTCGACCATGCCCTTGAATTCCTTGCGAACCCGCTGCGGTCCGAGGTGAGACATTTGTATGTAAACGCCCCCATTGGGTGTGGTGCGACCGGCCCGCATTTCAGAAAAGATCGAGCGGGAAACAATGTCGCGGGTGGCCCGCTCCAGCCGAGGATCGTAGCGGTCCATGAAGCGCTGCCGATCACCGTTGAGAAGATAGCCGCCAGAGCCGCGCAGGCCTTCTTCCAGCACGGTGCCGGTCATGCGGGTACCAGTACCGGCCAACAGGCCGGTCGGGTGGAATTGAACCATCTCCATATCGCGCAGGGCCAGGCCAGCGCGCAGGGCCATGGCCAAACCATCGCAGCTCTTATCGCCCGAGGGGGTGTGGAATTTGTACATGGTGGGACCACCACCAGTGGCCAGCAAGACAGCCTTGGCTTGAACAAATACAAATTCGCCTTCCCGCATGTCAATCATCAGCACCCCCGCCAAGGCGGTGCCATCTTGCGTCTTGATCAACTCGACGGCACGATGCTCCTCGAGCCGATCTATGCCTCGGGCCCAGACTTGTTCGGCCAGTCGGTTAATGATTTCGATACCGGTCAGGTCTCCCTTGTGGACGGTGCGGTCAAAGGTCTGGCCTGCGAAAGCCTTCTGGTGGACAGTACCGTCCGGGTTGCGGTCAAAGAAACAGCCCAGCTCGTTTTCCAGTTCATGGATTCTTTCAACGGCGCCGGTCACCAGTGTCCAGGCCAGATCCTGGTCAGACAGCCACTTGCTCCCTTCGATCGTGTCCATGAAATGCCGCTCGACCGAGTCTGCTTCGGACAGAGCTACGTTGTAGCCGCCTTGCACCATGCGGGTACAGCCGCACTTGCCCAGCAGACCCTTGAC
Source organism: Burkholderiaceae bacterium (assembly GCA_017856435.1). GTDB lineage: Bacteria > Pseudomonadota > Gammaproteobacteria > Burkholderiales > Burkholderiaceae_C > Hylemonella. Next base: position 100,442 of record JAFMFB010000002.1, read on the forward strand.
GGCTACCGTGATTTGTAATTCAGGCGCCGCCTGATGGGCGTGCAGTGCAGCAAATAGACCGGCACCGCCGGAACCCAGGATGAGAATATCAGTCTGCAGGCGTCGGATGGTCATGCGTTGTGGACTCCCAGGCTGGCCAGTACTTCGGCTCGCTTGTCGGCCTGATTTTTCTTGAGGTTGGCATACAGACTTTGTCCATGACTGTCCATAGCGACCAGCAGCGGTCCAAAGTCACGAATTCGAAAGCGCCAGAGAGATTCCGGATTGAGATCATCCAGATCGACATCCTCGATTTGTTCAATCCAGGTTGTCTCCAGGGCGGCTGTACCACCCACAATGGCCAGATAGACGCCGCCAAGTTCCTCAAATGCCTTGAGTGAGCCTTCGCGCAGTCCACCTTTGCCGATGATGGCGCGCACGCCGTAGTCCTGCATGAGCGGACGGGTGAAACGTTCCATACGGTCAGAGGTCGTGGTGCCAATGCAGACCGGTTGGTAGCCTACGGGGTTGTCTGCCGAGGGTTCGACCTTGCGGACATTGGGTGCCGTATGGATGACTGCATGGCCGCGCAGATCAAAGTGCGTCTTGCGGCCACGGTCAAACATATGAATCTGGGTGGCATCGCGTATGCCGAAGAGGGTGTCCTGCAGTGTTACCGTGTCATTGATACGCAGTTGACGCGCCTGTTGTTCGGTGATGGGCATCGACAATTCGTAGTGAGCCATGGGCTTGCCTTAAAAACCGTAACTGATGCCGGCAGGGTTGAAGGTGGCCCGGGCGCGTCGCGCCGAATGGCATTGCATATTGACCGCGACTGGATTCATGGTGATGTGCGTGGCAGCCAGTTCAATTTGCACCGCAAAAGCAGTGGCATCACCCCCCAACCCTTGGGGCCCGACGCCCAGGCGGTTGACCGCTGCAGAGAGGTCAGTCTCAAGCTGCTGACCCAGTGGGTCATTGCAGCGAGACCCCAGGGGCCGGGTGGCGGCCCGCTTGGCCAGTGCGACACAAAGATCAGAAGTCCCGCCAATGCCAACGCCCACGATGGTCGGTGGGCAGGTTTTACCACCAGCAGCCAGTACACAATCGATCACAAAAGTCTTGATGGCGTCGATGCCTTCAGCGGGAATCGCCATCTTGAGGAAGGAGTTATTTTCTGACCCGCTTCCCTTTGGGATCATTTCTATTTCCAGGGTCTTGGGGGTGTCGATAAAGTCGATATGGATCACCGGCACTTCAATGCCACAGGAACTATGTTCGTTGATGCGTGAAAGCGGATGCACGACTGAAGAACGAAGAGGATGCTCACGCGTGGCCCGCTCACATCCGCGACGAATTGCCATCTTGAGTGAGTGCCCGTCCACTTCAACACCCGGCCCAATCGACAGGTTGTAGATGGGAATCCCGGTGTCCTGACATAGCAGGTTGTCTCCGCTTTCAGCCACCTGGATATTTTTGACCATGGTCGCCAGCACGCGTTTGGCGGTGGAGTCGGTTTCCACTTGGTCCAGTCGGGACAGCCCCTCCTTGATGTCCGGCGGCAGATGCTTCAGTGAACGGACATATAACTCCTTGGCAGCTTCTTCAACTGCCATCAGGTCTATCTTCATACAAGCGCTTTAAGGCTAGGTTGGCTTAGTTGGTTCTGATGTTGCGGTTCTTGACCACGGTGGCCCAGCGCTGCATTTCCGAATCGATGGTGGCGGCAAACTCTGCTGAAGAGTTGGCGATTGGCGTCATGCCTTGCACATATAAACGGGCTTTGGTCTCGGTCTCTGCCATGACGGCCGCGGTATCTTTTTGGACCTTGGCAAGCACGTGGGCCGGTGTACCCGCCGGTGCAAACAGTCCAAACCACCCGGTATTTTCAAAGCCGGGTAAACCGCTTTCAGCGACCGTTGGCACATCGGGCAACTGCACGGTGCGGTCTTTGCTGGTCACTGCCAGGGCGCGCAGACGTCCTGGGCCTAACAGGGCGGATGCAGCAGCAAAATTGCCAACCATCAGATCAATTTGCTTGGCCATAAGATCGTTGTAGGCAACGGCTTCACCCTTGTAGGGGACGTGGGTAATTTCAACCCCAGTCGCATTGGCAAAATTCTCGCCAGCCAGATGGACCTGGCTTCCCACGCCGGCAGACCCGAAGTTGAGCTTGCCCGGTTGGGCCTTGGCCAATGCGATGAGTTCTTTCAGATTTTTGGCAGGGGAGCTGTCAGGAACGACCACCAGCATCGGGCCACCAGCGACATTGGTGATTGGAACCAGGTCTTTCTTGGTGTCAAAGGGCATCTTCTTGTAGATGCTTGGATTGATGGCGATGCTTCCTGAGGCCATTAACAGGGTATATCCGTCCGGTGCTGATTTGGCCGCCAGATCCGCGCCCACATTGCCCCCGGCACCCCCCTTGTTTTCAATGACAACGGCCTGATTCCAGCGGGCAGCCAGTTTCTGGCCGACCAGACGGGCAAGAACGTCTGTCGATCCGCCGGCAGAAAATGGAACGATGATGCGTACAGGTTTGTTTGGCCATTGATCCTGAGCTGCTGCCGGGACTGCCCCAAGCAGTGACAGGGTCAGAACGGAAGGTAGGGCAGCAGCCAGAATAGAACGTCTGTTTTGGTTCATTTGGTAGTCTCCTCGGTTAAAAATTATTGCAGTAGTGAAAGTCCAAAGGCCAGCCCGGCAACGGTGGCAAATCCTGCGGCAATCGCAATCCAGTCCTTGCGAAGCCCACCCGTATCACCGAATTCGATCAGGAGCAGGCGCACGCCACCAGCCAGATGGAGTGACAAGAGTATCGCAAGTCCCCACTCGGCAGTTTTGAAGAGGGGATGATCGGTCAGTTGCAAAAAGCGATCAAGCCCGGCAGCGCCATGCAGGGCCTGGCCGAGCGCCCAGAAATGAAAGGGTAGAAACAGGGCCAAGGCCAGTCCGGACAGCCGATGGGTCAGAAACGCCCAGTAAACAGCATGGGCGCGGGCGCGCTGATCATTTCGTCTTTTCATGGGGCCACAACCGCAAAGACGGCGCGCAGGCCGAAAAACAGCAGAAACAGTCCAAACAGCCGTGATAGCCTGAGAGAGGTTTGCTCGCTCAGCGCGGTCCATTCGGTCAGCACATTGTGAAGACCAATCGGCACATGGATGGCACATGCCAGCACAAACAGTGCATAGAACGATGCAAAGCCCCAATTTCCCTGGGTGCGCCCCAGAATTTCTGCCGCGCTGAGCCCGCCCCGCACCGCCCAGATCATGCCAGCCAGATGAATCAGGGCACAGATCGCCAGCACCATGGCGCTGATCCGTTGCCAGTACCATCGTCTGGCTTGAGCGATAGCCAGAGAGAGTGTCGACTCGGTCATAGCTTGCCCCTCACTGCAGCCCGGGCGGTCACTCGTTTAAGACCGGCGATGGCGGCAGTAGGCGAAATGTGCTTTGGGCAGCGCTCAGTGCAGGATCCGGTGGTATGGCAGCTGTGGCAACCGGCATCGCCTGCCACGGCGCGCATTCTGTCTTGCTGCTGGGTATCGCGTACATCATTGATCAATGTCCAGGACCGGTTGAGCGCCGCGGGTCCCAGATAGTCCGGTCGCCATGACACTACGTCGCAGGAGGCGTAGCAAACGCCACAGCCAATGCATTCGATCCCGGCATTGGCAGCCCGTCGCTCGGCAGAATCAGGCTTTACCGCGGCAAATTCATCATGGCGAGAGCGACTGCCCTGGAAGTAGCCCTGGGCCCGATGCCACTTGTCAAAAAATTCCCGCATATCGGTGACTAGATCCTTGATGACGGGCAGGTGCGATAACGGGGCAATCTCCAACTGGTCGTTGCTGGCAACCTTGGC
>JAFMFB010000017.1 GCA_017856435.1 Burkholderiaceae bacterium
GCTTGATGGATTTGTTACCTGCCACATTGAGCAGGATGGATTTGTCGTTGGCCTGGTTGACGCTGTTCACCGTGGAATACACGCTCACCGGGGTGGTGCTGGTGTTGCCTTTGTTGATGACGGTGGCGCGAAAGCTGTAAAAGCCCTTGGGTACCGGGTTGCCGGCGCTGTCAACACCGCCCCAGGCGAAGGGAATATCACCAATAGACTGTGGGCCGTAGTTGTTGCCGGCCACTACATTGCCCTGCGCATCCAGCACTTCCAGTTTGACGGCATCAGCGCCCAGGGCCAGGTTGAAGGAACCGCTGATCGGTTTGTTGCCGTCCCACAGGCCTGGGGCGCTGGGTACCAGCACTTCCTTGCCGATGAGACTGGCGCTGTTGAGCATCTGCTGTCCGGCCATGCTGTCTACATATGACTTCAAGGTGTCGGACATGGTGGTGGTGGCCTGCAGTTGTGAGAACTGGGCCAGCTGCGCCACAAAGGCCTCGTTTTTTACCGGGTCCAGCGGGTCCTGGTTTTTCAGCTGGGTGGTGAATAGCAGAAGGAAGTCTTTTTCCCCCATGCTGCCGGCGGTGCCATTGCTGGAGGTGAGCTGAGCCATGGCGGCATTGGCCGTTGTGGCAATTCCGGCCGGAACCTTGCTTTTGGTGTTGGCAGCGGCGTTGACGGTGGACGCCGCGTAGTTCAGATTGTTGGGGTCAATCAGGGAAAGCATGGCAGTGAGTCCTGGTGCGGGGTTCAGGCTTTGATGATGTCAATGGTCTTTGACACCAGGGTGCGGGCGGTATTGACCACCTCGACGTTGTTCTGATAAGTCCGAGAGGCGGACATCATCTCCACCATTTCGGTCATTTCGTTCACATTGGACATATAGATGAAGCCATCCTGATCAGCCAGCGGGTTGCCGGGATCGACCATGCGACGGATTGGGGCCGGATCGCTGATGATGTCTTTGACCTTGACGCCACCGGCATAGGGTCCTTGCTGGCCCTTGAGGGCGTCTTGCATGACCGACTGGAAGCTGGTGCGTTTGGCGCGAAACGCCTCTTTGTCGCTGCTGGCCACCGTGCTGGAGTTGGCCAGGTTGGAGGCGGTGGTATTCATGCGGATGGTCTGCGCATTGAGGGCAGAGCCGGCGATATTGAAAATTCGGTCCAGTGCCATGGTCAGTCTCCTCTGAGCGCCCGCTTGAAGCTGTTGACGCGGTTTTCAAGAATGTTGAGGGTGGCCTGGTAGTCGCTGGCCGCCTGGCCAAATTGGGCCTGCTCGATGTTCATCTCGACGGTGTTGCCGTCAAAGGAGTTGTTCAGTGGTATGCGGTACATCACCCCGTTGACCGGGCTGTCCTGGACCACCGACATATGACCGGCCGAGGTGGTGTTCAGGCCGTTGTAGGAAACATCCTCCAGCACCTTGCTGAACTTGATGTCGCGCGCCTTGTAGTTGGGGGTGTCGGCGTTGGCGATGTTTTGTGACAGCAACTCCATACGCTGGCTGCGCACGGTCAAGGCCTGGGCGCTGGCGTTGATGAAGTTGTCGATCGTGTTCATGGGATGGCCTGGGTTGCAGTTGTCACAAGGTTGTCGGTAGCTAGTCAGTAGGGTGTCAGTAAGTCGTCAATCAGTTATCTAAGAAAGGGTTAAAGATCTACTCACTGCGTTCGATTGCAAAAGCCGTGCCATGCGTTTCTTGCCGCTTTTCGAGGGTTTTTCCAGGGCTTGCCGCTGTTGCCACTGACAGGGCGGCAAGAGCTTGCCGCTGGATTGCCGCTGAGTGAGACAGAGGCCATGCTTACATCTTTTCTTGGTAGCTGATCGGCTGGAAGGCGGAAGCCGGGGGTGTCTGGGGTGCGGGCGTGGGCTGGCTACTGCTGATCTGCGAGCCCGCGGGTTTGACCGTGTTGCTCAGGCGGTCCAGCGTGTTTTTCAGCAGGCCCTGAACGATTGAGCTGCGGGTGATCGAGCCCTGCGGGTTGCGACCTTCGTAAAGGGCGTGGGCCTGGCTGCCTGGAATTTCAAGCGGCACCTCGGGACGGGTTTCGGCCCGTGCCGCAGGCTGCAGTACGGCCAGATAGAGTTCATCGAGCTGAACGCGGCCCTGTTTTTTCAGGCCGACCTGGTCGAAATAGGTATCAACCAAGTGCAGTTGCTGGTAAACGCTCAGGTTGAGGATGGCTTTTGGCGCCTGGGCGTATCCCACGCTGGCTGCGCCACGCGCGGGTCCGTCGCAGAACTGGATGATGCCGTGGCAGCGCTGGTTGCTTGCCTGCGGGTTCATACCATCGCTCTCCATCAGAGTCAGGCGGGCAAAGTCATCCGGTGCAAACCGGTGCTTGTTTGCAACCTGCAGAATCTTGTTATAGACGTCCTGCTGCTCGTTGGCGGGTATAAAGCCACGTGCCACAGCGCGCTGCAGGGTCTGACGCAAAACCGGGTGGGGTTCGGGGGCGGGGACGGGTTTGCTGGCCCGCGCTGAATCGACCAGGGCGAGCTTGGCTTGCCCTTTTTCCAGCCGTTTGGCGGAGGCTTCAGTGGCTGCATAGATCTCGCTGGAGGGGTTGCTCAGCTCGGCCCGCAACTGGCCCAGCTTGAGCTGCTGGCCCACCAGAATATGGTCCGGGTTGTCGATCTGGTTATCTTTGGCCAGCGACAAAACCGCCTTGTAGGCTTGCGCCGGACTCAGCTGGACGCCTCGACCCCGGGCCTCCTGCCGCACGATCTGCGACAGGGTGTCATGGGTCAGGACGGTGCGTGTGTCCGGAGCTGAAACGCTCCGGGCTGACGGGTTGCTGGCTGACTGGGTCTTTGCGGTGCCAGCTGCCGCGGTCTGGGTTGACGTTGCCAGCGCAGCCGCATTTTGAATGGTCGGATTTTTGGTGCTAGTTGGGGTAGTGGGCGAGGTGCCAGCCTGGCCAGGCGCGGGGTTGACCGGCAGGCGGCCCTGTTTGATGAGCTCAACCTGGTCAAGCCGGGCATGGAGCTGGCTCAAATTGAGGGTCTGGCCGGCCTTGACACGGTCCGGGCTGGCCAATTGGTTGTCGCGGGCCACGGCCAGAACGGCCTGGTAATGCTGATTGGCGTCAAGTTCAATGCCGCGTCCCAGGATTTCCTGGCGCACGATCTGACCCAGGGTGTCCTGAGGTTTGACAACCCGCATGGCATTGGCAGCTCCCGCGCTACTGGCGTCCTGCGCCGCGCGGGCTTGCTCCATGGCCCGAATAAAAGCCTGGGCGCCTACATTAGATGAGGCGGCGCCAGGACTGCCACCGACCCTGGCTAGGGGGGAGGGGAGTTCATCGATTCGCATGGCATCTTTTTTGCATAAGTTGGTTTATGAGCAACAGTGTCAAAACTTCAACACCCATGAACAAGGTCCAGCAAGTCTTGTGCCTGATGGTTTTTTTACAGTTCGGCGCCCAGCCGGCGCTGGCCGTGGAGCCCATGACCCCCCTTCAATCCATGGGGGAACAGGTGCGCCAATGGCTGGTGCAGACCGATCGGGCCGAGCCCGGCGGGATAGAAATCGCCCCGCTCGACCCCCGGGTCAGGGTGCAGGCCTGCGGCCAGCCACTGAAGGTGGATCACCCCTTTGCCTCGACCGATACGGTTCGGGTGCGCTGCGCCAGCCCGACCTGGCAGCTCTATCTACAAGTTAGTATCAAGCCAGCCAAGGCAGTGGCTGCCAGCAAGGATCAGCCCAATGCAATGACCAAGGTCACCCTGGTGGTACCCAAACGGCTGCTGACCCGGGGCACGATCATCAAGCCCGAGATGCTGGAAGAGATCAGCGCGAGCGCCCGACCGGCCGATACCACGCTGCTGCGTTCTCTCAAGGACGTGCAATACGCCGAAGTGGTTCGCGACCTGCCCGCGGGCGAGCCGGTACGCAGCACCGATCTGCGCCGAGCGACCCTGGTGCGCATGGGTCAGCAGGTCACCATGGTGGTGGGCGAAAAGTCGAGTTTTCAGGTGATGGTACGGCTGGAGGCTCTGCAGGACGGCGCCATGGGCGAGCAGGTTCGGCTGAAAAACCCGGAATCTGGCCGTCAGGTGGCGGGGGTGGTGACCGGGCCCAACCAGGTCAAGGGACTTTGATGAAAAAAAATGCTCAAGTTTTAGAATCTGGGGTCGATTCGTTGCATGCCAGAACCCTATTTTGGGTTCTATAAGGAAAGTGAGCCCATCATGACTGACCCGATTTCGAACAACCGGCCGCCTGGTCCAACCAGTCTGCAACGTGCTGTCGCCGACAAGGCCGAGCGTAAGTCGGCTGGCTCAGTGTCGCTCCAAAACGACACCCAAGCCACTGAACAAGCCCCAGCCAAGCGAGGTTCCGGGGCTGATGAAGTGGTGCTCACCAATGTGCTGCAACGCGCCAAAGACGCCCCCGGGTTTGACAAAGTGAAGGTGGAAAGTATCAAGCAGGCGATCCACGATGGTCAGTACCCGCTGGATCCACGCCGGATTGCCGAAAGTTTTCACGCACTGGAAAACATGATCCGTGGTTGATAACCTGCTGGCCCAGGCTGCCGAACTGAACCGTCTCTTGTCGCTGGAGTTTGACGCGCTCAAAAACCAGGATTTGGACCTGTTCGAGTCGCTGCAACCGGGCAAGGCTGATTTGCTGGGCCAGCTTGGCCAATCCTGCCCGAGCCCACAAGCGCTGCAGGACGAACCCGAATTGCAGGACCTGCGTGAGCAGTTGCTACAGTGCCGCGACCTGCACCGTCGCAATGCCATCTTCATTGAGCGCAAGCTTGACACCATTCGGGGTGCACTACACAGCCTGCGATCCGGAGACGCTGGCAGCCCGCTGGAGGTTTATGACCGGCTGGGCCAGGTTGCCCGCTTCAGCCGCGCCCGTGGCTATCAGGAAGTCTGAAAAACAAGCCTGAAAAGGGCGCCTGAAAAGGACGCATGAAATACCCAGCACGTAAGTTGGGCGAAGCTAAGGCCCGCCACAAGCCGTAAGCGCAAACCTTGGTTAAGGCCTTGCCGGGCTTGGCCCAGAGCCTGCCGGGTCGGTGGCAGTCTTCTCATCACCGGGTCGCATACCCTTGAGCCAGTAAACCCAGGACAACACCACAGCCACCACGGTGTAGAGTTCGGGTGGGATTTCTTCATCCACCTTCAATCGGCTCAGTAGCGCCAGCAGCTGTGGGTCTTCTGAAATAAAAATCCCTTGCTTGCGAGCTTCCTCCAGCATGCGCAGCGCCACCTCTTCCTCGCCCTTGGCGGTGACCATGGGAACTGGGTTGCGGCCATAGGCCAGCGCGATGGCTTGACGCTTGTAAGAGCTCATGCGCTGATATCCACCACCAGGCCCCGCCCTGAAGGCGTCCATTCTCTGCCAGGACTCGGGCGTTGGCCGTGGATGACCTGAAAACTGTTGAGGTTCAGCCCGGCTGCTTCAAGTTCGGCGACCAGGTCTGCCTGGCGGGTGCGGGCCTGCTCAGCCACGCTACCCAACTGGGCCCACATCACCAGGTCCACCTGTTCAACCCCGGTAAGCTGGGTTTGCAGCCAGACTGGGCCCAGGGAGTCGCTCTTGGAATGCACATTGACCGTGAAGACCGGTGGCTGACCCTCACCCTGCTGTGGGCGACGAAAGACCAGAGTGACCGGGTTTGAATCCATAAAGGGCAGGGTCAGGCTGAACATGACCTCGCGCTGAACCTGAGCCTGTACCGCCTGGACCTGACTGGATTCCAGGCTGTCAATGGCGTGGCGGATGACCGAGTGCACCGAGCTGTCTTCACTGCCCTGGTCTTCCAGGGCGCTGAGCAGCGAGCGCAAAAACTGTTTGGGATCATTGCCCGGGTTGAGGCGGCCCCGGCTGAGCCAGGCCTCGTGGCCCATGGCGCCGAGCAGGGCATTGCGCAGGGCCTCGGGGCTCAACTGGGCCATGGAAAGTTGCAGGCCGCGCCACTGGGTTTGCAGATCGGGACGCGCCAGGCCTTGCAGCAGTTCGGCAATTTTGTTGCCATTGAGCAACTGGCTGAGTTCATCTCCGGGAGGACGGTAGAGCAGGTTGGCAATGCGCGACACAAAGTTGGTCTGCCCCGGGCTGGCGGTGGGCTGCGCCAGAGGCATCAACCCCCAGGGGCCGTCGGCTCGCTCCTGCACCCTGAGCCAGATTGACTTGTCAGCCACCAGTTGACCGGCCTGACTGGCCGGTACGTCAATCATCTTGCCTTGCAGCAGCAGGGTCAGTTGGCCGCCGGCTGAGCGCACCATCGCCTGCACCACCTGGCCGTCATGCAGATTGAGGTCGGCTGCCGTGGGGGCGGGCAAGGGCAGCAGCTTGCCCTCAAGAAAGATGGGCTGGACGCGTCCCGGGACCGGCAGCGTTTCAGCTGCACCGATCATGGGTAGCGTATCCAGTCGCGCCGCGCAGTGGCGTCCACCACCGGCGCGGGCGGCGGGGCCAGGCTGGCAAGATCTTCCTGAGAGATATAGGGCACCAGGGTGGTCAGAACAATGTGGCTGTGCTCGGGCAAGATCAGCTGGGTGCCCCAACGCAACTGGACTGTCTTGCCTTTTCCCAACTGGGGGTTAGCCGCCAGCACCGCGCCCTGCAATACCTCGGGCTTGAGCGGGCTGCCCTTGTACTGGTGTTGAATCAGCTTGTTGAGCGTGTCACCCTTCTTGACAACGTAAGTGGCGGCAGAAGGGCTGGGTGCTGCTGTTGGAGGGTTGACGGCGGGTTCTGCCTTGGCGGGCTCTGCGGCATCGGCCTTGAGGGTATGGGTGAAGGCCAGATAGAGGCCAGCCAGCAACAAGGCCATGGTCACAACTGATTTAAAGCCAGCCAGGTTGCCTTGCGCAAGGACTGGCCCGGGTTGGTTGGCAAGTGGCGTGGTGTGATGAATGGGTTGAGACATGGCGAACCTCAAGGGGTTTGGCTCGGGCGAGCCCGGTTGGGCAAGGCGCTAATTTGAACCGGTTTTGCCGGCTTGGCCGGTTTGGCAGCTTGTGACTGGTTGACGGGTTTGTTGACTGACACCTCCTGCAGCACGGTATCCACAGGCCAGGCGCGCCAGTTGGCTTGAGCAGCGCCCGCCGGACCGGCCAGAACCGTCAGGGCTGCGGCATTGGCGCTCACGGCCGTCACTTTGGCCAGCAGAGTCTGGCTGGCACCATCAGGTTCGAGCAGGCGTTTGGGGAAGCGGGCGGGGTCGGCCACCAGCCATTCGTCACCGGCCTGAAGGCCCGCCAGGGCGCCAGCGTTGATGATCAGCGTTTGCCCCTGAGCCCTGAGAACCTGAGGGTGCAGTGGCTCGCAGCGCAACCAGTTGCTCAGGAGTTGGTGCCACTTTTGCAGCTGAAGCCGAATGCTGGCCAGTCCCGGGTCATCCAGGGTGGCGGGCGACCACTCGCTGGTCACCAGCGGCACCGGGATGACGGCCTGCAATTCCCGGGGTGAGTCGGTGCCATCGGGGCGGCGTAATTGCAAGGCCATGCGCAGCATCAGGACGGTATCGGTCTTGAACCAGCTGTCAGGTCGTCGCATTTGGACCCACTGGGAACTAACCAGAAGGTGGGCCTGCCAGGGCTGCGTGGAGGACTGGTTGCCAAGCAGCTCTCTTTCATAGGCGGTGATTTCATGGTCGATCAGGGGCCTGCTCAGGTCTGGCACCATTTGCCAGGGTTGGCCGGACGGCTGGGCAGCCAGCCACTGGGCATGGATCATCAGGGGCAGCACCTGGGCCAGCGCCGGATGGGTATCGGGGGCCGGGTGGTAGGAAAACTGAATGACATGGCGCAGGCGCTCGCCCGTTAGCGCTTTGACGCAGCGCTTACCGGTGTCGCCAGCTGTTTGAGCGGCGGGGGCGGAAGTGGAACCGGAGCCGGTGGCGGAGTCAGTCTGAGCAGAGCCGTGAGCGGCCTGTGCCGGCAGGTCCAACCGGGCTTTGAGCTCACCATCAGCGCTACGCTCATAACCTTTGATCTGAACGCCCTGAACATTCAGGCTGTTCTTGAAAACACTCAGTTCATGCAGGCCACCACGGCTGTCGATCCAACTCATGCCGCGCACCGCCGTGGGCGTTTGCAGGGAAGCGTCGATCAGGCTGGCGCGAATCGCTTCAAGCCGCTCTTGCGGGTTCAGAGCGCTTGGTGAAGAGCTGCTTGGGGGCGGGTTGTTCGGTTTAGGCTGCGCGGCTGTGGTCGCTGCAAAAAAGCTAGCCCCGGCCAGCAGGCAAAGCTGCGTCACCCGGGCAAGTTTGACCGACCATGCAGCAGGGGCAGGACCCGGTTGGGGCCTGTGATGTGTGTGACAAGTTGTGTCAGAAAAAGGTGAGGGCGGTGTGGCCCACGACTTGGTCATGGTCAGCGCACATTGGTGGCAACCTGGCCGACAAAGACAACCCGCAGTTCATGCACCACATCGCGGTCCAGTGACAGGGTGGTTTCGTAGGTGTCATCTCCCACTGGGGTGATGCTGACCAGTCGGGCGCCGTAGATGATGCCCTCGACCTTGGTGCGAAAACTGTCGTTGGTCATGATCATGTCAGCCACGGTGGAGTTGGCATCAACCTGCTGGCCATAGACCTGTTCGGTGAGCGAGCGGTAGGCGTCGAGTTTGGAGGCGCGGATCGCCATCAGGCGCTGCTGGGCCGGATTTTTGTTTTGTTGGACGCTGATGACCGCGTAGCCGGTTGCTGTCAGGGTTTCACGCTTTTCCACCAACGGGGGCACAGCCACTGGTTTAGGGGCTGGTGCCGTCTTATCAGCAACCTTGATGGCAGCTTTGTCAGTTGCCTCAGCTTTGGGAGGGGACAGGTCAATGGTGCTACAGCCAGCCAGAGCCACCATGATTACCAGGGCCAGGAAGCGGTTGGTCAATTGCTTGCGTGACATGCGAAGTCCTCGGTTTGGGTTGGCCCGACAGAATGCACTGCGGCCAGTTATTCGGGTTCACACTCAGATTCGGCACCAGGCGAACAAGCTTGAGTGAACCCATGCTCGAATGGCGTTCTCATCGGCCTGTTTTTTACGCATCCTGTGGGGTCCGGGAGCAGATGTTCGGTCCAATTTTCTTATCTGGATTGACTTGAGGATTAGTCAAACCGTAATCAGCATTTGTCCAAATTTACATTTTTTTGCAATCAAAACCAAACCAAGGGTTTACCCTAGTTTGGGGGAGCAGTCGAATTGTGTCTAATCCGTGTCGGATTGTGTCAAGTCTGTAAAGCGCTTCGAATTGAAAGAAGCACAGTGAAAAAAAACTAAGCGAAAACAAAGCGAAGAAAAGTATAAGAACCAGCAGCTGACCAAACATCAGCTCTTGTTCAGAAAAAAACCAAAAATCACAGTTCGTGGCTGCTGCGTCTCATCGTTCCAATTTCCTGGGCGCCAGTGCCGGGGCTACTGGTATCCGCCATCTGCTGGAACGCGTTGCGCCAAGCAACGCCACAGTTCTGATCCATGGTGAGAGTGGCACTGGCAAGGAACTGGTTGCACGCGCACTCCACGAATTGTCTGACCGCAGAGGCGGGCACTTTGTCCCGATCAATTGCGGCGCCATTCCCAAGGAACTGCTCGAGAGCGAGCTCTTTGGTCATCGCAAGGGTTCATTCACCGGCGCCACCTCTGACCGGATCGGCCGTTTTGAGCTGGCCCACGGCGGGACGATTTTTCTCGATGAGATCGGTGACATGCCCCTGGAAATGCAGGTCAAGTTGCTGCGGGTGCTGCAGGAGCGGACGGTCGAACCGGTGGGCGGCTCCAAGCCAGTACCGGTGGATGTGCGGGTGGTGGCTGCCTCACACAAGGACCTGGAGGCCGAGATTGCCGCAGGGCGATTCCGTGAAGACCTGTACTACCGGCTTAATGTGTTGCCAATGCAAATTCCGGCCTTGCGTGAGCGCTGTGAGGATGTGCCGGAGTTGCTGAACTTCTTTGCGGGCAAGTTTGCAGCCAAGGGGAGTAAGTCCATCAGCTTTGCGCCGGATTTTCTCAAGCTTTTGCAAAGCTATGGCTGGCCGGGCAATGTGCGCGAGCTCTCCAATCTAGTGGACCGCTTTACTGCGCTGTTCAGTGGACAACGTCTGGAACTGGCCATGGTGCCGCCGTCCTTTTTGCCAAAAGGCCTGCGTGAACTGCAAGCCCAGCAGATGGGCGCTCAAGCCGTCGCTACCATGGAACTCAGCCCCTTTGCCTCCAATGACAAAGCCCTTCAGATTAGCGAATCGGTGCAGCCGCTTGAAAGTGTCCTGCCAGCGCAGGTACCTTCCGAGCTTGATGCTTCCCGTAACGAGGTGGAAGAAATCATCATGCTGGCCCAGGGCCTGCCATGCCTGCCGCCTGAAGGACTGTCACTCAAGGAACATCTGGCGGATGTGGAGCGCGCCCTGATCACCCAGGCACTTGAGCGCGCCGGGGGCAATGTGTCGCAGACGGCCAGGTTGCTCAACCTGCAGCGCACCACCCTGATCGTGAAGCTCGACAAATACGAGCTCCGCCACAACGACTCAGCCGAAGAAGGCGGAGCCCAGGCCGCGGCCTGACGCTTTAGCCTGATACATCAGCTAACTAGCCCAGCCAATTGACCAGACCTGATTCTTGGGTCTGATGACTAGGCCTGGACCTAACTAGGCCTGGACCTGGGTCAGCCTCTGGGTCATTCAGCCAGACTGACTTTGCTCACTTGGTACTGAGTACACCCGCACCAGGGGTGGGTGCAGTGTCGGTATCGACTCGCGGATAGCGAACCAGGCGATCACGGGGTTTTGCAGCTTGGGGAGGCGGTGCGGCTTCAGCGGCCGCCTTGGCCTTGTTGACCTGAGCCAGCAGACTTGCTTCCGCCTGTTGGCGTTCACGTTGCAGTTTTGCCAGCGCTTGCATTTCACGCTTGAGGCCGCTGTTGTCACTCATGGATCGGTTGAGACCCTGCATCTGCGCACTCAATGCGTTGATGGCCTGGGATTGGGCGCGCAGGCCACTTTCCAAGGCCTGGACCTGTTTGGCCACAGCCTGATCTCGGGCCTCGGTCTGCTTGGCTTTTTGATCCGGCACAGCCTGGGCACTTTGCACAAATTCATTGATGCGGACTTCAAGCCGCGTCTGGGCTGCAGCGATGCCCTCCTGTTTGGCCACCATCTCCTGAAAGCCTTCGTTAACCGAGCCCACCACTTCCAGGCCATCGTTGAGCTCCCCGACGCGCTTGCTCATGGCGGAAAGCATTTCGTCGATTTGATTGATTCTGGTCTTGAGGGTGAAGGTCATGCTGCCAAAGACCAGGGCGCCAAACACCAGCAGGGCGCCCGTGATGCTGGCCATAATGAGGTTGAAGCGTTTCTGCCCCTTAACCGTGTCATGAATTGACTTGGTGGCAGTTTTCAGATCAGCCCCGGCATTGGTGGCCATATTGGCTGAACGATTGGCCAGTTCGGCAGACTCCAGCACCACCAGCTTCATGTCCGAGAGCTCCTGTTCAGGGCTCGGCCCATCGGCCAGCGCAGTGTCAACAGGTTGCGGCGGCTGGCTGCTTGCCTCGGGCTGGCTGTGAGCGCTGGCGCTGGCTTGGGGCGGTTCGCTTGGCTGCTCGGTGGTTGCGGGATCGGTGCTCATGGGTTCTCAATCGTGCTCAGGGGTCAGTTTTCAGCTATCGGCTTCCAAATTTTCCAGACGGCTTCTGAGTTGTTCGTTTTCAATTCGCAAATGCACCACCCGGGCTGGAAAGTCCATTTCGGGCATTTGCAAGCCTGGCATTTCAGGGTTGGCTCTGGCTGAATCGGCGTGAGACTCCAAAGCTTGAGCAGTTACGGGCGCAGCCGTTGCTGCTTTTGCGCTGGTCGGGGGAGGAGCAAGGACCTTAGGCGCTACAGCCTGGTTGGTCGCTGGCAACTCGGCGGCGGCTCTGGCCTCGGTGGGCGTGCTCAGGGGCGTTTTGGCGAGGTTGGTGCGGTCCGCTTTGGCGGTCTCGGCAACCCGCTCAATTCTGGGAGGGGCTTCGGCAGTCTGGCTGCTGACGATATGGTCCGGGTGAATGTCTTCAATTTCTTCGCCCCCACCGGGTCTGTAGACCTTGTGCACCGAAGGCTCTTGCTGGGTCGCCGTTTTGGCCACCGCCATGTGCGACCCATCGGGAATCGAGACCTGATGGGGCTGATTGGAATGGAAGATTTCCGGATCACTCATGGTTTGCCTTTCAGGGCTTCCTGCCGCGGGCCGCTTTTGCTACCAGACGTTCCTGCAAGGAGGCTGCTGTGCGAAGCCAGCTGTCGGCCGGTGAACGTTTGGTCTTGAGAAAGTTATTGGCATCTTCTTTGCCAGGATAGGGGCCGCTGACGAGTGCAAAGCGTGCCTGGGTTTCATTGCCGACAAACTGGGGAACGATGTGCGCCTTGTCCAGTTCGGGAAAGCGCTTCTGGATGTCCAGCGCCTGGGCATAGGTGGGTGAGATGCTGTGTTGTACGACAAAGTTGTCGGCGCTGAGTTGCTTGGCCCATTGTTCACCCTGGGCAGCACCCTCGGGCAGTTCGGTGAGCAATTCACCCGTCTTGCCGGTGTCAGAGGCAAGTTTTCCATCCTTGGCTGCCTTGTTGTTGCTGGCTGGCTCAGACGCCTCAGGCTTGGTCCGTGACTGAGCCGCAGACTGTTCGGTCGGCGAGGACGGTTCGCCGGTCTGGGTGGGCGTGGGGTCTTTGGATTCGCCCTCCTTGGACGCTTGCGCTGGAGATGAACCGGCCGCTTGATTGGCTGGGTCAGAAGCGGCGGATTGATCTGTGGGTGGCGTTGTTGATGATGTTGCCGGCGCGTCAGGAGCGGTAGATGAGGACTGCGCTTGCGTTTGCGCAGCGGTTGGCGAGGCGGGCAGCCAGTGGGATTTAAGTTTGCTGACAAGCTGAGGATTGAGCCAGGCCGCAACCCCGGCCGAAAGAATCAGCAATCCCAGCGCAAGGGCGAAAATCTTCAGCCAGCGCAAAACCCAAGCCGATCGGGAGGACGCCTTGTCAGGGGTGCTGGCTGAAGCTTGGGATCGCGGGGCGGGGTCTGCCAAAGCCTTGTCAGCCATGCCAGACCCTGGGGCCATGCGCTGTATCAGGGCGCGCAGGTCCTTGATGCGCAGCGGGTCGGGTTCATTGGCTAGGCATTCCTTGATCTGTTCCAGGTTGGGGCGCTCGACAACCCAGCGCATGAGTGATTTTTCAAACGCCTCCAGGCCATCGGGAATGACTTCGGCGTTTCCGTATACCAGCAAGGCACGAACATGGGCGCCGGGAAATTTCTCCAGCAGTTGCAGCAGCAACTGCAGCTCATGCGCGGGCAGGGCCATTGCATCATGCACCACCCAGAGTTTCAGGCCGGGCTGATCGCCGCGGTTGGCCAGCGCTTGGGCCATAGGCATTTCACCGACGACCTGGTTGAAATGCTGGACGATCCCATCAGAGTCGGCCGGAAAGAAGGTTCTGATCTCGATGTGCTGCAGATCGGTGCCAAGACGCTCGAGCAAGGCCTGCTTGTAATGCTCGGCCAGGGCCCCAACCGGGGAGATCAGTGCGAGGCTTTTGCCTTCACGCGCGATCGCCGTCAGGGCCGCCTGGTAGCGGATGCGGTCGAGCAGTTGGAAAAAGTGCGGTTCCATGGCGGGCAATGACGGAGGGGTCAATTTTGCGCCAGTTTTCCGTCAGCATCGAACAGCATCGAGCGCGGGACCTGGGGCCTGGGTTTGGGCATGGGGTCAACCCCGGGTTGTACATCCGCCAGACTGAAGACATAGGCAATCACCTGAGCCACCGCCAGGTAGAGGGCCTCAGGGATCGGATGATCTTCCTTGGTGGTGAAGTACAGGGCACGCGCCAGGGGCGGGGCGGCAAACATTTCAATACCGTGCTTTTTCGCCTCCTCGCGAATGCGCGCCGCCATGAAGTCAGCGCCCTTGGCCAGCAGAATGGGGGCGCCATCACTGGTGGGGTCATAGGACAGGGCCACTGCAAAGTGTTCCGGGTTGGTGATCACCACATCGGCTTCCTTGACCTTCTGGATCATGCGTGCGTTGGCCAGCTCGCGTTGGCGCGCGCGCAGGGCTTCTTTGATCTCGGGGCGACCCTCCATGTCCTTGAGCTCGTCCTTGACCTCCTGCTTGGTCATCATCATGCGCTTGTTGAAACTGAATTTTTGATACGGCACATCAATCATCGCAATGAACAACAGGCTGAGCGACAGCCACAGCGCTGATTCGCCAATCATCATGCCGGCAGCCGCCATGGCTGGCTCCAGACCCATTTGCCCCAGGTTCATCAGCTGACCCATCTGGCGCTCCACCAGAATCCACAGCACCAGCGCAATCAGGGAAAACTTGGCCAGCGCCTTGCCCAGTTCGACCAGGGAGCGGGCGCTAAACATGCGGGCAATGCCATTGATCGGATTGATCTTGCCGAAGTTCGGCATGATCGATTTGGGGGCAAACAAAAAACCACCGGTGGCGCCGCTGGCCAGCAGAGCCAGTACCAGAGTCAGTATCAGCACCGGCAAGATCAGCAGCAGGCCTTCCGCCATCTGGTGCATGAATGCGACGCCCAGCAGTTGCGGGTTGTCCAGGGTTTTACGGTCAAAGCTGAAGCCGTTGGCAAACAAGGCGCTGACCCGTTGAAACCAGACGCCACCGATCAGGTAGATCAGCAGCATCGCGCCGATGGTGACCGCTGCAGCGGGCAGTTCGATCGAGCGCGCGACCTGACCGTCTTCGCGGGCCTTGCGAAGGTGTCTGGCGGTGGGTTGTTCGGTTTTTTCTGCGCTGTTCTCAGCCATGAGTCAAACTCCTCAGGACAAGCCAACCAGAATGCGGACCTGGGCAAAGCCCTGCATCCACAACCATTGAATGCGCGCGCCAATGCTGGGCAGGGCCAACACCAGGATGCCAAAGCCGGCAAAGATCATGGCCGGGAAACCCACCGAAAAAATGTTCAGGCTGGGCGCCGCGCGGGTGGCAATGCCAATGCCGATATTGATCAGCAGCAGGGCCACCATCACCGGCAGCGCTGTCAGCAAGGCGCCGAGAAAAAGCATGGAACTCCACATGACCAACTGGCGCCAGGCTTCCTCGGCGACCAGCGCCTTGCCCACCGGCAGGCTGTTGAAGCTCTCGACCACCAGGCTCAACAGAATGGCATGTCCGCCCAGGCCAACAAAGATCAGTGTGGCCAGAATCAGCAAAAACTGACTCGTTACCGGCACATTGCCCATGTTCGGGTCAATCATGGTGGCCATGGACAGGCCGATGGCGTTGGCAATCGATTGACCAGCAATCAGGACGGCCGAAGTGACAATCTGCAGCATCAGACCCATCAGCAGACCAATCATGATCTGATTGCCAATTTCCAGCAGGCCCGACGCACTCAAGGGATCTATGTTGGGCCAGGTGTGCAGCGGATAAACCAGCCAGGTGATGGCTAGCGCCAGCACAATGCGCACCCGCAGGTTAAGCGCCCGCAGGGAAAACACCGGCGCTGCGACCAGCAGGGCCGAGATTCTGAGCATCGGCCACAGCAGCGCGTAAAAATGCGCCAGCAGGTTTTCGGCCGAAAACTCCATGGCCTCAGGTGAACAGGGTGGGGATGCGCTGGAACAGCGCCCGGGTGAACTCGACCAGCGTGCCGACCTGCCAGCCGCCCACAATGGCCAGCGTCAGGGCCAGGGCGGCCAGCTTGGGGATGAAACTGAGGGTGGCCTCGTTGATCGAAGTGGCCGCCTGCAGCACCCCGATGAACAGGCCCACAAACAGGGCCACACCCAACAGCGGGGCGGAGATCAGGACGGTCATCCAGAGCGCCTGCTGGCCCAGGTCAACGACAGTGGTGGTATCCATGGTACGGCTTTCTAGACGACAAAACTGGAGGCAAGTGAGCCCAGGATCAGGCTCCAGCCATCCACCAGCACAAACAGCATCAACTTGAAGGGCATGGAGATCATCATGGGCGAGAGCATCATCATGCCCATGGACATCAGCACGCTGGAGACAATCAGGTCGATCACCACAAACGGGATGTAAATCAGAAATCCGATCGTGAAGGCGCTCTTGAGTTCAGAAGTGATGAAGGCCGGCACCAGGGTGGCAAAGGGAACCTGGGCGGTGGTCAGGGCTTCCTTGTTGTTGGCCATCTGCATGAAGAGTTGAATGTCATCCTCCCGGGTCTGCTTGAGCATGAAGCCGCGCAGCGGGTCCTGGGCGGCTGCCAGGGCTTTGTCAAACGCCAGGTTGTTGTTCATGTAGGGGGTGATGGCGTTGGTGTAGAGGTCTTGCAACACCGGCGACATGATGAACAGGCTGAGAAACAGAGCCAGTCCCACCAACACGGTATTGGGCGGCGTCTGGCCGGTGCCCAGCGCCTGACGCAGGATGGACAGCACGATGATGATGCGTACAAACGAGGTCATCATCAACAGGAAGGACGGCAGCAGTGTCAGCGACGTCATCAGCGCCAACAGCTGCAGGGTCAGGCTGTACTGGGTGCCCTTGGGGCCGCCACTGACATTGACCATCGGGATGCCTTGCGCTTGAGCCAGGGCCGGCAGGGCCAGCCACAGAACGGGCAGGGCGCAGATTAGCCAATGCTTACGCTGCATGGTTGTCTCCGGTCAGGGCCTGCAGGTCAAAAGTCTTGGAGGACTCGGGCTTGGTCGCGTTGCCCTCATCGGGCCAGTGCGCCAGATGGGTCAGTTGGCCCGGGCTCATGCCGACCAGGACCTTGTGGCCATCCACTGACAGCAGGGCAACCTTGTGTCGGGTATTGAGGCTCAGGCTTTCGAGCACCTGAAGACGGCGTCCAGGCGTCTGGCTGCCCATCTTGGCTTGCATGCGCTTGAGCAGATAGAGCAGGCCGCCCATTAAAGCAAGGACCAGCACCATGCTGCCGATCATGCGCAACAGGTCGGCGCCTGAAAATCCGGGTGGCATGGTTCAGCTCACAAATTCTTCATGCGCTCTGAGGCCGGGGCAACCCGGGTCAGGCGCACACCGTAGCGGTCATTGACCAGGACAATCTCGCCCTGCGCCACTACGGTATTGTTGACAAGCAGGTCCAGCGGCTCGCCGGCGATCCGGTCAAGCTCCACCACGCTGCCTTGGGTCAGACGCATGAGATCGCGAATCTTGATCATGGCGCGTCCCACTTCGATCGACAAGGTGACCGAAATGTTTTGCAACACTTCAGGATTGATCTGGTTTTTGGCCGCTTCGGCGTTTTCCACAGGCGTGTCTGACATGGTCGTTTCCTAACGTGTTATTGCTGACTCGGGATACAGGCGCGCTCGATTTGCACAGCGCTTTGCGCACCCACACTACCGGCCTGTACATCAAAGGCTGGCAGTCCGTTGACCAGCATGCGGGCAAATTCGGGTTTCTTGAAGAACAGGATGTCGCCGTCTTCCATGGCCTCGATCTGTCCGATTGAGGTTTCGATGGACCCGACAAGGACTTGGAGCTCCAGGCTGGCACTGTTGACCGCCACCTTGAGTTCTTCGGCCCACTGTTTTTCTGATTCTTCATTGCCGTCGCCCGTCTGCACCCGGCTGCGCAGCAGTTCGCGAATGGGCTTGAGCGAGGCATAGGGGTGGACCAGATCGATAAAGCCGCGGGCATCGATATTGCCTTCCGCTTCAAAGCGACTGAGAATCACCAGGTCGTTTTCATCAGCAATCTGAGCAAACTGAGGGTTGATCTCGGAGCTGACCAGTTCAAAGTCAAGCGGCATCACCGGGGACCAGGCCTCCTTGAGGCAGCGGAAAAACACCTCCAGGATCATGTTGATGATGCGAGATTCGGTAGGAGTGAACAGGCGGCCCGATGGAAGCTGGCCGACGCCCTTGCCAAATCCGCCAAAAAAGCTGTCCAGTGAGCTGAACACCACGGTCGGGTCCAGCACCACAATCGAGTAGCCCCGCAGGGGGTTGGCGCGCACGACATTGACCGACATCGGGGGCTGCAAGCCCTTGAGGTAGTCGCCAAAGCGCAGAATCTGTACTTGGGTGGGGTTGACCTTGGGGCTGCTGCGCAGCATTTCCACCAGACCCAGCCTGAACATGCGGATAAACCGCTCGTTGATCATGTCCAGCGAGGTCAGGTTAACGCCCAGGCTGCTGTCCTCACTGGCCAGGTCATGTTTCTTGACCTTGGCTGAGGTGTTGAAGCCCGTATCGACCGGAATCGTGCCGTCTTGCACGCCTTCGGCCAGTGCGTTTAACTCGTCAGGGGTGAGCAGGTTGGTGGCCATGGAATGACTGCGTATCTCAGGGCGGTGCTTATTGAATGATGAAGTTGGTGTAGAGCACCTCTTCGATGCCGCCAAAGTCTTCGTACTTTTCCAGCAAGCTGTTCATGGCGTTGCGAATCTTGCGCGCCAGTTCGATGCGAAATTCAGGTTTGCTGACCTCACTTTCGGGAACCTGACGCAAAATGTCCAGGATGGCTGAGCGCAAGGCAAAGTCGTGTTTCTTGACATTTTCAAACACCCGATCGTCATAGTGGGTCATGACCGCCAGAGAAATCGACATGACCTTTTTGGAATTCTGGAAGTTGACCAGAAAATCCTTTTCAATCTGCATGTAGTTGTATTCGAAGCGGGTGGATTCAGGCGACTTTTTGGCCATTTTGTTCGGTTTGGCTTCTTTTTTGCCAGGGCTGCCGCCACCGCCATGGGCCTCTTCTGCGGCTTCCGGATCAACCGGCGGCTTCGGGTTGAAGTAGCCTGAGAAGAACAGGGTGCCAAACACCGTGCCCACCAGCAGCACGATCAGGCCGACCACGGCCAGAATGACTTTCAGGATTGACTTCTTCGGCTTGGCTTCTGCTTCGCCGCCTTCTTCGACTTCCACTTCAGCTGCAGGTGCGTTTGCCATGGTTTACCTCATCGTGTTATCAAAAAGGGCCGGGGTCAATTCACTAGACCAACTCGTCCCAACCATCGGTTGATTTTGCGCTTTTTACCAATACTTTTAAATCCGTTGCTACGGTAGGCTCAGACTGAGGAATTTGGACTTGCGCCGGCGATTGTCGGGGTGTCGGATTTCCGCCAGTACTTTGCTGACCGTTGCTATTAACCCATACGTTAGCAACTGTCATGCCAGCCTGCGCCAGGTTGTCCCGCAATTTTTGCTGTCCCTGGGCGATAAGCTCCCGGGTTAGTGCATTGTCTGACTTGAAAACAGCATCCAGGATGCCGGAATTCATATCCAATTCGACCGAAATTTTCCCCAGATGGGCTGGCTTGAGCCGCAGTTCAAGCTTCCATTGACCCTGTTCAATCTGATTTTGCATGCGCTCACTGAGGGCCTGACCGAGTTTGTCGGCCATCTGACTGATTTGGGCGGCCCGGTCGGTCAGGGGCGACAAGGCGGTGGTGCTGGTGGACTTGTCGGTCAGATTCAGGGTTGGGGCCTGCTCAGCCGCATGACCCAGCTGGGCAAGGTTGTCATTGTTGAAGGTTGCTGACACGGTCGAGATGCCATCTGGGGTGTCGATGGCTGAGCCAATCAGGGCGTCACCCAGGTCGATGACGGATTCGGCCACACTATTAGTCTGGGCCTTGGCCAGAAGGCCGTTGGCCAGATTGGCCCAGGTCATGGCCTGTTCACTGCCCGTGGCCTTGGCCAGCTCCCGGGTCATGGTCTCCCAGGCCGGGATCAGGCGCAGGCGCATTACGTCCAGCGGCCCGGGTTCAGGCGCCTCGGTCCCCTGGGCGGGGTCTTGAGGGCCAACCAGCGGGACGGTGTCGTTCTTTGGCAGCTGGGTGATGCTGGCGCTGGCGCCGTGAGCAGCCAGCAAATTGACCAGCTTGGCAGTGCTGCCGTCATCCGCTGCTCCACTGTCTGCAGGGCTCGCAGAGTTCAGAGTCAGGGGCCATCCACTTGCCTTGATCGACGCCAATGCAGGCAGGGCGGTTTCGGCGTGGGCAACCGGCGGCACGGGGAACGTCGCTGCAGCCTGGCTTTGAGCGATCGGGTTCGAGACAAACCAGCCGGGGGTCAGGCTCAGGAGATTGGTGGCGGAGGATGGTTCAGCCGGGGTGGTCGCTGAGGCGACATCCGGGATGCCTTGAAGCTTGTCGGTCTGAATGAGCTTGCTGGTCAGGGGCTTGAGGTCGCCAAACAGGGCCTGAACAGCACTGTCAGCCAGTCCCTGCGATTTGGCAAAGGCCGCCAGACTATCTTCATCGGGCTGCGGGGTGGCACTGGTCACCAGAGAAAACTGGTTCCCTAAATTAAGAGTTTGCAGGCTGTTGGCGCCGGCAACCGGGTTGGCAGCGGCAAGACCTTGCCGCTCGCTGTCGGGCAACAGGGATCGCATCAGGTTGGCAAACTCCTGCCCAAGCATCGATCTGCTGGCCGGACTCTTGCTTTCAACGCTGGGGGTGTTGTCCCCCAAACTCAAGGCGCCTGGGGCGGAAGCGGTCAGAAAATTCAGGTTGGCGTCCATGCGGGTTCCGATCTGTTGGCAAGGTGATAGGCCCCACGAATGAGGCTGCTGCACCTGTAATAAGCAAAAACCGTGACCGGAAAGGCCTTGCCACTGTCGAAACCACTCTAACCATGAGTTTTTGGATGGCATGGTCTTTGCATATCCAGGGGCATGAGCACCATCACCCTGTCAACGGTTCGACAGAACCTGAGCAAATTTGATTACACCGGTCTGGGAATTCCCGTCCTGGTGTTGCTGATCATGGCCATGTTGGTGGTGCCGATGCCAGCCTTGTTGCTGGATGTGATGTTCACCTTCAACATCGCCTGCAGCCTGATTGTGATCATGATCGCGATAGGCACCCGAAAACCTCTTGAGTTTTCAAGCTTTCCCTCGGTCCTGCTGATGGCCACCATGCTGCGGCTAGCGCTGAATGTGGCCTCGACCCGGGTCATTCTGGTGAACGGGCATGAGGGCCATGAGGCGGCCGGCAAGGTGGTGGCGGCTTTTGGCGAGTTTGTGATCAGTGGTAATTACCTGGTGGGTTTCATCATTTTTGCCATCCTGATGATCATTAACTTCATTGTGGTGACCAAGGGTGCGGGCCGGGTGTCGGAAGTGAATGCCCGGTTTACCCTGGACGCCATGCCCGGCAAGCAGATGTCGATTGATGCCGACCTGAACGCGGGCGTCATCAATCAGGAGACCGCCAAAAAACGTCGCGAGGAACTGGCCCAGGAGTCTGATTTCTTCGGCTCCATGGACGGTGCTTCCAAATTTGTCAGCGGTGATGCCGTCGCCGGCCTTCTGATCCTGATCATCAACCTGGTGGGTGGCCTGGCCATTGGCGTTGGCCAGCATGGCCTATCCCTGTCCGAGGCCGGCCGTATTTACACCTTGCTGACGATTGGCGATGGCCTGGTTGCACAGATTCCCTCGCTGTTCCTGTCACTGGCAACGGCCATCATCGTGACCCGGGTGACCACCTCGGAGTCCATGACCGAGCAGGCCACTTCGCAGTTGGCCAATCCGACGGCTCTTTACATGGCCGGCGGCATTCTGGCGGTGCTTGGCCTTGTGCCTGGCATGCCACATGTGGTTTTTCTGACGCTCGCGGTCGTGTGCGCTGCGTTAGGCTGGCGCCTGACTCTGCGCAATGCCGAGCCCGAGATGACGCCCTCCGAACAGGCGGCTGCCGCAGGGCTGGAAGAGCCCAAGGAACTGGACTGGGATGATGTGGACCAGGTGGACCTGATCGGGCTTGAAATTGGCTATGGCCTGATTCCGCTGGTGAACCCTGAAAACGGCGGCCAGCTGATGAGCCGGGTCAAGGGGGTGCGCAAGAAACTGTCGGCTGAGCTGGGCTTCCTGGTTCAGCCGGTGCGTATTCGTGATGCCTTGAGCATTGATCCAGACACCTACCATATTGTTCTCAAGGGTGTGGTGCGTGGCAAAGGTCAGGTCAGGGTCGGTCGTGAGCTGGCCATCAACCCGGGCAAGGTGTATGGCTCGCTGGAGGGTGAAGCCACCAAGGAACCGGCTTTTGGCCTGGATGCGGTCTGGATCGAGCCCTCCGAGCGCGACCATGCCCGTACCTTGGGCTACACCGTGGTGGACCCCAGCACGGCGGTGGCCACCCATTTGAACAAGGTGCTACGTGACAGCGCCGCTGATCTGCTCAGCCACGACGAGGTACAGCAGCTGCTGGACAAGCTCGCAGCCCGGTCACCCAAGCTGGTTGAAGACCTGGTACCGGGCAAGCTGTCGCTGGGCGTGGTGACCCGCACCCTGCAGAACCTGTTGAGCGAGTCGGTGTCGATTCGCGACATGCGCACCATCGCCGAGGCGCTGTCCGAAGCAGCCGGCCGAACCCAGGAACCCGATCAGCTGACCTCAATTGTTCGACCCAAGCTGGGCCGAATGATCGTGCAGGGCCTGCTGGATGACAGCAACAGCCTGGCGGTCATGACCCTGGATCCCAATTTGGAACAGCTGCTGCACAACGTGCTTCAGCAAAGCGCCCCGGGCCAGAATCTGTCCATCGAGCCCGGTCTGGCCGAACGCCTGTTCGCGGCATTGCGCGAAGGCGCCTCGCAAGTGGAAGATCAGGGCCATCCGGCGGTGCTGGTGGTCTCGCCGGCCATCCGCCCCTGGCTGTCCAAGGCGGTGCGTTATCGGGTGAATGACCTGACGATCCTGTCCTACAGCGAAATTCCTGACGACCAGAACGTCAAGGTGATTCATAACGTGCACGCAGCAATGCAGTGATGTCAAACCCAAACCCATAAAGCGAAACTGTCATGGAACTCAAACGCATCCTGGCCCGCGACACACGCAGTGCCAATGAGCAGGCGCTGGCACGCTTTGGTCCGAATGTCTTTGTCATCTCCAATCAAAGACTGGCGGGTCAAACAGAGCTGGTGGTTGCTGTGGACGTGCAAGCTGCCGAACCCAAGGACGATGAGACGGTGCCCGATTCGGCACAAGCGGTAACCGGCCACAGTTTCCAGGACCAATTGGTAGCGGCCCATATGCCAAAGTCGCAGACAACAAAGTCTCAGTTGACTGCCAAATCAGCCAACCCGTTCAGTTCATTTGATCGGCCCGAACCCAGTCTTGAGGCGGTTGCGCCTAGTCGTGAGCCCACGGGTGCCGAGAACGACCGTGACCTGATTCGTAGCCGCGAGATCGTGGCAACGGTACGAGAAGAAATTGCCGCCTTGCGGCAGGAGTTCAGGCTCAGTCAGAAAGCCATGATGTGGCAGGCAGAACAATCCTGGCCGCAGGAGATCCAGCCTCTGGTGCAGGGCTTGAGCGAGGCTGCGGTGCCCGCGAGCCTGCGTACCTTGCTGCTGGATGCCTTGCGCGATCAGACCCACCTGGGTCTGGCCATTGACACCATCACCGAGCATTTGCTGGCCAATATTGACTACCAAACCGTGGCTGCCCCAAGCCAAGGCATCCATGTTCTGGCGGGGCCTTCGGGCAGCGGCAAATCATCGATGGCCTCCCGGCTGCTGCGTCGAGCCATGCTCCAGCACAACCCGGATCAGATGACGGTCATTGCCTACAAGGACCAGCGGGCCGGCGCCTGGGCGCAGACCCAAATGCTGTGCGCCCAGTTGGGGGTGGACTGCCTACGCGCCAAGGACGCCGATACCCTGGCGGTCTTGTTAAGCGAGCTGGACCAGCGCCAGCTGATTCTGATTGATACAGCCGGTGTTCAGCTGCAAGAGAACATGCAGGCCTTGCGCCAGGTCTGCCCACAGGCCCAGTGGCACGCGGTACTGCCGGCCGACGCATCCAGCGTAACCTTGCAGCGCGTACTCAGCGCCACCGGAATTCAGTGGAGCAGCCTGATGCTGAGCAAGCTGGATGAAGCCAGTGCGCCCTGGCCGCTGCTGCATTACCTGCTGCAAGCTGGCAGCCCGGTCGGGTTGTCGGTGGCTTGCGGGTCTGAGAAAATCGACGAGGCCTTGCAGCAGTTGACGCCCGATCTGTTGGCTGAGCTGGCTGTAGCACAATGGATGCCTCAGGCGCAGCCTGCGCTAAGCCCCAGACCTGCCCCGATTGCAAATTTGATGGAGATTCACTAAGTTCATGGACATGCAACGACCCACTCAGGTGATTGGGATTGCCAGCGGCAAGGGTGGGGTAGGCAAGACAACGGTATCGGTCAATTTGGCCGTGGCCCTACACGCTCTGGGCAGAAAGGTCATGCTGTTTGACGCCGATTTGAGTTTGGCCAACGCCCAGATCGCGCTGGGGTGTCGGGCGCCCTACAACATGAGCCACTTTCTGAGCGGTGAAAAAAAGCTGGACGAGATCATCGTGACCACCCGTCAGGGCATCAAGCTGGTGCCTGGCGCTTCAGGCTTGCAGGATATGGCAGCCTTGAGCGAGGTCCAGATTGCCAGAATCGTGCAGGAATTCAGCTCGCTGAACGATCAGATGGATTACCTGATTGTGGACATGGCGGCTGGCATCTCGCCGATGGTGATGAGCCTGCTGGCAGCCTGTTCGCTGCGCTTTGTGGTGGTCCGTGATGACCCGTCCTCAATTGCTGATGCCTACGGCACCATCAAGGTGATGGTTCAAGACCACCAGCTTCAAGACATTTTCCTGATTCCGAATGCGGTGGACACCGAACCCGAGGGCTACAAGCTGTATGAACGCATCAATCAGGTCTGTGCACGTTTTCTCGACAAATCTGTGAAATACCTGGGGTCGATTGAAAATGACGAGCTGGTTCTGGAGTCCCTGAAGAAATACCAGGCCATCCTGGAATACGCTCCAGGCAGCGCAGCTTCCAGAGATTTTCGTCGTCTGGCTGTCAGTGCTGATCAGCTGCCAAAGCCTGACCACGCCTCTGGGGGTATTCAGTTTTTTCTGGAGCGACTGGTGCAAGCACCAGCCTGAAGACCATGGCCAATATCCGCATGTACGACGAGGTGCAGAACAACAGCGAAGCGCTGGTGATGGCCCATCTCGGCATGGTCAAGCGGGTTGCCCTGCACCTGAAGGTCCGCCTGCCGCCCTTCATGGAGTTGGATGAGTTGATTCAGGTCGGCATGATCGGCTTGTTGGAGGCCGCCCGAGCCTACAACCCGGGGCGCGGCATCGAATTCGAAAATTTTGCCCATAGCCGGGTGCGCGGCGCCATTCTGGATGAGGTGCGTCGGCTGTCGTTTCTGCCCCGCTCGGCGGTGGCCATCAACAAATCCCATAGCGAAGCTAATCAGTTGCTGGCGGTCCAGCTGGGGCGCACGCCGACTCAAGCCGAGCTGGCCGAGCATATGGGCATGGACATTGAGCAGTTTCACAAGGAGCGTACCCAGGCGCACCGCTTTGAAACCTACTCGCTGGAAGTGGTGACCGATGAGGTGATGAACCTTTCAGCAGATCCGCAGCAGCAGCCCGAGGCGCTGGTTGAGCAGCAGGAGTTCATGGAGGCCCTGACCGAGGCCATTGCCGACCTGCCCGAACGAGAGCAGTTGGTCATGAACCTCTACTATGTTGAGGAGCTCAACCTGAAGGAAATTGGTGAAGTGCTGGAAGTCACTGAATCCCGGGTCAGTCAGATGCTCAGTGCTGTGGTGAAAAAGCTACGTACCAACCTGCAAATCGAGCCGGTTTCTGTTCGCAAACCCAGAAGTTCGAAAGTTGCATAAAAAACTAGTGGAATTGGACTCAAAACCCTGTTCAAGCGGCAAATTCTTGCCGTTTTGCTTGAATTGAGCTTGGCTTTTCCAAGCCCTCGAATCAATCTCTGATTTTTACCCATCATTGGCTTAAGTTTCCTTGGCTGCCACCGAATCCTGAAGTGACAGCTTCAAAGGAGTCTTGGATCATGCGAGTCAATTTCAGAGCCATGGAGGAATATGGTCAGGGTAGCCATACCAGTCGCGCCATGGCGGCGGACAAGGTTGAGCTAATTCAGATGCTGTTTGACGGCCTGATTGAGAGCATGGTCAGCGCCAAAGGACATATCGATCGCGGCTCAATTGAAGAAAAGAACAAGAGCCTGGCCAGAGCCGGCCGAATCACGATTGGCCTGCAAAGTGCCCTGGACCTGGAAAAGGGGGGTGATCTGGCCCGTAATCTGCACGAGCTCTACGGGTATGTCACACGTAGACTTGTCTTTGTCAATGCTTACAATGATCAGGCCGCTCTGGATGAAATTCTGTCGCTGATGCGAGAGATCAGCCAGGCATGGCGTGATGTGCCTGGCTTGTTGCCAGGCAAAGCACCAGTCGGCAGCGGGGTCCCCTCCACTATGCACTGAACGCCAGCCCTGGCTGGCTGGCAAAGTCTTGGCAGCGGGTGATGGCAGATATTGTCCAGACACCTGGATGCTGATGAGGAGTCTTGAATGGTTGCGATTATTGGTCTTGTATTGTTGTTTGTCTTTGTCTTTGGCGGTTATGTCATGGCCGGAGGCTCGATGGCGCCCATCATCAAGGCAGCTCCCGTTGAGACCTTCATCATCGTAGGAGCCGGTGTGGCGGCCATGCTGGTTGGTAATGGCATGGAGGTGGTCAAAGGCCTGGGCAAAGGCATTGGCAAGGTGTTCAAGGGCCCGGCCTACAAGAAGGAAGACTACCTGAGCACTATCTTTGTCGTCGCCAAAATCATGAAAACCCTCAAGACGGAGGGGGCGGTGGCGCTAGAGGCGCATATTGAAAACCCCGAGGCAAGTGCAATTTTTGGCGAATACCCAAAAATCCTGCATGACCATGCCTTGTTGCACTTGATCACTGACACCGTGCGTTTGATGGTGGTGTCGTCCAGCAATCTCAGCCCTTACGCGGTGGAAGAGGTGATGGACCAGTCGATCAAGACACACCACCACAGTGAACTCAAGGTGGTTGATTCGGTCGGAACCCTGGCAGGTGCCCTGCCTGCGCTGGGTATCGTGGCCTGCGTGCTGGGTGTGGTCAAGACCATGGGCAAGATTGATGAGCCGCCACCTGTGCTGGGTGCCCTGATTGGTGGCGCTCTGGTCGGAACCTTCCTGGGCGTGTTCTTCGCCTATGGTCTGGTTGAGCCCATGTCCAAGCGGATGGCCCAGATTGTTGAAGAAGAGGGTGAGATCTTCAAGGTGGTCAAGCAGATCATCATTGGCACTATGCACGGACACCCTATGCCGCTGATCATTGAAGCAGCCCGGGTCAGCATCAGCCACCACAACCAGCCCAGCTTTGCCGAAGTGTTTGACGGCATGCGAGGTAATTAAGTATGGCAGAAGCGGCCACCGCTGAGCTAGAAGCAGCACCGGTTGCCGACGCTGAGGCAGAGGCGCAGGCGGCAATTGCCGCGGCTGCGCAATCTGCGTCTGAGGCAGAGCCTGAAGCGCAAGCCGAAGCAGCGCCAACAGCGCCTGTCATCGTCATAAAAAAGGTGATTGGCGATGGCCACGGTGGCGCCCACGGTGGCGCCTGGAAAATTGCCCTGGCCGACATGATGACCGCCATGATGGCGTTCTTCCTGCTGATGTGGCTGCTGGGTGCCTCCAATGAAGACCAGCGCAAGAGCATTGCCGAATATTTCAAGCCAACGTCTCAGAGTAGTCTGGAGTTGGGCAAGTTGGCGGGATCGGATGGCATGTTTGGAGGTTCTTCCATCATCGATCCGGATGGCTTGCCGTTTCGGGCCAAGCAGACCAATATGCTCAATATCGTGACGCCCAAGTCTCAGGGAGGGCCCACTGAAAACGATCCATCGCCAAGGGGATCTGACAGCAAGGAGTCCGGCCAGATCGATGAAGAGCTGAAAGCCAAGATGGAAGCCGAAAAAGCCAGTTTTGAAAAATTGGAAAAGGACCTCAAGGAAAACCTGGAAAAAAATCCGAACCTGAAAAATCTTAAGGATCAGGTGCAGTTTGCCCGCGACAAGGACGGCTTGCGGATCGAGATCATTGACAAGGCAGATTTCGCCATGTTCGGACTGGGGACTGCCAATATGACGCCCAGAGCGCAGGGATTGTTGCTGGAAGTTGGCAAATTGCTCACCGGATTACCCAACAAGGTGGCCTTGCGGGGCCACACCGACAGCCTGGCTTTTGCCAACACCAATAACCGCAACAACTGGACTTTATCGTCCGAGCGTGCCGAGGCAACCCGTAAAAACCTTGAGCAGCAGGGCATTCAGGAAGCGCGTTTTGCCCGCATTGAGGGTGTGGCCGATACCGTGCCTTACAACCCGACTGATCCCAAGGATCCGCGTAACCGACGTATCAGCATCACCATTCTCAACCGCGACTGATTGATCTGCTGCACGTAACTTGCGAAGCGCAGTGCGCTGCCAGCGGATGGGTCATGGGCAGTCAAGTCTGACCTTAAGCTCAGCAGGCCAGACGCCCCACGCTCAGCTTTGAAGCTTTAGCCAGATTTCCTGCTCACCTTCGGTCAAGCGTTTCTTCTCGGCCGCGATCTGGTCAAACTTACCCAGATCGGTCAGCAGCGCCAGTTGACGCATCTCGCCAAGTACATGCTTGAAGTGCTCTACCGCCAATTCGGGGTTAGCGGCGATCTTGTGTAGCGGCATGCCTTGTAAATCATGTTCTTTTTCATAAGCTTTTCTAGCCTGGGCAATTAGCTGATTGACTTCCTCCTTGCTCAGGTGAAGTCGCTTGGCTTCGTGATGGAGATGCTCTCGCTCTTCTTCAGACAAGATTCCATCGCCCAACATCTCATGCAGGGACTTTTTGAGCGCTTCACGCTCAATGCGCAACTGATCGGTAAACGCTGAAGACAAAATGGCCGCCGGGATGGCAAAGATGCCAATTCCCAACAAGGCCAAGATAATGGTCATCAACCGACCCATGGGTGTCACGGGTGAGATATCGCCATAGCCTACAGAAGCCAGGGTGATCACGGCCCAGTAGATGGCTTGCGGAATATTTTCAAATTTTTCAGGTTGCGCCTCGTGTTCAAAGAGGTAGCCCAGGCTGGCTGTCAGGATGACAAGCAAAAGCATCACAAAGGCAGATCCCGCCAAGACCGGCCACTCACGGACCACCACGATGGAGAGGGTTTTTGTTGACCCGGTATAGCGGGTGAGCTTGAGCAACCGTAGCAGTCGAAACACCCGTAGGAATCGCAGATCGAGCAGGTGGTGTAGGAACGCTTCCAGGAAGAAAGGCATGATTGCCAATAGGTCAATCAGTGAAGGTAGGGTCTTGGCTTGTTTGAGTCGGCCCCAGATCGGATGGGCCATACCAGGTGATTCCACACTGGAATAGATTCGCAGGCAGTATTCAATCGTGAAGATTCCCACAGCAAGCGCATCCAGCACGATGAACTCGATATTGAGGACATAGTGAATACCTTGAACTGACTCCAGTACGACAGCAACAACCGAAATCACCACCCAAAGCGCAATAAAGTTATCAAAGAGATGATGGAGTTCGCCGCCATATTCGCTGGGATAGACCAGGGCATGGATTTTTTGCCGGAATGTTCGTCCACGATTGGCGACCACGAATTCACGCCAGGCAGGGATCAAAACACGGAACAGTTTCAGGATTCGCAGCAGCCTGAGTAATCGCAAAGCTCTTAAATCTACTGGAATAAAGGCCTGCAGGTAAAAGGGTGCAACGGCCAACAGGTCAATGATGGCAAAAGGGCTGCGGATGTATTTGAGGTGCGGACTGGAGGACCGTTTGAATTCGTGGTCTTCTGGTGCTAAGTAGAGTCGAGTCAGGTATTCGATCGTGAAGATGACTACCGAGAAAACATCGAAGTAGTGGAACCACTTCGCATACGGCGTGTAGATTTCGTTGACATTCTCCAGCACCAGAGCCAACAGGTTGGCCACAATCAATATGCCGATCCACTTTTCGATTGGCTTATGCAGATTGTCTTCAATATGGGGGTCTAACAATGCGGCATAGGCGCGCTGGCGAAAGGTTTGCTCATCCGGGTTTACAGTCAACGACGTATCCGGAGCTTCTGTGACCTGGGCAGAGGATGGGGGCGTCATGTTGGGATTTCCTAGAACTGAAACTCACCAATTACGATTGGGCTTGAGAACTTGTCGCAGACTGACACTCGGATTTGGAGTTTTTTGTCAATGCGATCACCGCTCTCTATTGCAGAGACGGCGATGGGAACTGCAGAGCCAAGTGGCAAGGGTGTCAATTTCTCCAGGACCAGGGCACCAACTGTGGAGCGATCATTGGTGTCACATTTCTGGGCCAATTTTTGAGGTGTTTTGAAAAACGGGTTTTCAAGCCCATCCATCGGCCCACCCGGTGCAACAAGCGCTTGATAACAATCGCCCCAGGTGGCCGAGCCGTTTTCTTTGGCAGCGCATGCCTCGATGGAGTAGTCAGGCTCTGTGCGTTTTGCAGAATTGCCTTTGAAAAACTCACCCCAGGCTTCGCCGTGACGTTTGATGGACTCTGTTTTATGCCCCTCTCGGTACTCGATGACGCCAATCCAGGCGACTAATCCAATCACGCAGGCAAGAAAGAGAAGAAAAATCTGATCCCAGAATTTGGGTAGGCCAGAATCAGCGGGGCTCTCAGAGGGTGTTATGTCCATGAATTTTGATCTGAGTCAATAAGCGCAACACGGTATACATGTTGGATGCTTTGTCAATGGTGTTTCTATCTAGTTAAAGTTCACGCCCCTTTTTGCTTTGACTGGCCAAAGGGAGTGGTGACCAGTGACAGAGGCTGGAAGCAAACCGAATGCGAGGGTGGATGTGGCATAATTCAGCCTCTTGCCGGGGCGTTAGCGCCAGCGCGCAGGGCGATTAGCTCAGCGGTAGAGCACTGCATTCACACTGCAGGGGTCACATGTTCGATCCATGTATCGCCCACCAAATTCACCATAAATATCAAGCACTTAAAGTTTATTTTTTGTGCTTTTTCTTAGGTTTTGGCGGTATGGTTGTAACCAGCCACCCAGAGCCCAGACCTTTCGTCCAGGAACTTGTTGGTCCCTAAGCGGGCATTCAGCCAATGTGCCCTGTCATTGGCGGGTTGTTGTCGGGTTTGATTGCAAATAGTCTCAAACAAGCTCTTGGAAATCGATTACTGATGGGGGGGTGGGTAAACCACTTTGCCGCCAACGACCGTCATGACAGACTCAATATCCGCCATTTCCGCAAGCGGAACCCTGAAGTAGTCTTTGCTCAGAACTGCCAGATCGGCCCATTTGCCTACTTCCAAAGTGCCGCGCAAATGATCTTCCTTGGCCAACCAGGCGCTACCCGAGGTGTACATCTGAATCGCTTGCAATCGATTTGGAATCTCATGACTGGCGCGCAATGTCCGCCCGGACGCAGATTTACCGTCAAGCATCCAGCGCAAAGCAATAAAGGGGTTGTAATCTGCCACTCGGTGAGCATCTGTGCCAGCGCCAATACGTACGCCAACGCGAATGGCCGTATTGAGTGGAGGCATGCGCTCCATGACCTTTTCACCATGGGCAGCGAGGCGCCGGTCGCCTTCCATGTACATGGCGTCTTGCATGGCCCAACCGACGCCAAGCCTTTTCATTCTTTGCAGGTTGTCTTCAGTTGCATCATTGAGGTGGGCAATTGACCAGCGCAGGGGGGCGATCGGTGTTTCGCGATTGACTTCTTCGAAGACATCGAGCAAACGATCCACTGTGTTGGCCTCATGCCAGTGTTGAGTCAAGGTGTAACCATTTTGAGCAGCCCATTTGGCAATGCGCAATAGTTTTTGCTGATCTGCAGGTTTCGGATCTTTGTTGTTGTACATGGAAAAGGCAACACGCTCACCAACGCCATGAAAGCGCAGCATGTCATCGCCAAAACCCATCGGCAGGAGTTGGGTCAGTTCCTTGAATTCCTCGAATTCCTTGTCTTTTTTCTGTGCGAAATAACTGTAACGAACCCTGACGGACAGAATGCCCTGGCGCCATACCTCAAACAAGGGTTGATACTCCTCGGGCGTCATATTAAAGCCACCCGGGTCCATGACACCAGTTAGCCCGACACGATTGAGCTCAGTAAAAAACTGGCGCGTACCAGTTACTTTTTGGGCGGCATCTGGTTTGGGTAATTTGTCAAACAGAGGAACAATCCCGCCCACGATCGCGCCAGTTGGTTTTTGATCCCGATCGAGTTCGAACTTTCCTCCGGCCGGGAGGTCAGCTGCCTTGCTGATATTGAGGGCAGTGTAAGCCGCCGGGGTCAGCATGGCCCATCCATACATCCACTGAACGTATACGGGGTGCTGGGGAGCAGCTGCCACCAGTTCTGCCTGCGTAGGACGGCGTCGCTCGGAAAATTGCTCTTCCGTCCATCCGCCGGCAACAATCAGCCATTGACCTGCTGGCGCTTTTTCTGCTGCGGCTTTCAGCCGTGCTAGGGCCTCGCTAAGAGATTTCGCACCAATCCAGTTGACCTCAGTGGCAAAACTCAAGGCCGCCCTGATAGCGTGGATGTGGGAATCAATCAGCCCGGGAATGACGGTTCTTTCCTGCAAGTCATGAACCTTTGTATTGGGGCCGATCAGGGCGGCCATGCTGTCGTTGGTTCCCAGAGACAAAATCTTGCCTTCCCGAACAGCCATGGCCTGAAAGATCTGGTCTTGTCCAGCCAGGGTATGAATCTTTCCATTTTTCAGAACCATGTCAGCCACACTGTTTGCCGATACGTTCTGAGCGACAGCAGATGTTGGGCTAGCCAATGAAAGGACCATGGACAGCATGAATGTGGCACAGCTGAAACAGCTGCGGTAAAAAAAATGAGATTCAAGTTTCATGAAAATTCCTTGATGAGGCTGCAGGTTGAGTGAGTGCTTAGGTAAAGACGCATGGAAGTACGATAGTGCGTTGGAGGAGGGTCAGAGCAACATAGCCAATTCGATCAAATTGAAGTCAGGATCGCGGACATAAACCGACTGGATCGCGCCGGTGGCCCCTGTTCTGTTCACCGGGCCTTCCAGGATGGGCCAATTGCATTGCTTCAGACGCTGCACCACTTGTTGCAACGGTATGTCAACCAGAAAGCACAAGTCCTGAGATCCAGGCACTGGCAAATAGGCCTTGGGCTCAAATTCAGACCCTTGCACATGTAGATTGATTTTTTGTTGACCAAATTTGAAGGCGCGACGCACTACCGGGGGCGTTCCACCCATGAAGGTTTCGAGTTGCATGCCCAAAACTCTGGTGTAAAAATCAACGCAGGCCGATTCACGTGCAGTGGTGAGCACCAGGTGGTCAAGGTGGTGAATCATTTGAAAACAAAGCTTGAGAATCCAGTTTGGACTTGGTTCGATTGCATACCAGTGATTCAGGTGAACATGATTGCTTAGTCGCGCTCAATGAACTAACCATAGCCCTGTACTAGAAGTTAAAACTTTGATGGCGGCAGCCAGGGATACTAATTTGAAGCAGTATCATACTTTTGGATTTAGACGTTAAGCTGCC
Organism: Burkholderiaceae bacterium; assembly: GCA_017856435.1. GTDB lineage: Bacteria > Pseudomonadota > Gammaproteobacteria > Burkholderiales > Burkholderiaceae_C > Hylemonella. The sequence continues at coordinate 33,312 of JAFMFB010000017.1, forward strand.
AGGCCGTTTGTGACTTAGTCACTCAATTTCTTTATCCCTTCATCCCCAACTCATTTGGAGTGTTGCCATGACCACCGCCATATCGCCTTTTGTTGACCACGCCAGCCTTGCGCCTAAGGCTTCGCGGTTCGTGGATGTTCCCAATCTGCCGTGGCGACCCACCCGCTTTCCGGGAATTGAGGTGAAACCCCTGCTGATGGATTCGGTGCAGGGATTGGCGACGGTGCTGATGCGTATGGCGCCGGGTTCCAGACTGCCAGATCATGAACATGTCTGTATCGAGCAGACCTGGGTACTGGATGGGCATCTGGTGGACCTTGATGGACCTGATGCTGGGCTTGAGTGCAAGGCCGGTCAATTCGTTTGGCGTCCTGCGGGCAGCCGACATTCGGCTTGGTCACCCAATGGCGGAACCTTCATTGCCATGTTTCAGATTCCCAATAAATTTTTTGAGGCCGATGGTCGCGTCACCGATATCAGCGGCAAGGATTGGGAAGAGCTGTGGGGACAATGCCAGGCGACAGTCCAGGTATAGAAGTTTCAGGCTTAAAGATTCTGAACCTTGCGTTTTGAAACTGAACATTGACCAATCTTCGCAGGTGCACTCAAGCCTGTTCAGTGAGGTAAAAGTTGTCAGACCTTGCCACTGGGCGTCACGCTATTGACCCCAGCTCATTAAGCGCCTTGCCTAACGCGGTTGGCATCTATATTTTCAGGGGCGAGGGAACCTTGCCACTCTATATTGGCAAGAGCCTGGACATTCGCAGCAGGGTGATGGCGCATCTGCGCGCCGATGATGAAGCCGCCATGTGGTCCCAAGCCCGACGGGTTGATTTTATTGAGACGGCTGGTGAGATTGGTGCGCTGCTACTGGAGGCCCGCTTGATCAAGCAATTAAGTCCCTTGTTCAATATCCGATTACGCCGGCTTCGCAATCTCTGCTCGGTCCGGTTGAATCAGGGCATGGGCGCTCTCAGTCCGGAGGTAGTGAGCGCCAGGCAGGTTGAGTTTGGCCAGACCGATGGCCTGTACGGGGTGTTCAGCTCGGTGCATGCTGCCAAACTCAAGCTGCGGGATTTGGCGGATCAGAACCGCTTGTGCCTGGGCCTGCTGGGGCTTGAAAAAGTCGGCGCCCGCGGATGTTTTGGCCTGCAGTTGAAAACCTGTCTGGGTGCCTGCGTTGGTCGAGAGGAGCGTGCTGCGCATGACCGTCGACTTTTTTCCGCACTGCAAGGACTTAAGGTTCATACCTGGCCATTTGAGCAGGCGGTTGATCTGGTCGAGGCAAGAGGTGCCTGGCAGCAAAGGCACCGGGTTGACCGATGGCGGCACCTGGGGAGCTGGTGCTCCTTGAGCGATCGCTTTGAACCGCTGCAACAACCGGGCTTTGATCTGGATACTTACAAGATTCTGGTCAGGCCGGTCATGCTCAATTCGGTTCGAATTGAGGCAGCACGTGAATCTGCTTAGTCAATCACATTTGATCTTTCATCCTTGATCCAAGGGCTGGCGCAGTTTGGTGAAGGCCGATCAGTGCGAGCGCTGCGCGGCGTGTTGAAAAATGCTGCGGGTTATTATGCGGGCCACCATGAAACACGCGGAAATACTGGTTATCGGTCAGGGCGCTGCAGGATTGTGTGCCGCCATCTCGGCCAAAGAGGCCGCAGACGAAGCCGCTGTTCCCGTCAAGGTCACACTGGTGGATGCCCAGTCAGACCAGCAGTGCGGCGGCAACACCCGCTGGAGCCCCTCCAACATTCGTCTTAAAGTTGACCACCAGGTTGAACCTGGATTTGTCAACGCGATGCTTGAGCAGTCAGGGGGTAGGGCGGAGGCCGCCTATTTCGAACAGATTGCAAGCCAGTCAGTTGAACTGGTCAAATGGCTTGAGTCGATGGGTGTGCAGTTTCAGAGTCCACCGTACTACCTGGCTAGAGGCCCGGCTCGAATTCAACCTATTGGGGGTGGTGCAAGCCTGTTGAAGCATTTGACCGCCAGGGCAGTTGAACTGGGTGTTCAGTTGGTGCATGAATTGCGCATGACTGATCTGCAAGTTGAGGCGGGGCGCGTGGTGGGGATGTCGGGCCGCACCCCCGATCAGACTGTAGTTGCTTTGCACGCCGATGCGGTCGTGCTGGGCTGTGGAGGGTTCGAGGGCAATGCCAGGATGTTGGCGGAACATCTTGGGCAGGCTGCAGCGGGATTTCGGCTGATCTCTCCTGGCACGGCTCACAACGATGGCGCCGGCATGCTGGCTGCCTTGGCCATCGGGGCCCAGACGGCCGGAGACTTCTCGGGCGCCCATGCTGAGCCGATCGATGCCCGAAGTCAGCAGTCCGCCCCCGTGGTGCTTATCTATCCCTATGGCGTGGTGGTCAACGCCTTGGGACAACGTTTTTTTGACGAAGGTGCCGGCTTGATGCATGAAACCTGGGAACAATTTGCCCATGACATGCAATTCAACTGCCCAGGCGGCACTGCCTATGTGATTACCGATGCTTCGTTGCGGGACATCCCGGATTACCAGCGCGCCATCCGTTCCGAGCAGCCACCCATCGAGGCATCAAGCCTTGAAGAGATGGCAGGACTTTTGGGTCTGCCCCAGGATACGCTGCTACAAACTGTCAAGACCTTCAACGCCGCCTGCCGACCATCCAGCCAAGGCTTTGATGCCACTGTCACCGATGGTTTGGCCTGCTACCCGGCCAACCAGCCGCCCAAGACCAACTGGGCGCTTGCCCTGCAACGCCCACCCTTTCTCGCGTGGCCACTGGTTGGCGCCCTGGTGTACACCCTGGGTGGGCTCAAGACTGATTTGCACGCCCGGGTGCTGGGCCCACAGGGTCCGATCACTGGGCTGTATGCCGCCGGTGAAATTACCGGGCATTTCTACGGATTGGCACCCAACTCTGTTGCCATGCTGCGAGCGCTGATTTATGGCCGGATTGCGGGCCGTCGCGCATTTGAAGACCTTGAAGAAAGCAAGATGAGCTGATGGAAAAAGTAGATTGCGTGGTCGTTGGCGCAGGCGTGGTTGGGCTGGCTGTGGCGAGGTCGCTGGCCTTGCAGGGCCATGAAGTGGTGGTTCTGGAACAGGCAACAGCCATTGGTACCATGACCAGCTCGCGCAATAGCGAAGTGATCCATGCGGGTATCTATTACCCAAACGGCTCGCTCAAGGCCCAGTTATGCGTCCAGGGTAAGCAGATGCTGTATGACTACTGCGAACAACGCGGCATAGGCTACCGCCGCTGTGGCAAGTTGATTGTTGCCACCCAGGATGAGCAGGTAAAACAGCTGCAGGGCATTATTGCCAGGGCTGCCGCCAATGGGGTGAACGATCTGGTGATGTTGCCCGCTGAGACAGCGCAGGCTATGGAGCCTGCCTTGCATTGCGTGGCAGCCATTCATTCCCCCAGTACCGGGATTGTGGACAGTCACGCCTTGATGCTCGCCTTGCAGGGTGATCTGGAAAATGCGGGCGGCATGGTGGCTTTCAATTCACCCTTGTCCCACGCCAAGGTCATGCCTGAGGGCATTGCCCTGTCTGCAGGCGATGGCACGGCGTTACTGGCCAACCGGGTGGTAAATGCTGCTGGCCTGTTTGCCCCGCAATTGGCACAACAAATCGACGGTCTGGCCGCCGATAAGGTGCCCAAAGCCTATTTTTGCAAGGGCAATTACTTCACCCTGTCCGGGCGTTCTCCCTTCACCCGACTGATCTATCCGGTGCCTGAGGCTGCCGGACTGGGCGTGCATCTCACCCTGGATCTGGGAGGGCAGGCCAAGTTTGGCCCAGATGTCGAATGGGTGGATTCACCTGAGCAGTTGCAAGTGGATCCCAGCCGGGGCGATGGTTTTTATGCCGAGGTACGAAAATACTGGCCGGATCTGCAAGACGGTGCCCTGCAGGCGGGCTATTGCGGGATTCGTCCAAAAATAAGCTCGTCTTCCCAACCGGCCAGTGACTTTGTGATTCAGGGACCGGCCGACCATGGGGTGCCAGGTCTGGTCAACCTGTTTGGCATTGAATCCCCAGGGTTGACCAGTTCGCTGGCAATTGCGCAAAGGGTCAGCGAGTTGCTGACACCCTGATCAACCCGCGCGAATCAACTTCAGCAGCGCCTCGCCGCTAGCACGGGTACCCAACTTGCCGCCGACATCCCGGGTGCAATCGCCTTGGGACACACTCTGGGTGACAGCTTGTTCAATCGCGTTGGCCGCTGTGGCAAAGTCATCAAGTCCTTTGCGCTGACCATGCCAGCGCAGCAACATGGCGGCAGACAAGACTGAAGACAGCGGATTGGCAATGTCCTGACCGGCGATATCGGGCGCGGAGCCGTGGGCGGCCTGCCCCATGGCGTGGTCTATCCCGGCGTTGAGTGAACCACCCAGACCCAGGCTGCCAGACAACTCGGCGGTCAGATCCGAGAGGATGTCGCCAAACATGTTGGTGGTGACGATGACATCAAAGCGGCCGGGCGCGCGCACCACATGGGCCATCATGGCGTCAACAATGAAGTCGTCCACCGTCACTTGTGGAAACTCTTTGGCTACCTCGCGACAGGCGTCGAGAAAGATGCCGTCGGTGACTTTGAGCACGTTGTGTTTGTGGACCAGTGTCAGATGCTTTTTGCGTTGCATGGCCAGCGCAAAGGCGCTGCGGGCAATGCGTTCGCAGCAACTGCGGGTAATGCGACGCAGAGCGATCCCCACATCGGGTGTGACCAGAATTTCACCATTGCCCGCTGCCATATTGCGGTCGGCATAGAAACCTTCCGTGTTTTCCCGCACCACGATCAGGTCAAAGGGCGGTGTGATCGTCTTGACCCCCTCGTAGGTGCGTGCCGGCCGGATATTGGCAAACAGGTCAAGGTTCTTGCGAAAAAACATCGAAGGGTTGATCTCCCCCTTGGCTTCATCCTTGAAGTCATAGGTTGCCATGGGGCCGAGCATCAGGCCGTCGGCTTGTTTGACCTTGTCGAACAGCGCCGGGGTGATGGTGGTGCCATGCAGGCGCAGGCTTTCATGACCGGCCACATCCGGCAGGAGTTGAAGCTGCAGCTTGTATTTTTCTGAAACCAGTTGCAAGACATTGACCGTGACCTGCATGGTCTCAGGTCCAATGCCATCGCCGGGCAAGACAACAATTTTCATGCTCAGTTGTTCGATTTGATATTGGCGTCGTTGACCAGCTTTTCAAACTTGGCGGCCTCGGACTTGACATAGGCGGTGAATTCAGCGGGTGTATTGCTGGGCACCGACACGTTGTCCGCATCCAGACGTGCCTTGATATCCGGGCTGGCCAGAATGCTGTTCACTTCCTTGTTCAGGCTATTGATAATGGCCTGGGGTGTGCCGGCCGGAACAAACAGCCCGCCCCACAGGGTGTAGCTGAAGCCTGGCAGCCCAGACTCGGCCACGGTGGGCACATCAGGCAATGAATTCATGCGCTGGGGGGTAGTGACAGCCAGGGCCCTGAGCTTGCCGCCTTTGACCTGTGGCACTGCAGCGGAGGCGCTGCTGAAAAATCCCTGCAAACGACCGGCCATCAGGTCAGCCATCAGGGGGCCAACACCTTTGTAGGGCACATGCACCATGTCGAGCTTGCCGCCCAAGGCCAGGGCAGCCGCAGACAGGTGACCGGGCGTGCCCGCGCCGACCGAGCCATAGCTGAACTGACCCGGTTTGGCGCGTGCTTGCTGTATGAATTCAGCCATGGTCTTGTAGGGCGCATCCAGTGGCGCCAACAAAACCAGTGGGGCGTTGCCGATCAGAACCACTGGAGTGAAATCTTTTATCGGGTCATAGCCCAGATCTTTGATCAACAGCCGGTTGACGGTGATTTCTCCGGTCTGGCCCAGAAACAGGGTGTAACCATCGTTCTTGGACTTGACCGCCAGACTGGTGCCGATCGTGCCTGATACGCCTGGCTTGTTGTTGATCACCACAGGCTGTTTGTAGATAACGCTGAGTTTGTCACCCACCAGTCGGGCAAAGGTATCACCCTGTCCGCCCGGGGCATAGGCCACCACAATTGAAATGGGTTTGTTGGGATAGTCGCTGTCAGCAGCATGAGCGGTCATGCCCGACAGGCTGAGCGCAAGCAGGCTCAGAAAACCGGCAAAGAAGGTTTTGGTCATGTATCGCATGGGGGTCTCCTAGGTTGTAAGTTGTTTAAGTTTGAGTGGATGATCAATGGCTTCGAACATGGTGCGCAGGGTGTTGGTGAAGTGCGGCCGGCAAATATCACTCCAGGCTGACCCGCGCACGGCCAGCCAGGGGGGCGACCCCAGCACCTGGGGTCCGATTAGGTCATAACAGGCAAATGAATGCGGTGAGTGATCCAGGTTGAGATAGCGGCGCGCGAGCACCGTCCCGACTACCTGGGAAAGTCCCGGCATATGTTCCTCGTCGTACCAGCGAAAAATTTCGTGGTGCCAGCCATCTTCAGGGTCGGTTTCCACAACATAGTGGACTTTGGGTTGTTCTGCCGCACTGGCACCAGGCAGGTACATGGCGCAGTGCAAACGCGAAACCAGCCCTGCGTTGCCAGAAATTTGCATCCAGGCTGATTGAACCCGCACCGCATCCTGAGCGCTCAGCGCCATCGGGTCGGAGAGGTGCAGGTAGATATGGTGCAGGGGGCGCTGGTTCTCCGCCCGCGCGGTCGATACGGCGTGCAGGGACATCGAAGTCGACAGCAACTGGCTGCTGGTTGCAAGCCAGTGGGCCGGCATGGCAGGGTCAAAGGTGGCCTCTGTCTTGAGCAAGAGGCAGTCGGTGAGCGTGTCCGACATGTCAATGGCCGATATGCAGGGCGACCAGCACCCTGGAGACCATGTTGTAGGCGCCAATGGTGATGCACAGGTCCAGCAACTCCTTGCCTGCATAGTGGGCAGCAATTTTGTTGAACAGGGCATCGGGCACTTCGATCTGCCGGGTCATGGTGTCAGTCAGTTGCAGCACCAGCTGCTCATGGTCGGTGAAGACTGGAGAAATGCTCGCTTCCTTCGCTGCATCAATCTTGTGGTCCGGGACGCCGGCTTTCTTGGCATGCTCAATGTGGGCTTCAAACTCATAGGGTGCCTGGTTCAGGGCGGCGACTCTGAGAATGACCAGTTCGCGCAGGTCGGCCGGCAAGCTGTTGCGCTGGCGAACCGCACTCAGAAATTCTTCCCAGCCTTCAGCCATCACCGGGCTGTTGAGCAGGTATTGGTAGAGCGGGGTGATTTTTCCGCGTTTTCGGATGATCTTGCCCTCCAGTTCGGCCAGCTCGGGCCGGGTGCCAGGGGCTATCGGGTCAAGGCGAGATTTCGACATGGGCGTGGGCGGATACAACTCAATTGGGGGTAATTTTCTTGTCACGTATGACGCGCCCCCATTTAGCGATGTCTTTTTGCAGCATGCCGGCCAACTCAGCCGGGCTGGAACTGGAAGGTTCTGCACCTGAGGCCGAGAGCTTGCTGCGCACCGCTTCATTGGCCAGGGTGCGGCGCACCGCCTGGTTGATGCGATCGACTTCAGCCGCTGGCGTGCCGCTTTTGGCAAACAGGGCGTACCAATTGTCGGAATCAACACCGGCGACCCCAATTTCCTGGAAGGTCTGCACATTGGGAAACAGAGGATGGCGTCGGGTTGAGGCCAGACCCACCGGCTTGAGCTTGCCGCTGCGAATGTGGGAGATCAGACCCGGGATATCGCCAAAGAATCCGTCCACATGGCCGGCCATCACATCGGTAATGGCGGGGGCAGCGCCCTTGTAGGGCACATGCGACAAATCTGACTTGGTGGCGCTGGCCAACAACTCCATGGCCAGGTGCGGGACACTGCCAATGCCTGAGGAGGCCATGGTGACGCGTTTTTGCTGGCCCCATTGGATGAATTCCTTGGGGTTGTTGACGCTGGCATTGGGATTGACCACCAGCATCTCCACATTGTTGACCACCAGCGAGATCGGGGTCAGATCACGCACCGGGTCATAGGGCAGGTTGGGGTAGAGCGATGGGTTGATTGCAACCGCGCCCACACTGGACAACCAGAGGGTTAGGCCATCAGCAGGTGCCTTGGACAAGGCATCGGCCGCAATGGCGCCGTTGGCGCCGGCCTTGTTTTCCACCACCACGGTATGACCCAGCTCCTTGCCCAGCTGATCTAGCAGGGTGCGGGCCACGAAATCCACCGGTCCGCCCGGCGGAAAAGCCACCAGGATCTTGGTGGTCTTGGTCTGGGCTGCAACCAGTGAGGTCAGAGAAGCTAGCAGGCAGGCGGCCAGCAAGCGATAAAAAGATTTCTGATAAGTTGGTTTCATGAGGAGTCTCCTGTTAAGCGCAACGAACGGTCATACCGCCATCCACAATGATTTCGGTCCCAGTAATGAAACGAGCCTCATCACTGGCGAGAAACAAGACCGCATTGGCAGTGTCCTGTCCGTCGCCCATGAAGGGCAAGGGAATGCGGGATTGGCGTTGTGCCAGCAAGGCTTGGACATCACCGCCGGTACGTTGTTTGGCCAGGCGCGCTTCAACCATGGGCGTATGTAACTGGCCTGGCACCACCGTATTGACCCGAATGCCTTGCTTGGCGTACTGAACAGCCATCACGCGTCCCATCTGGATCACCGCCGCCTTGGTGGCTGCATAGGCCACCTGAGCAGAGCCGGTCCAGCGGATACCCGAAGTCGAGGCCATATTGACCACCACGCCCGAGCCCTGAGCCAGCATCAGCGGAAGCACATGCTTGCACATCAAAAACACGCTGGTCAGGTTGTGGTCGATCTGGGCATGCCAGACTTCCTCGCTCATCTCGACGGGCCCACCGGCAGCAGACCCTCCCACATTGTTGACCAGCACATCAATTCGGCCAAAGCGTTGCAGGGTGGCCTCAACAGCCGCTTGGATGGCTGGGGTCTGGGTGACATTGCAACTGGCGACTTCGATCTGGCCCTGGTGCCTGCCCTGGGCCTGGCGCCCCAGGCGAAGTGTTTCATCCAGGCGTTGCAGATCCTGATCCAGAGCCATGACTTTTGCGCCTTCTTCCACCATGCGCACCGCAATCGCCCGACCGTTACCCCAGCCGGGGCCGACCGATCCGGCACCCGTGACGAGTACCACTTTGTCTTGCATTCGTCCGTTGGGCTGTGTCATGGATTCAGAGTGACTGGATTTCATTCAAACCGGTAAAGGGATTGCGGATTGTCCACCAGCAATTTCTGTATGGCCTCAGTCGTGGGGGCAATCTGCGCCAAGGCATCCACCAGGATGCCATCATCAGGCACATGGGTATGGTTGGGGTGAGGCCAGTCGGTACCCCAGACACATTGGCTGGGAAATTCCCGCACCAGATAGCGGGCCAGTTCGATGCCGCGCGGGTACGGCGGGGTGCCCGGTGGCACGCTTGCATCGACGCGGTCGATGCCACTGACCTTGACATGAAAATTTGGGGTGTCCAGTAACCGGCAGAGCGACTGGAAAGCTGTTCCATTCAGCCCTTGTCTGGCGTCCACCCGCGCCATATGGTCGATCACCACGGGCACGGCAGAGCGTTTCAGCCAGGGCGCCAGGTCGTCAATAAGGTTCGGATCAAAATGCACCTGCAGATGCATCTGAAGTTCAGCCAGGCGGTGGGTGAGGTCAATCAGAGCCTGTGGATCAGCGCCCAGACCCAGGTGCTTCATGAAATGAAAGCGCACCCCCCGAAATCCTTGACTGGCCAATTGATGGAGTTCGGCGGTGCCGGCTTGTACGGGTACCAGCGCGATACCCAGGTAGCGTCCCTGACCAGCGGCAATGGCATCAGCAACGACGCGGTTGTCCAGCCCATGGATAACAGATTGAACAATCACACAGCGTTCGATGCCCAGCATCTGGTGCAGGGCAAACAGTTTCTCCTTGGGGGCCTCGACCGGTGTCAGACTGCGTTCGGGGGCGTAGGGAAAGCGCTGGGTAGGGCCAAAGATATGCACATGAGCGTCACAGGCTTTGGTCGGCAGCTTCAATTGCGGTACCGAGGGGCTTGGCATGTATGTCTGCACAAGTTGTGTTGGTGCGGTGTCAGTTCGCATGGCGCCAGTTCATTTTTCTTCCTCCATCGCTGAAACTAACACTAATGATGTAGTGAGGCGTTTTAAAAACAGGAGAGGATGGCGGGATAGCCTGAAGGTAGGGCAGAATCGAGTTGGTTTTACAGGATTCCGAAGTGTAGAGGAGAAAGTTGTGTCTTTGACGATCTATGGCATTGTGGCTTCAAGAGCCATTCGACCCTTGTGGGCCGCTCAGGAACTTGGTCTGGACTTTGAACATGTCCAGACTGATTACAAGCTGGGTGAGTCGCGTCATCCTGATTTTCTGGCCGTCAACCCGAACGGGCATATTCCCGCCCTGGTTGATCGGCGACCTGAGGGACAGGTTGTTGTGTGGGAAAGCATGGCCTGTACCCTTTATCTGGCGCGGGTGCATGGTAAGCCGGATGGTCAGGGCCTGTCGCCCTCGAACCCGCGTGAAGAGGCCGAGGCCCTGCGCTGGAGTTTCTGGACTGTCAATGAGGTGGAAAAAGATGCACTGACCGTGTTGATGCATCGGCAGGCGATGCCGGTGGAGTCACGCAAGCCCGATCAAGCCGAGGCGGCAGAAAAACGTCTTCGGGTTCCCTTGCAAGTCCTGGAAGGTCACCTGAGGAGCCAACAGTCAAGCGGACAGAACTACCTGGCTGCTGCCCGGTTCACGGTCGCTGACCTGTGTGTGGCCAGCGTGCTGATGTGGGTGAGGGTGGGGGCCCGCGAAATGCTGGCCGATTTTCCCTTGGCTGCCAAATGGCTGGACGATTGCCTGCAGCGACCGGCCTATGTCAGCCTGCGGCGACCGCGCTGAGTCCAAGGCCTTGGGCTGGCGAGTCGCATTGGCTGGCTGGCTCGGTTATAAAGTCAGCAGCAGATTCACACTTTGAGGAGATACGATGCAGAGAAGAGACATCATCCGGGCCACCTTGGCGGGCATGGGCACCCTGGTCGGCAGCGGCACGCTCTGGGCTCAGAAATACCCGTCCGGTACAGTGACGATTGTGCTGCCTTTGCAGGCCGGCAGCGCTTCAGACGTGGCAGTGCGGCATATGGCCGAGCGGTTGGCCAGTCGTTTTGGCAGCGGCTTTGTGGTGGAAAACGTGGCTGCTGCCGCCGGCGTGGTGGGGCTGGACCGGCTGTCGCGCGCCAAGCCTGACGGGCAGACCATCGCTGCACTCAATAACAGCATCACCACCATCCTGCCGCACCTGCAACCCCAGAATGTCAAGGTCGATACCCGGCGTGATTTTTTGCCGGTGACCGGGATCGCCAATATTCCGACTTTTTTTGCTGTGCCCAGAAACTCACCGATCCGCAACATTCAGGATCTGCTGGAGCACGCGCGCAAGGAGCCCGATCGCATCACTTACTCCTCGGGCGGAGTGGGCAGTCCGCAGCATTTGGCCACCGAAATGCTGAAGTCCTACACCGGCATCAAGCTGGTCCATGTGCCTTACCGTGGCGCCAGCCAGGCGGCGCTGGCCGCGGCTTCGGGTGAAGTGTCGCTGATGTCCATGGCCTTGTCGCTGGCGCAGCCTTTTCTGCCTGATGGTCGGGTGCGCTTCATCGGCTATTGCGGTGCTGAACGGCATCCGCAGTTTCCCCAGGTGCCGACTCTGCAGGAGCAGGGCGTGGCCAAGTACGACTATTCTTCCTGGATTGGTTTGTTTCTGCACAAGGATGCCCCGGCCGAGGTGCTGGCCACCTTGCGCAAGGCCAGCGAGGCGATCGTCAATGATCCAGCCCTGCAGGCGCAGATTCAGCGCTCGGGCATGGACCCCTGGCCGCGCAATGCCGAACAACTTGCCCGCATCGTGGCCGAGGACTACGCGCGCTGGCAAACCATCATCAAGGAAGCGGGTATCCAAGGCAGCTGAGGTGTCAGCACCTGTCAACCCCGCTATACACCTGGCGGGCTACCAGGGCGAGGGCTCGATCCTCACCGCTGCCCTCACACGCCTGGCCGACACCCTGCGCGAGCTTGCGCCCGATTGGCCCGTGGTCCTGCAAAACAATGTACCGGCTGACGGTGAGACCGCCCAATCGCTGTTTGCCAGCGTGGAGCAGGGGCATCGCCAACTCTGCTACATGGCCTCGGGCTATCTGTCGGCACGGGTGCCCGAGCTGGACGTACTTGACCTGCCGTTTTCCGTGACTGACCGTCAGGCGGCCTGGGCTGCGCTGGACGGTACCGCGGGGCAGATGCTGTCCCAGGCCGTGGCGCGGCGTACCGGCTACCAGGTGCTGGGTTTCTGGGACAACGGTTTTCGCCATCTTTCCAATGCCGTGCGGCCAATCCGCAGCCCCAGTGATTGTCAGGGCCTGGTGATCCGCACCCTGGACAGCGCGTTGTACCGCGAGGTCTTGTCAGCCCTGGGCTTTAGCGCCCGCAGCATCGATGTGAAAGATCTGGTGCGGGTGGTCCAAAGTGGTGAAGTGCAGGCGCAGGAAAACCCGCTGACCAACCTGCTGAGCTTTTCACTCTGGCGTCATCACCCTTTTGTCAGCCTGAGCGGACATTTTTTTGGCGTGTTACTGGTGTTGTGCCCGCGCAGCTGGTACGCCGCCCTGACACACGACAAGCAGCAGGTTTTGCAGCAGGCGGTGGCAGTGGCCACCCATCAGCAGCGACTGGCGGCGGCGGCGGAAGATGCGCGTGCGCTGGTGCAGCTGCAAAGTTTGGGGGTGCAGGTCTTGCAGCCCGATCAGCTCGATCTGGATGCCATGCGCCAAGCTACAGCGGGTGTGGCTCGTGCTCGTAGCCAGGCAATTGCGCCGCAAATGCTGCGGGCTTATCTGAGCTGAGTGGTCAGCCTGTCTGCTTTACTGCAGACGAATGCCTGCGTCCTTGACCACTTTGCCCCACTTGGTACTTTCTTCCTGCATCAGCTTGGTAAGTTCTTGTGGGCTGGACAGGCTGATCTGCACGCCGGCCTCAAACAGCGCTTTCTGGACGTCAGGCAAGGCCATGAGCTTGCTGATCTCGCGATTGAGCTTTTGCACAATCTCTGCCGGGGTACCCGCTGGAGCCAGCAAAGCCAGCCAGTTGCTGGCATCGTAGCCGGCAATGCCAGCCTCCTGCATGGTCGGCACATTGGGCAATTGGGGCGCGCGCTTGGCAGTAGTCACTGCCAAAGCTCTCAATTTACCGCTCGGCAGATGGGGCAACACATTGGGCACACCGGCAAAGCTGCTTTCCACCACCCCTGCAATCAGGTCAGTGGTGGCCAGATTGCTGCCGCGGTAGGGTACGTGCTGCAGTGGTGCGCCACTGAGCGAAACGAAGAGACCGCCCATCAGGTGCTGGGTGCTGCCGTTGCCCGAAGAGGCATAGTGCAGCACGTCGGGCTTGTCCTTGGCGAGCTTGACCAATTCGACCACATTGTTGGCGGGCACCTTGGGATTGACAACCAGCACATAGGCCGAGTCAACCAGCTTGCCGATCGGGGTGAAGCTCTTGATCGGGTCGTAGGGCACCGATTTGTAGATCC
>JAFMFB010000050.1 GCA_017856435.1 Burkholderiaceae bacterium
CGATGATAGTGCGGATGCCCGTGTGAAAGTAGGTCATTGTCAGGCTCTTACAGCAGAAAACGCCCCACCTCTGGTGGGGCGTTTTTATTTGTGCTTTGCAAATGGCTCAGTCACCCTAGCCAGTGCTAGAAAGCGTCAGTTTTCGACAGACTCATCGACTATTTCGCTGATAATTTGTGCATGAACCAACTCGAACGACTGAAGCAATACACCAAAGTGGTCGCTGACACTGGCGACTTCCTTCAGATAGCCAGATACCAACCCCAGGACGCAACCACCAATCCTTCGCTGATTCTCAAATCGGTACAGAAAAGGGAATACGCTCCGCTCCTCACCGAGGTGGTCAAAGCATATCGAGGACGATCAGAAAATGAATTGATGGACCGGTTGCTGGTAAGGTTTGGTTGTGAAATCCTCGGCCTGATTCCAGGCAGAGTGTCCACCGAGGTGGATGCAAGATTAAGCTTCGATGCCGATCAGACCATCGCCAGGGCTGAGGGCCTGATTGAAATGTACCAGGCCGAAGGGGTTGATCGACATCGGGTCCTTATCAAAATTGCCAGCACCTGGGAAGGCATTCAAGCGGCCAGCGTATTGGAGAAAAAAGGCATTAAGACCAATCTGACCTTGCTGTTTTCATTTGTGCAGGCGGTGGCCTGTGCTGAAGCCAAGGTTCAGCTGATCTCGCCTTTTGTAGGGCGGATCTATGACTGGCATAAAAAAATGGCCGGAGCCAAATGGATTGAGAGCGAAAATTCGGGCATCAACGATCCTGGCGTGAAGTCAGTCAAGCGTATCTTTGACTACTACAAACACCTTGGCATCAAGACTGAGGTGATGGGCGCGAGCTTTCGAAATATCGGACAGATTACCGCGCTGGCAGGATGCGATTTGCTGACGATCGCGCCTGAATTGTTGGCCGAATTAGGGCAGGATAATTCTGATTTCAGCATTGCACTCGACCCGGCTGCAACAGCACATCAGTCGCTTGAACGGGTAACCTTGAATGAGCCGCAATTCAGGTTCCGACTGAATGAAGATGCCATGGCGCAGGACAAGCTGACCGAAGGTATTCGCAGCTTTGCAAGTGACACAGACAAGCTGCTTGATTTGATCAGGAGTGCCTGAGTGATGCAGCGGCTGCGATGTGATGAAACCCAAGCCTGGGTCAGGCTTCAGTCGTATTTTGAAGATCAGGGCTCTCAACAAGACTTGCGCACTGCTTTCGGGTTGGAGCCTGGACGCTTTAACGCCTTTAGCCAAGAAGCGCCCTACCTTTTTGCAGACCTCTCGAAAAATCTGATCGATCATCAATCGCAAAACTTACTGTTTGACCTGGCAAAACAGTGTGAGCTGGAGAAGTGTCGGGAGGACATGTTCGCAGGATGTGCCATCAACACCACCGAAGCACGTGCGGTGATGCATTACCTGCTGCGCTGGCCGAAAGAAAAAAAGGACCTGCCCGAGTCGCTGCGACACCCGATTTCTGAAGTTCATGCAACCCTGGACCAAATGCTCTCCTATGCCGAACAGGTCCGACAGGATGAAGCCATCACCGATATTGTCAATATCGGCATTGGTGGGTCTGATCTGGGACCGGTGGTCGCGATTCAGGCGCTTGAGGCTTACAAAATTGAAAAAAAGCGGTTCCATTTTGTGTCCAGTATCGACGGACTGGAACTCGGTGCGGTCTTGAAGCAGATCCGTCCAGCTTCAACACTGTTCATTGTTGCGTCCAAATCTTTTACGACCCATGAAACTATCACCAACGCGCAATCAGCCCGGGAATGGTTTTTGGCTGCGGGGGGAACCCAGGTGGCAAGGCATTTTTGTGCTGTCACCAGCAATGTCGAGGCGGCGCGTCAATTCGGCATAGAAAAGTGTTTTGGTTTTTGGGATTGGGTCGGCGGTCGCTTTTCCCTCTGGTCATCCATTGGCCTGCCGATTGCGATTTCAATCGGGCCCGAGGGTTTCCGAGACCTGCTGGCAGGTGCACATGCCATGGACATGCATTTCAAGCGCGCACCGCTGGAGAAAAATTTGCCAATCCGTTTGGCATTGCTTGACCTGTGGTATCGAAATTTTCATGGCTTCACCAGCCGCAATGTGGCCCCCTATTACCGGGGTCTTCGCCGAATGCCGGCGTACCTGCAGCAGCTTGAAATGGAAAGCAACGGTAAATCGGTGGATCTTGATGGCCAGCGCTTGCCCTACCAGACGGCACCCGTGATTTGGGGTGAACTTGGTGCCAATGGTCAGCATGCTTATTTCCAGTTGTTGCACCAGGGAACAGATGTCATTCCGGTGGAGTTTCTGGTGGTTAAGAAAGCGACGCACGGGCTGGAGATCCAACACCGTATCACATTGGCCAATGCCCTGGCGCAGTCACGTGCCCTGATGATGGGGCAAGCAGAAAGTGACGGGCACCGTCATATGCCGGGCAATCGCCCCAGTACCACGCTGATGCTCGATGAACTGTCGCCTGCCAGTCTGGGTGCCTTGATCGCGCTCTATGAGCACAGGGTATTTGTCAGTGGTGCACTCTGGGGGATCAACAGTTTTGATCAATGGGGTGTGCAACTTGGCAAGGTCATGGCCAACGATATGACGAGCCGCTTGCAAACTGGGGACATGGATCGTCTCGATGCCTCCAGCGCAGGACTGCTGAAAAGACTTCGTACGTGAGTATGGCTCAATAAAAAACCCCGCAGCACCAAGCACTGCGGGGTTTTTGAAAAGGAGGGTTTGATGCCTCCTTAATCGTGGGGCGATTACATGCCCATGTCGCCCATACCACCCATGCCGCCAGGCATGGCGGGAGCCGGAGCCTCATCCTTGGGGGCCTCAGCCACCATGCACTCGGTGGTCAACATGAGCGAAGCCACAGAAGCGGCGTTTTGCAGAGCAGTGCGGGTCACCTTGGTGGGATCCAGAATACCCATCTCGATCATGTCGCCATAGGTGTCATTGGCAGCATTGAAGCCATAGTTGCCTTTGCCTGCCAGCACGGCATTGACCACCACGCTGGGTTCGCCACCGGCGTTGAAGACGATTTCACGCAGCGGGGCTTCAATGGCCTTGAGCACCAGTTTGATACCAGCGTCTTGATCATGGTTCTCACCCTTGATGTCGCCAGCAGACTGGCGTGCGCGCAACAGGGCTACGCCACCGCCGGCCACAATGCCTTCTTCCACAGCAGCGCGGGTAGCGTGCAGCGCATCTTCAACACGTGCTTTCTTTTCCTTCATCTCGACTTCGGTAGCAGCGCCCACCTTAATCACGGCAACACCACCGGCTAACTTGGCCACGCGCTCTTGCAGTTTCTCACGGTCGTAGTCGCTGGTGGCTTCTTCGATCTGCACGCGGATTTGCTTGACGCGGGCTTCAATGTCAGGTGCAGCGCCATTGCCGTCGATGATGATGGTGTTTTCCTTACCCACTTCAACGCGCTTGGCCTGGCCCAGGTCAGCCAGGGTCACTTTTTCCAGGGACAAGCCAACTTCTTCAGCAATCACTTTGCCGCCCGTCAGGATGGCAATGTCTTCCAGCATGGCTTTGCGGCGGTCGCCGAAGCCAGGGGCCTTGACGGCAGTGACCTTGAGAATGCCACGAATCGTGTTCACCACCAGGGTCGCCAGGGCCTCGCCCTCGACGTCTTCAGCGATGATCAGCAGGGGACGACCCGCTTTGGCAACCGCTTCCAGGGTCGGCAACAGGTCACGAATGTTGGAAACCTTCTTGTCGTACAACAGGACAAAGGGGTTATCCAGAATGGCGGCCTGCTTCTCAGGGTTGTTGATGAAATATGGCGACAGGTAGCCGCGGTCGAACTGCATGCCTTCAACCACATCCAGCTCGTTTTGCAGGCTCTTGCCGTCTTCCACGGTAATAACGCCTTCCTTGCCAACCTTGTCCATGGCGTCAGCAATGATCTGGCCAATGGAAGCGTCGCTGTTGGCAGAGATCGAACCAACTTGGGCGATTTCTTTGGAGGTGGTGGTGGGCTTGGAGGCCTTTTTCAGTTGCTCGATCAGGGCAGCAACGGCCTTGTCGATGCCGCGCTTCAGATCCATCGGGTTCATGCCGGCGGCGACGAACTTCATGCCTTCACGCACGATAGCCTGGGCCAGCACGGTGGCGGTGGTGGTGCCATCACCCGCATTGTCAGAAGTTTTGGAAGCGACTTCCTTGACCATCTGAGCGCCCATGTTTTGCAGCTTGTCTTTCAGCTCAATCTCTTTGGCAACTGACACGCCGTCCTTGGTAACAGTGGGGGCGCCAAACGAGCGCTCGAGCACCACATTGCGGCCTTTGGGGCCCAAGGTAACCTTGACGGCATTGGCCAGAATATTTACGCCTTCGACCATGCGATGACGGGCTTCCCCGCCGAAAACTACATCTTTAGCAGCCATTTCTTACTACTCCAAAATACGATATAAAAAAATTGGGGAATTGAAAAAGCAGGTGATTACTTTTCAACCACGGCAAAGAGGTCTTCCTCTTTCATGACCAGGAGTTCGTCACCACTGACCTTGACCGTTTGGCCGCTGTATTTGCCAAACAGCACGCGGTCACCGACCTTGACGTTCATGGCTACAAGTTCGCCCTTATCGTTCTTTCTGCCAGGACCAACGGCAAGCACCTCGCCTTGGTCAGGTTTCTCGGCGGCGCTGTCAGGAATGACGATGCCGGAGGCAGTTTTGGTTTCGTTCTCTACGCGTTTGACAATCACGCGATCGGCCAGGGGGCGCAGTTTCATTAGGACTCTCCTTGAAGTTGAGACGTTTCAGATAAATCAACACAATGACACCGGCCTTGAAACCGGTGCTTTGAACAACTGATGATCAGAGTGTTAGCACTCGAATCCAGTGAGTGCTAATGATATAGCCTTTTGGCTTGGTTTCAAGTCTTCGCCCAAAAAGAGTCAGTGTGGGTCAAACGATTTCTTATTCCACAATATGGAAAAAATCCTTTCAATCCCGCTTGTGCAAGCTGGGGAGATTGGATCAGAGCGTGCTAACTAGTTGTAAGCAATTGAATTTCTTATAGCCGCCTACATGAAGGGCCATCAAGCCAGCAGGTCCAACAGGGTTCTGGCGACCACCTTGGTTGCCCGCCGCAGGTCCTCCAGTGCCAGGCGCTCATCGGCACGCTTGGCATGAGACTCCAGCACGGTTCTGGGACCGGCACCATAGATAACGCCGGGGATGCCGCGCTCAACATAGAGCCGGACATCGGTGTAAAGCGGGGTACCAACGGCGGGGATAGGTTCTCCAAAAACTTGCTGACCGTGCTTCTGAAGGGCCTCAACCAGCGGGGCATTGCCTTTCAAGGGCACCATGGCGTTGGCCAGCAAAATCCTTCGAACAGAAACCTTGAGCTGGTTGCCGCCACGCGGGGGCTTGAAGCTTGCAGCAGCCTGATTGATGAGGGACCGAATATCTGATTCAACCTCCTCTGGATTTTCTTCCGGGATCATCCGTCGATCGAGTTTAAACACAACCTTGCCAGGAAGCACATTGGTATTGGTACCGCCAACAATCTGACCCACATTTAAGTAAGGGTGATTGATGCCTTCTACATGGGAGGTGATTTGCTTGTATTGCGCATTGAGCTGGTACAAGGATTGCAGAATATGGACAGCGCCTTGCAGCGCATCAATACCTGAATCAGGAATGGCTGCATGGGCCATTTCACCCTGAACGGTCACCTCCAGTTGAAGACACCCATTGTGTGCGGTGACAACCTGATAACTAAAGCCAGCAGCCATCATGAGGTCTGGTTTGGTGAGCTGGTGCGAGAGCAACCAGCCAGGGCCCAGTTCACCACCGAATTCTTCGTCGTAGGTGAAATGCAGCTCTACCGACCCCCTGAGCGGCAAGCCGAGTGATTCAAGCGCTCGGACCGCAAAGGTGTAGGTTGAAAAATCACATTTGCTGACTGCTGCAGCTCGTCCAAAGAGTTGACCATCCACGATGTCACCGGCGTAGGGATCGTGAGTCCAACCTTCGCCGGGCGGCACCACATCACCATGCGCATTCAGTGCGATGGTCTTACCAT
This sequence comes from Burkholderiaceae bacterium, assembly GCA_017856435.1. Taxonomy (GTDB): domain Bacteria; phylum Pseudomonadota; class Gammaproteobacteria; order Burkholderiales; family Burkholderiaceae_C; genus Hylemonella. The sequence continues at coordinate 6,061 of JAFMFB010000050.1, forward strand.
CGCCATACTTGCGCCGCACAATCAGATTGGTAATGGATTGCAGCCCATGGTCTTTGACCAACTGGGTGGGAACAGGATGCTTTTCAGCGTCAAAACCAAAATCATGTAAGAGGTCGGTGGTGCGATCGGCATGCGGTGCGTTGTTGCCGGGTGGCGTATCGGTAGGTACCTTAACCAGCGCCTGAAGAAAGCGTACCTGTTCATCAAAGTGAGCATCAACCCAGGCATCCAGAGCCTGATAATATTTCTGTGGATTCATGACAATTCTTCACAAAGTTGGTTGATCAGGTGGCTAAAAGCCTGCACGCACAAATCTGCATCGTTGTTAGTGATGGATTCAAGCGGGTTATGGCTGATGCCGGCATTGAGACCGCGCACAAACAGCATGGCCTGGGGCATGATGTCATGAAGTTTCATGGCATCGTGACCAGCGCCGCTCGGCAGCCGTACCTGTGGCAGGCCGAGTGAATCCACGGCGCGTTCCCAGCGCAGCTGCCAGTCAGTAGAAGAAGGCGCAGCGGCAGCACGCATGGTCTGCTCCAGATTGAAACTCAGACCGCGGCGTTGGCAAATCCGATCTAGCTCGGCCAGAACATCGTTGGCGCAGGCATCGCGCACCTCATCGGTGGTGGCGCGAATATCCAGGCTGAATCTGCAGCGACCCGGCACGACATTGATGGAGCCGTTGGGGACGTCAAGCAAGCCCATGGTTCCCACCAGGTTAGGCTGCGATGCGGCGCGCTTCTCGAGATAAATCAAAAGCTCAGCCACACCGCTGGCAGCATCCCTGCGCATCGCCATCGGTGTCGTTCCGGCATGGCTGGAAGTCCCAAGAACCTCTCCGACGTAACGGACGCTGCCATTGATCGAAGTGACAATACCCAGTGGGGCATCGAGCTGATTCAAGACCGGGCCCTGCTCGATATGCACCTCCACAAAGCCCAGATAGTGTTGCGGGTTGCGGCGAATTTTGGCGATGTCCTCCACATGCAAACCGGCATGCGCCATCGCCTCGCGCATGGACGCTCCTTCAGAATCCAGCTGATCTAACCAGTTGAAATCAAACTGGCCGGTCAGTGCGCTGGACCCAAGGAAGGTGGCCTTGTAGCGCTGACCTTCTTCCTCGGCAAAAGCAACCACCTCAAGGCCAAAAGGGAGGCGCCTATTTTGCCGAGCAAGTTCGCGCACGCAGACCATGGGTACCAAGATGCCTAGACGGCCATCGTATTTGCCGCCATTGCGCACCGTGTCATAGTGGCTGCCGGTCAGTAGGTAAGTACCTTGGGCAGAGGGGTCTGGGTGATAGCGTCCCACCACATTACCCACCGCATCCATAGTGACCTCGTCAAAACCACACGCATCGCGCATCCAGCGGCTTATTTGCTGGGCACAGGCGCGGTGAGCATCCGTCAGATAAGTGACCGTCAGTTCGCCGCGTTCTGCGTAGCCCGGATCGGTAAACTGGGCGAGTTGCTCTGCCCAGTCCCAGACCTGATTCCCTAGGGCCGGCTCAATGCCAAACCTGTCGTTAAGCCGGATTTCGGCAATTCGGTGAATATTGCGAAGTGCTTCAGCAAGCTCAAAATCGGGGTGAGAATTGAGCCGACGCTCGAAAGTCGCAATGATTTCTGCTTTGCTCAGGCCGATGCCTCTGGGGCCGCGTACCGCCAGGATGAATGGAAAATTGAATTTGGCGTTGTACTGGGCATTGAGACGCTGGATCCGCTCGAACTCTTCAGCTGTGCAGGCGCTCAGTCCCGCTTTTGATTGTTCATTGCTTGACTCGGCGGTCAATGACTTGGCAATCATGGCCTTGCCGGCCAACTCGGGGTGGGCACGAATCAGGGCAAGCTGAGCGTCCTTGCCGCAATCCCGTACCACCTCGACCATTGCGTGTTGAAGCTGCGCAAAACTGACGAATGGCCGATGCCGTGTTGCTTGTTCGGCAATCCATGGGGAGTGCTCATAGATGCCCTCAAGTAGTCTGACAAACTCTGTTGGGCTGGCGGTATTGAGCTGGTCCAATGTCGGTTGCATGTGGGTCAGCTCCAGATGAAGGCATTACCCTCATCAAAGGGATGCTGGGTTTTCCAGTGGCGTGCGACGTCAATGCGGCGCGTCACCCAGACATGTTCATGCTTTTCGATATGGTCGAGAAATCGCTGCAATGCCACGATCCGACCGGGTCGGCCGAGCAGGCGGCAGTGCATGCCAATACTCATCATGCTGGGGCGCTCCTGACCCTCGGCATAGTGGGTGTCAAAGGCGTCGCGCAAATACTCAAAAAATTCCTGACCGTGGCTGAAGCCCTGTGGCAAGGCGAATCGCATGTCATTGCAATCCAAGGTGTAGGGCACTACAAGGTGGGGAGCCAGCGCGCCATCGGACTTTTTGACCTGCAACCAGAAGGGGAGATCGTCACCGTAGTAATCACTGTCATATTCAAAACCGCCATAGTCAGCCACCAGGCGACGCGATTGTGGGCTGTCTCGTCCGGTGTACCAGCCCAAAGGGCGAGCACCCGTCAGCTTTTCAATGGCTTCCATGCCGAGGCGCATATGCTCGCGCTCAGTGGCTTCATCCAGGGTCTGATAATGGATCCAGCGCCAGCCATGACAGGCAATTTCATGCCCAAGTTCTTTGAAGGCGGCACTCACTTCCGGACAGCGTTGCATGGCCATGCCAACGCCAAACACAGTCAGAGGAAGCTTGCGACGTTCAAATTCTCTCAGGATGCGCCAAACACCCACACGTGAGCCGTATTCATAAATGCTTTCCATGCTCAAGTGTCTGGCGTCAAATGCAGGCGGATTAAACATTTCCGACAGAAACTGTTCGCTGCCGGGGTCTCCGTGCAGAACCGAGTTTTCTCCGCCTTCCTCATAATTCAGGACAAACTGAACTGCCACCCGAGCCTTGCCAGGCCAATTGGCCCGCGGCGGGTTGGGGCCATGGCCGTACAGGTCGCGCGGGTAATTTGCTGGAGATTTCATGGTTGTTAGAAAAACGCTTTGAGGGCTAATCTAGAGAGCCGGGGGGTGTAGGTTTGAGATTAAGGGCCGGAGATTAAGGTTGGAAGAATTAGGGTCAGGGCCTGCTGCTGGTCTGGGCCCAGCGGCCTAGCAGAGACCGTTCGGCCTCAGTGATACCGTTCGCATTGTTCAGCGGCATGGCGCGTGTGACGACCACCTGCTGGTAAATCAAGGGGGCATGGGACTGCAGTGCCTGCTCTGAATCCAGGCGAATGTTTTTGCTGGCCAATTGTGCGTTGTGGCACGTCACGCAATGTTTTTCGACAACAGGCCTGACTTCAGCAATCGAGGGAGGTGTATTAGAAATGGGAGCAACCTGACTTGGTGATGGCGCAATCCAGGCAGCGACAACGACAAGCATGAGGACCCCTAACGACGGATAGAAAAAATTCGTGATGCCTTGATGTTTAAGCAGGAAAAACTGCCGGATAAATACACTGGCCAACATGATCAGGAACAGAACGGCCCAATTGTATGGGTGGTTGTAAGTCATGCTGTAGTGATTGGACAGCATTGCGAACAAGACCGGCAGCGTGAAGTAGGTGTTGTGGACGCTGCGCTGCTTTCCTTGCTGGCCATGGATGGGGTCAGGTGTCTGACCTGACTTCATGGCTGCGATGACTTTGCGTTGACCGGGAATGATCAGAAAAAAGACATTGGCACTCATGATGGTGGCCATCATGGCCCCTACCAGCAGAAAGGCGGCACGTCCGGCAAAAAGGTTGCATGCCGTCCAGGTCGCGGCAAGCACATAGCCCGCCACCAATAGTCCAAGCATTCGTTCGCTGCCAGCCCGTTGCCCCAAAAACCGGCAGAGCAAGTCATAGACCACCCAGCCAGCCACCAGAAAGGCCAGCGCCAAAAGCGCGGCAGTGGTGGGCGTCATATCCAACACTTTGCGATCGATCAGGTAGGTCTCCGGATGCAGCAGATACATCAGGGAGAACAGGGCAAATCCAGAAAGCCAGGTGCTGTAGGACTCCCAGTAAAACCAGTGAAGTTGCTCGGGCAACTTCTGCGGCGCCAGCATGTATTTTTGCGGGTTGTAGAAGCCGCCGCCATGAACGGCCCATAATTCACCAGTGACGCCTTGTTTCAGCAAGGCCTCGTCTTGTGGTTTATGCAGGCTGTTGTCGAGCCAGACAAAGTAAAACGATGCGCCTATCCAGGCAATGGCCACGATGACATGAAGCCATCGCAGTAGCAGATTGATCCAATCGAGAACATAGGGGAACAGAGTTTCCATCTGTAAGTCCATGTGTTCTCAATGCCACGGCGGATGCTGCAAAGAGAGTTGTGCCGCGCCCCAACTGGGAGTGACCGCTGCGGCGAAAAATCATGAGCCCCGGTAAGTAGAGTAGCTCCAGGGTGTTGCAAGCAGGGGGACATGGTAATGCTGACTGGCATCAGCCACACCAAATCGCAAGGTCACCACGTCCAGAAAGGGGGGCGAAGACTGGGGCATTCCCTGAGACAAAAAATAGTCAGCCAGGTGGAAATCAAGCTCGTAGTTCCCAGTCTGGAGGGCCTCACCTTCGAGCAGGGGCTGATCACAGCGCCCGTCATGGTTGGTGCGCCGCGTTGTCAAGAGGGATCTGTTGCCTTCGACCACCCTGAACAGTGAGACCGCTATTCCCCGCCCGGGTTGGCCCGAGGCAGTGTCTAGAACATGCGTTGTAAGGCGTCCCATGGTCTGTTCAATTCGTTGAGCTGATTGGCTTAGCTGGGATGGGCTGTTATTCAAGCGCTTTGCGAACCCCGGTGCGCCCAGGCCGTGGTGCGTTTTTCGATCCATGAAAAAATTTCGTACATCACCATCGCCATGACGCCAATGGTCACCAGTCCGGCGAAGGCCAGGGACATTCTTTGTTGGCTGCCTGCGGTCTGCATCAAATAACCAATGCCTGAGTCGCCAGCAGTCATTTCAGCCAGTACCGTCCCTACAAACGCCAGAGTAATTGCAATTTTCAGCGAGCCATAAAAGTAGGGCATGGAGCGAGGCAGGCCGACCTTCATCAGGACATCCCAACGCCTGGCGCCCAGCACCCGCAGTACATCCTCAAGCTCAGGCTCCATCGTGGCAAGCCCAGTCGCAATATTTACCGTGATTGGAAAAAAGGAAATCAGAAAGGCCGTCAGGATGCCTGGTCCAAGCCCGATGCCAAACCAGACTACCAAAATCGGGACCACGGCGGCCTTGGGTACAGCATTGAAGGCCACCATCAGCGGATACAAGGCGGTGTACGCCATGCGCGAGCTGCCGATCAGGAAACCCAGCAGTACGCCCACCACGATAGACACGCCAAAACCTAGCATGGTGACCCACAAAGTCTTCCAGGCGGCCTGTAACAAGGGCTCACGAAATTCACCAAATTGCAGGCTGATCTCACTGGGTGACGGGAATATGTACTCGGGAATACTGAGAATCCGAACAATCAGCTCCCAAAGAAGCAGGGTGGCTGCAAGCACAATCAACGGGGACAAACGCTCAAGAGTCTTCTGTTTCATGTCGCAATACCTGAGCTCATCTTATTGGGGTAATGAATTGCCGGACTTGCGCATGGCACCAATATGACCGCGCAACTCATGAACAATGTCAGTGAATTCCGGGGTGTACGTGATTTCCAGATCGCGCGGGCGTGGCAGGTTGATCTCTCGGCTCACAACAAAACGGCCGGGACTTCTGCTCATGCAATAAACCTTGTCGGCCAGAAAAACGCTCTCCCGCAAATCGTGTGTCACCAGAATAACATTGAACTTCTGGGCGGCATGCAAATCACGCAGGGTGCACCATAACTCTTCCCGCGTAAAAGCATCCAGAGCCCCGAAGGGCTCATCAAGCAGCAGCATTTTGGGTTCATGAATCAGGGCGCGGCAAATGCTGGCGCGCTGCTGCATACCGCCCGAAAGCTCCCATGGGTATTTGTCTTCGTAGCCCCCCAGGCCCACACTTTGCAGCAGGCGGCGTGCACGGTCTTCATATTCGGCACGCTTTTCGCGAAACTGGCTGCGGTAGGGCTCGACTATTTCCAGCGGCAACAGCACATTGTTGACCGTGCTGCGCCAAGGCAGCAGACTGGGTGCCTGAAAGGCCATGCCGCTTATTTTCAGCGGTCCTGTTACAGGTTCACCACCAATCTGGATGGTGCCCTTGCTGGGCATCTTCAGACCGGTGGTCAGTTTCATGAAGGTCGACTTGCCGCAACCCGAGGGGCCCACGATGGCGATGAACTCGCCTTCTTCCACCTGAAGGGAAATATCCTCTACGGCGAAATTTCCCTGAGCCAGTAACTCCTCGTTGTAGGCAAGCCAAACATTACGAAAGTCGACAAATGCCATGTTTGCTTTCAGCGCAGGGGCATCACTTCTTGCGGGCTGGCAGGATGTTGAGTTCCGCTTTGGAGGGCAACAATTTATCAGTCCAGACGTCATTGACATTGACGCGGGTCTTGGTGTTGAAGGCATCGGACACCTGGGACGCCATCATGGCGATGCGCCCGGGGACCACCTGACCAAAGCCCTCCTTGTAGGCATCGGGGCTGGCGACAACTGCATCGATCGCCAAGCGCAAACGACGTTTTTCAAGCTCGACATTGATGATGCCGTCGCGCTCTTTGAGATAGGCTACTGCAGGATCAGGACTGCTCATCACTTCCTTGGCCCCTTTGGCGAAGGCGCTTAAAAAGGCGGTGACAGCCTTGGGATTTTCCTTGATCAGTTTGGGGCTGGCGATGATCACATTGCCGTACAACTTGACCCCATTTTCAGCATAAGGCAAGGTGACAATGTCCTGGCTTTTTACCCCGCGAGCTTCCAGATTGAGAATGGAGGTGAAGGAAAACCCTGTGATGGCATCGACATCACCGCGTGCCAACATGGTTTCACGCAGGGGCGGATCCATGCTGACCCATTGCACATTCCCAACATTGTTGGCTTTGGCAAAAATGGGAAAGGCGCGGCGTCCGGCATCAAACCCCGGGGCGCCCAGTTTCTTGCCGTTCAGATCCGTGGGTTTGGTGATGCCGCTTTTTTTCAAGGCCATGACTGCGGCAGGCGTGTTGTTGTAAACCATCATCACGCCAATAGGCTTGTTGGGCGCATCTGGGTTGTTGGCGTGAAATTCCATCAGCGCCGCCATGTCGGCAAAGCCCATGTCATAGGAGCCGGAGGCAACCCGGGTGACGGTTCCGCCCGATCCGTTGCCAGCATCGATTTGCACATTCAACCCGGCGTCCTTGTAATAGCCCTTGCTGGCACTGGCCAGGAACAGGGCAGCAGGGCCCTCAAAGCGCCAATCAAGCTGAAATTTGATTGGGGTTTGGGCGAAGGAAAAAAAGCTGGACGTCGCGAGACCGGCAACCAGGCTGGCACGTAGAAATTTGGCGATTAAGTACATGGGACCCCCTCGAAAGACTGAATAGGTAAATTAATTTTTTGATAAAGACAAGAGAATTGACCAATTCTAAATAAGCGGTGACTTTTCAGAAGTTAAATATATTGGCAATTTCATTGCCCGACGCCAGCATACACGTCCGGGGAAACCCTAGGTCGAACGCATCGCGAAAGTTCGTCCCAGGGTTATCTTTAGATGCCAAAAGCGCTGAAGGCGCAATTACAGTCTGGCCAAGCTAAATCCGCCCTATATTCAGCAGGTGCCAACCCGTCAACACTTTTTACGACCGCTAATCGTCCACTGGTGGCTTCGGCTGGTCGTGGCGCTGGTTGTGTGCAGCGCGCTAGGCGGGTTGGATGCCTGGCGTCGCGCCCCATCGCCCGCCCAGGCATCACCCGTCTGGCCATTGAATGCGCCCTTGCAGGTGGAGTCGCTAAAACTCGATGCACGGGGTGCAATCCCCATGCCCGCAGCGACACCCTCGGCTCACGCAAGTGCCTTGCTGGCCATGCCGCCGGATCATCCGGCAGCAGTCATGGCTTTCTGGTTTGCCGGGTCTCGGGAAAGTGGTGCCGATGTGCAAATTGTCAGCTCACAATTTTTGCGCAAGACACGGGCTTGGACTGCCGCAGAAGTGGTTGTTAACCGCTGGCAGTCTGCCGAGCAACTGGGTCATGGTTTACGCCGCCTTGGCAATCCGGTGGCCTGGCTGAACCGTCACGGTGACATTCACCTCTATGTGGTGGCAACTGGATTGGGGGGGTGGGCTGCCAGCCGTATCCTGCACCTGAAACAGGCGGGAAGCAGTCTGGCAGGGCAACTTAGGTTTGAGGCGATCCGGGTGTTGCCACTGTCGTGGTTCTGGAACATCAGTCACCTGGTCCGAACAGCACCCATGCCACTTGCCGATGGGGGCATGCTGCTCCCTTTGTATTTTGAACTCGGCGCCAAGTACCCAATGGCCGTGCGGTTTGACGCTACTGGCCAGATGGTTGGTTTGAGCAGAATCTCGCAGCGCCGAGACTTGCTGCAGCCCGCGTTGATTGCCCGATCATCTCAGGAATGGCTGGCGCTGATGCGAGACGGTGGGTCTAGTCACGCCATCAAGGCGGCTCATACGACAGATGCTGGGGCAAGCTGGACTGATCTGAAGGATTTGGACTTGCCAAATCCGGATGCTGCAATTGCGGCGCTGGCCTTGAGTCAAAACCAATTTTTGCTGGCCCACAACGCGCGTGGCGACAGCCGGTCTATGCTGAGTTTGAGTACCTCCAGCGATGGGCAGCATTGGTCCACGCTGGACACCCTCAATCAAGGTACCCCTGGCGGGGAATATTCCTATCCGGCGCTGGTCTGGGCTGATGGCAAGCTATGGATGAGCTACACCGATCAACGGCGCCAAATTGCCTGGCAGCGTTACGCCCCATCCAGCTCGGGTTCCTCCGGAGGCTCGCAATGAACTGGATCGCCATGTTCACGCCAGAGGCGGTACCGATGCCACCCTCCTTGCCCTCGCCCAGTCTGCAGGCTTGGGCACTTGATGTGTCCTGGGCTGTCATATTGGCCGCGACCGCGATATGGCTGTTGTCCTGCCTGCCGATCCGGCGTGCCCATCAATGGATGGCCGCCAGTATGCTGAGCGTTGCGTGTCTGCTCCCCAGCCCTTGGTCGCCGTCCTATTGGCTGGGACTGGCGTTCCAATTTCCAAGTGTGAGCAGTTGCCTGCTGGCGGCTTGGTATGTGTCCCGCAGGCTTTTCAGGCCAGAAGCGAATCGGTTCAAGCCGACTGAAAAGTCCCTGGTGCTTTGGTTGGTGCTGGTTGGAGTTGGCCTGGGCTGGCTGTTGATGCTCGACACCTTTGCCCTGTTGCCGGGATCGCTTTATGCCTGGGGATTTCACCCAATCGCACCAGCTGCGGTGTTGCTGGTGACCTTACTTCCCTGGATTTTTTTTGGTCGTTCAGGTTTTGACAGCTTGCTGCATGGCGGTTTGATTTTGGTGCTGCTTACCCATGTCATCTGGCGTCTGCCAAATGGCAATGCTTGGAGCGCCTTAATGGACCCATGGCTATGGTTGAGCTTGCATTTTCTGCTGATACGTCTTGCCCGGAAAAAATAGCTCAAAGCAAGACAAGACAGGACAAACCGGTGTGTCTGACACTGGGAATCTGCTCAATCTCCTCGCGTCAACAGCCATTCCCGCCGAAACAGCCACTGGTCGGGATGCCAGACATTCTCGGCTGTAATTTCTCCGCCCAGATAACGGCTGCGCAGGATCCAACGTTCCCCCAGAATCTTGCATCCCGGCAAACAGGGAGGCTGGGTCTGATGCAGGCGATCTTGCACCCAGACCACTGCCGCATACCTAGTCAGCAGTTGACCAAGCAGCAGCGCTGAACCCTTGGACCCGTCACCCGATGATGAGCCACTCTGTTGCAGGGCGTCAACGCCGTAAGGCTGAATAT
>JAFMFB010000051.1 GCA_017856435.1 Burkholderiaceae bacterium
TGGTGCGAGTTGCCCAGGGTCATGACGCAGCTGCCGTGCTTCAAGGCGCGCTCGATGCCCATTTCCATGGCCTGCAAGCCGGCAGTTTGTCCATAGCCCCGTTGGCCGTCCAGGGCTAGCATGGCGCCTGTGTCCAGCGTCACGCGCACCCCGTTGTTGGGAATCAGCCCGCCCTCCAGCACCGCATCCACATAGCGCGGTAGCATGCCCACGCCATGTGAATCGTGGCCGCTCAGGTTGGCCATCACCAGATTGTTGGCCACTCGCTGCGCTTCTTGCTCCTGGCTGCCGGTGGCCTGAACGATGCGCGTCACCGTGGCACGCAACTCGGTCGCAGAGATCAGCTTGGCATTTTTTTCACTCATCACATTTCCAAAAAAATTGAGGTCGGGTAAGGATTGTTAGATAACGATTTTCCAGCTGCGGCGCTCGCTCACATGACCGCACCTAGCTGCCAGGGCACAAACTCATTTTGCCCATAGCCATGGCGCTCGCTTTTGCTAGGTTCACCCGAAGCCACTGCCAGCACCATGTCAAAGATGAGTTGTCCCATTTGTTCAACACTGGCGCTGCCATCGACGATCTCGCCGCAATTGATGTCCATGTCCTCTTCCTGCCGTTTCCACAGCGCAGAGTTGGTGGCCAGCTTGATGGAAGGCGAGGGCGCGCACCCATAGGCAGAGCCCCGGCCGGTGGTGAAACAGATGATGTTGGCGCCACCGGCCACCTGGCCAGTGGCCGAGACCGGGTCGTAGCCAGGGGTGTCCATTAACACAAAGCCATGCTCGGTGACCGGCTCGGCATACTCGTAGACCGCGCGCAGGTTGGTGGTGCCACCCTTGGCCACAGCGCCCAGCGATTTTTCCAGAATGGTGGTCAGGCCACCGGCCTTGTTGCCAGGCGAGGGGTTGTTGTTCATCTCGCCACCGTTGATGCGGGTGTATTCCTCCCACCAGCGAATGCGCTCTACCAGCTTTTCCCCCACCTCGCGTCGAACAGCGCGGCGGGTGAGCAAATGCTCGGCGCCATACACCTCGGGGGTTTCGGACAGGATGGCCGTGCCGCCGTGGGCCACCAGCAAGTCCACCGCAGCGCCCAGCGCAGGGTTGGCGCTGATGCCAGAGTAGCCATCAGAGCCGCCGCACTGCAGGCCGATGGTGATATGCGAGGCACTACAGGGCTCTCGCCGGACCTGGTTGGCTGCGCCCAGCATGGCGTTGACCAGGGCAATCCCTTTTTCAACCGTGTGGCGGGTACCGCCCGAATCCTGAATATTGAAGGTCTGAAGCTGAATACCTTCCTGCAGACCACTGGCATCGAGCCAGGAGGTGATCTGATTGCCCTCACAGCCCAGGCCGACCACCAGCACACCAGCAAAATTGGGATGGGTGGCGTAACCGGCGAGCGTGCGCCGCAGCACATCCATACCCAGGCCCTCGCTGGCCATGCCGCAGCCAGTGCCGTGGGTCAGTGCCACCACACCATCGACATTGGGGAAAGCGGCCAGGGCGGAGGGGTTGGTGCGGCGGGAAAAGTGGTCGGCAATGGCGCGGGCGGCGGTGGCCGAGCAGTTCACCGTGGACAGGATACCGATGTAGTTTCGGGTGGCAACCCGGCCATCAGCCCGCTTGATACCCATGAAGATGGCGCTTCGAGGGGCGGGTTCAGCGCGCACATCGGCTCCATACGCATAGTCGCGGGCAAAGGCGCCCTGCTCGGGGCCCATGTCAAGGTTGTGGGTGTGGACATGTTCACCAGCAGCAATCGGCTTGCTGGCAAAGCCGATGATCTGGTTGTAGCGACGCACCGGTGCGCCCTGCGCGATGGTGCGCACAGCCAGCTTGTGACCCGGCGGAATCAGGCCGCGCACGGTCAGGCCCTCCACAGAGCTGCCGCCCAGCAACTGGGCACGGGCAATCAGAACATCATCATCAGGGTGCAATCGTATGGTGGCGCTCATGGCTTGGTGGTACAAAAAATTTCGGACTGGGGCGAGAGGGCCGCCCATTGCTTGGCTGGCAATGTTACGCCAGATCCCTGCTTGGGCGCAGCGCCTTGGCGGTCACGGTTTTAGTCCTGCATGTGTCGAGTTCGATCGGTCGAGTCCGATCGGTCGAATTCGGTCAGAATGTCTGTCTTGAAGAGTTCGCGCCCTCTGCGAGGTTCGTCAAAAAAAGGGGCGTCAAATTGGGGCGTAAACAAGGGGAGACATTGGTGCAACTCAGTTGCGCGGCAATCTTTCCGGCCATGGGGCTTGACCCCCAGATCAAATTTAAAGATAAGGTGAACGTATGCGATTGAAAGGGAAAACAGCGTTGGTAACTGCCGCCGGGCAGGGCATTGGCCGGGCGGCTGCTCTGGCCATGGCGGCCGAAGGGGCGCAAGTCTTCGCCACCGACGTCAAGCCCGACCTGCTGAAAAGCTACGCCGGTGTGGCAGGGGTGACCACGGCCGTGCTGGATGTGCTGGACAAGCGGGCCATCAACGCATTCACCGCCCAGCTGCCGGCACTGGATGTGCTGTTCAACTGCGCCGGCTTTGTGCACAACGGGACCATTCTGCAGACCAGTGATGCAGACTGGGATTTTTCCTTCAACCTGAATGTGCGGGCCCAGTTCTGGATGATTCAGGCGGTCCTGCCCCGCATGCTGGAAAGAACAGCGGCCGGGGGCACGGCCAGCATCATCAACATGGCCAGCGTGTGTGGCAGCATGAAGGGGCTGCCAAACCGATTTATTTATGGCGCGTCCAAGGCGGCGGTGATCGGTCTGACCAAAAGCGTAGCGGCCGACTATGTGGGCCAGGGCATTCGCTGCAACGCGATTTGCCCAGGTACGGTGGACACGCCCTCGCTGCAGGAGCGCATCAATGCTTACGATGACCCGGTGCAGGCCCGCAAAAATTTTGTTGCCCGACAACCCATGGGGCGACTGGCCCAGGCGCATGAGATTGCTCCCATCGTGGTCTATCTGGCCAGCGATGAGTCGGTGTTTGCCACCGGGCAGGCGATTGCGGTCGATGGCGGCATGACCATCTGAGATCACCGCCTGACAGCCAGGCGGGCCCGTTTGCACTGTCATTTTTCAGAGGCGGCCACTTTGGGCATGATTGAAAGCAACCCTGAGGCGGGTCATCCGTTTGACCGGCTGACTCCCGATGTCGTGCTGGATGCCCTGGCCAGTGTGGGCCTGCGTGGCGATGGCCGCTTGCAGGCGCTGAGCTCCTACGAGAACCGGGTCTACCAGGTGCATCTGGAGGATGGCCAGCAGGTGGTGGCCAAGTTTTATCGTCCAGCGCGCTGGACTCAGGCGCAGATTCTGGAGGAGCATGCCTTTGCAGATGAGCTGATGGCGGCCGAGGTGCCGGTGGTCGGCCCGCTGCGGCTGCAGGCAGCCACGTTGCATGCGTTTGCCGGCTTCTGGTTTTGCGTTGCTCCGCGCCGTGGTGGCAGGGCTCCCGAGCTTGATGATGAAGAGGTGCTGGAGTGGATCGGACGCTTTCTGGCCCGATTGCATCTGGTTGGACAGTGGCGGCCTTTTGAAGTCCGCCCGGCCCTAGACCTGCAGAGTTATGGCCTGGCAGCAAGAGACTGGCTGCTGGCAAACGATTTTGTTTCGCCCGAGGTCAGGTCTCAATGGCGTCAGGCTTGCGATGAGGCGCTGAACCTGGTCAAGGCGCACACCGTTTTGACGGGTCAGGATTCGCCATTGCGCAAGCTTCGCCTGCATGGCGACTGTCACCCGGGCAACATCCTGTGGACACCCATGGACGCGCCGGCCGCTGCCGACCCGGGGCCTCATTTCGTGGATCTGGACGATGCTCGCATGGGGCCGGCCGTGCAGGACCTGTGGATGCTGTTGTCAGGCGAGCGGGCGCAACAGACTTACCAGTTGAGTTGCCTATTGCAAGGGTACGAACAGATCCGTGACTTTGATCGACGCGAACTGAGCCTGATCGAGCCTCTGCGAACCCTGCGCATGATTCATTACAGCGCCTGGCTGGCGCAGCGCTGGGACGATCCAGCCTTTCCCAGAAACTTCCCATGGTTTGGCAGCACTGATTACTGGCGTGAGCAACTGCTTGCCCTGCATGAGCAAATTGAGGCCATGCAGCAACCAGCTCTGATGGCCTAGGGATAGCCCTAGGAATTTGGCTCCAAGGCCCAGGTGGTAGGCCGCTAAAATCGATTTGGTCAAATATTGGCAGAACACGAGGAGAACCCTGGATGAAAACAATACTTTTGCGGCTGCTGTGCGCCGTCGGCGCCCTGACCCTGAGCACGGGGGCCTTAGCCCAGGCCGGTGGTGCCTATCCCAGCAAATCGGTACGAATCGTGGTGCCCTTTGCCGCTGGCGGACCCGCCGATAACTACGCCCGCTTTCTGGCGCAGCGCCTCAGTGATGCCATGGGCCAGCCCTTTGTGGTGGACAACCGGCCCGGTGGCGGCTCGGTCATCGGCACCGATGTTGCCGCCAAGGCCCCGGCTGACGGCTACACCCTGTTGATGATGTCCAACACCCACACAGTCAATGAGACCCTGCTGCCCAACAAGCCCTTTCAGCTGATGCGAGATTTTGTTGGCGTGGCACCGGTGAACTACTCCGACCTGGTGCTGGTGGCGCATCCCTCTCTTGAGGCGGCCAACCTGAAAGACCTGATCAAGCTGGCGGCTTCGCGGCCGGGCAAACTCAATTACGCCTCCAGCGGACCGGGCACGCCCTACCATATGGCAGGCGAGTTGTTTAAGAGCATGGCCAATATTTACCTGGTGCACATCCCCTACCGTGGCAGTTCGGGGGCGCGTACCGATGTGATTGGTGGCCAGGTGGACCTGATGTTTGACGCGGTGACCACCATGGCCGAACAGGCCCGAGTCGGGCGCGTCAAGGCCATTGCCACGACCGGGCTCAAGCGTTCGGATGTCTTGCCCGATGTGCCCACCCTCAACGAGGCGGGCGTGCCCGGCTACGAAGCCACCATCTGGCTGGGCCTGATGGCGCCGCGTGGCACACCCAAGGCTGTGGTGGACAAGCTCAATGAGGTGGTGACGCGCATTGTTGCCCAGCCCGATGTCAAGCAGCTCTGGACCAAACAGGGAGCGACTGCCATGAGCATGAACCCGGCCGTATTTGACAAGTACCTGCGCGATGACATCGCCAAGTGGGCCCGTTTGATCAAGAGCGCCGGCATCAAGCCCGACTGATTTTTCTCATGGGATAGGGGCAAGCTAGCCCCTGCCGAAAACGAACCAATTTCTGACCGTATGAGTGCATTGCATATTTTGAGTGGTGGCGCAGCCCAGGGCCTGGTTGGGGTAGTCCGTGGGGACTTTTACAGCGAAACGGGGCGCGCCATTGAGGGCAGCTTTGGTGCGGTCGGGGCCATGCGCGACAAGTTGCTGGCCGGGACCCCCTGCGATGTGCTCATCCTGACCCAGACCCTGATTGACGAGCTGCAAGCTGCGGGCCATGTGGTGCCTGGCAGCGCCCGTCCGCTGGGGCGGGTGCGTACTGGCGTGGCCGTCAAAACCGGTGCGCCACGCCCTTCAGTGCAGACCCCCCAGGCGCTCAAGCAGGCCTTGCAAGCTGCCAAGGGTATCTATTTTCCTGATCCACTGAAGGCGACAGCCGGCATCCATTTCATGAACGTCCTGCGAACGCTAAGTCTGGAGCAGGAACTGGCTTCCCGCTTGCATGTGTTTCCCAACGGCGCGACCGCCATGCAGGCCATGGCGCAGGAAGAGGGTAGCGACCTGATTGGCTGCACCCAGGCCACCGAGATCATTTACACCCAAGGGGTGGACCTGATCGCGATGCTGCCCCAGGAGTTCGAGCTGGCCACGGTCTATGTGGCGGCGGTGGCTTCGGCAGCAGAGCAGCCCCAGGCGGCAGCCATGCTGATCGACATGCTGACCAGCCCCAAGGTCGCTGAGGCCCGGCGCAGCGGCGGTTTCGAGTAGGTTATCCCAATTCGAATAAATTGAGCGGGCGGCACTGGCTGAAATGACCCCTCTGACTGTGATCAGCTCAATCTTTGATAGATGCCAGACCAGCCTTATCGGATAACTTGCGGGGTGTCAGCCACTGCATCAGCAAGAGAGCCGTGATGCCTGCGGCCATCACCCACATGGAGATGCTGACAGCATTCTTGCTGGCGGCATAGCTGATGCTGGAATAGGTCAGGTAGGCGCATGTCAGGCAAAAGATGACTGGGGTCATGGGGTAGAGGGGCACCTTAAACGGTCGTTCAGTCAGCGGGTCCCGTGCCCGCATCACAAAGACGGATAGGCCAACCAGAAAAAGAAAGAACCAGAACACCGGTGCGGTGAACTCCACCATGGCACTGAAGCCGTCGGCCTGCCACAGCCCGAAAACCACAAGGGCCAGGCTGATGCCGGACTGAACCCACAGGGCGCGCGCCGGCGAGCTGTGGCGGGCGTTCCAGTGCCCCATGAACGATAGTGCGGGCCAGTCTTTGCCCAGAGCGTAATTGGCACGAGCGCCAACGATCATGGTGGCGTTGATGCTGGTCAGAGCAGCGGTTGCCACAAACAGGCTCAGGATGCGCTCACCGATAGGCCCCATCGCCTTGCCCACCACGTCAGCGGCAACCGCATTGCCCTCGGACAATCCTTTCAGGCCAAGCCCGCAGAGCAGGGCGAAGTTTACGAGCACATAAATCAGCGTCAGCACCAGAATGCTGATGCTGATCACAGGCACGATGGCCCTGCGCCCCCCCCGAACCTCGGCAGAAATATAGGCCGCCTCGTTCCAACCCCCATAAGTCAGCAGGACGAATACCATCGCCAGACCAAACATGCCCAGGCTGGGCGTCGAGGAGAAATAGGCGGGCGATGCCGGCGCGTCCCCGGCCAGGTAGAAGCCGGCAATGGCCACCAGCAGCAAGCCTGCGATCTCGATCATCGTCAGCAGGGATTGCACCCATGATGCTGTCTTCAGGCCGATCAGGTTGACTATCGTTAGCAGCAGCACGATGCCCATCGCCCAGATGGCGGTGGAATGGGCGCCAAGGTGCAGCACCTTGCTCATGTAATCTGCAAACACAAAGGCCAGTAGCGCGATGGAGCCCGTGTTGATGACCATCACTTTGGCCCAGGCGTACAGGAAGGAAATGGGTTTGCCGAAGGCCCGGGCGAGAAAGTGGTAATCGCCGCCAGCATGCGTATAGGTGCTTGCAAGTTCGGCATAGCAAAGTGCACCGGCCAGTGAAATGGCGCCCCCACAAACCCAGGCAACCATCATCCAGCCGGCATCGCCGGTGACTCCGGCAACCATCGATGGGGTCTTGAAAATGCCGGCACCGATGACAATGCCAACAATGATGGCCATAGCCGCCAAGGGCGTCAGACGGGGAACTGGCGCGTCAGGAGTGTCTGAAGAGACTGACATCGAAGGCTCCAGGTTCATTGAATTGCACTAGCGTTTGCCAGACACATCGTAAAGAGTGACGTTTTCTCGGACACTGCCTGTCATGGAATTGCCCTCAACTGTCGCTTCAAAAATGCGAGACTGACCACTCATGTCGATGAAACTGAACCGAAGTTGGTTGCCTCTGAGGGAGGCGCTCAGTAGGGGCTGCTGGGTACCCCTCAGGGTGAGTGTGCCGCCAACTTTCTGGTAGCGCTGGCTAAGTTCCAGGGTGTCGTTTCTTGAGCCATCCACACCATCAATGGTCCACCTGCCGGCTACATCAGCTGGAACAATCCAGAAAAAACCTTTGGAGAAGGCGTTATCGATATGCTGGTCAGGTTCCCAGTCGCCCATGTCGAACTGGTTGGCCACGACGCGGGTACCAGGCTTCATCTTCAAAATTGTTGGGCGCAATCTGAGGTTGAGTTCAGGCAGCAGATACAAAGTGACAACGCTGGCGTTCGAAAAATCCTCGACAAAAATGTCGCCCGCAATGATCTTCACCTTGTCGGCAACACCAGCGCGCTGGACATTTCGCCTGGCCAGCGCAGCCATGTCCGGGTTGTACTCAATGCCCACGGCCTGTGCGCCAAAACGACTGGCTGCTGCAATGGCAATTTTTCCGTCGCCCGCGCCCAGGTCATACACCAAATCTTGTGGGCCCACTTGCGCCATCCTGAGCATGGCCTCGGTCATGCCATCGTGTGTTGGAACCCAGATCACGTCCTTGCCGTCCTGACCGATGCTGGGCTGATAAGTGTCGTCGCCTAACTTGGTCCCGTAAGGCACCTGAGCTGCTGCAATGAGCGCCGACAAGCTGAGTAAAAGAGCAACTGCAAACAGACCAGGCCGGACTTTGAATGGCATGAATGACCTCACAGAAAAAAAGAAGACGAAGCCCATAGGGTCGGGCTAGCATTGATGTTATGAAGACTTATCGCGATGGCATTTCACTGTATTTTGGAAATTTCGTCTTCAGGGAAAACCATAGGTGGCCAGCGCCAGCGGCGAGTCTGGTGCTGGCCAGATTCTGAGGGGGCATGACTAACCAGTAAAAAAGCCGCTGGAAAGCGGCTTTTTTAGGACTTCATATGCATCAGGCCAGCAGGGCGTTGACCCGTTTCACATAGGCGGCCGGATCTTCTGGCATGCCGCCTTCGGCCAGCATCGCCTGGTCAAACAAAATGTGCGCCAGGTCGTTGAAGTGCACGGAGCCATCAAGTTTTTTCACCAGTGGGTGTTCCGGGTTCACCTCCAGAACCGGCTTGCTCTCGGGTGCTTTCTGGCCGGCTTGCTTGAGCATGCGGGCCAGCTGGTTGCTCATGTCACCCTCCTTGACCACCAGGCAGGCTGGTGAGTCCACCAGACGGGTGGTGACCCGCACATCTTCTGCCCGCTCCTTGAGGGCTTCCTTGAGTTTGGCCAGCACGGGCTTGAACGCTTCAGCTGCCTCTTCGGCAGCTTTTTTCTCAGCCTCATCCTGCAGCTTGCCAAGGTCAACCGCGCCCTTGGCCACACTCTGCAGGGGCGTGCCGTCAAACTCGTTGAAGAAGCTCAACGCCCACTCATCGACCCGTTCAGTCATCAGCAGCACCTCGATGCCCTTTTTCTTGAAGACCTCAAGTTGTGGGCTGTTCTTGGCGGCTGCCAGGCTGTCAGCGGTGATGTAGTAGATCGCCTCCTGACCCTCTTTCATGCGCGCCTTGTAGTCGCTCAGGCTGACACTTGGCGTGTCGCTGGTGGTGCTGGCAAAACGCAGCAGCTTGGCCAGTCGCTCCCGGTTGCCAAAGTCTTCGCCCAGCCCTTCCTTGAGCACGGTGCCAAATTCGGCGTAGAACTTGCTGTACTTGCCGGCGTTGGCCTTGTCTTCCTCGCTGGCATCCTCTGCAGGCACATCTTGCCTGGCCAGATCTTCCAGCAGGGTCAGCACCCGGCGGGTGTTGCCATCGCGGATGGCGCGCACATCGCGACTTTCCTGCAGCAACTCTCGACTGACATTGAGCGGCAGGTCGGCTGAATCGACCACGCCCTTGACAAAACGCAGGTAGCCCGGCAGCAGGGCCTCGGCCTCATCCATGATGAAGACGCGTTTGACATACAGCTTCAAGCCGCCTTTTTTGTCGCGGTTCCACAAGTCAAACGGTGCCTTGGCCGGGATGTACAGCAACTGGGTGTACTCGGTGCCGCCCTCAACCCGGTTGTGGCTCCAGGTGAGCGGCGCTTCATGGTCATGGCTGATGGACTGGTAGAAGGTTTCGTACTCTTCCTTGCTGATGTCTTTTTTGGGGCGGCTCCACAACGCGCTGGCCTTGTTGACGGTTTCCCACTCATCGGTGGTGACCATCTCGCCGGGTTGATCTTTTTCGCCTTCTTTCCATTCCTCCTTGAGCAGCTGGATCGGCAGGGAGATGTGGTCCGAGTACTTGCTGATGATGCCCTTGATTTTCCAGGACCCGAGGTATTCCTCGGCGTCGTCGCGCAGGTGCAGGATGACGCTGGTGCCGCGCTCGGCCCGGGTGATGGCCTCGACTTCAAAGTCGCCGCTGCCACCGCTGATCCAGCGGACGCCTTCTTCCGGCGCCAGGCCGGCTCGGCGTGACTCGACGGTAATCTTGTCGGCCACGATGAAGCCTGAGTAAAAACCCACGCCGAACTGCCCGATCAGCTGGCCCTGTTCTTTGGCGTCGGACTGCTTGTCGGCCTCCAGCCGGCTCATGAAATCGCGGGTGCCACTCTTGGCAATCGTGCCCAGGTGGTCAATCGCCTCGGCCGTGCTCATGCCAATGCCGTTGTCGGTGATGGTCAGAGTTTTGGTGGCCTTGTCCAGCGTGATGCGCACCCTCAGATCAGGGGCATCCTCATACAAGGCGCTGTTGTTCAGCGCTTCGTAGCGCAGCTTGTCGCACGCATCCGAGGCATTGGAGACCAATTCGCGCAGGAAAATTTCCTTGTTGGAGTACAGCGAGTGGGTGACCAGGTGCAGCAGTTGTGCCACTTCGGCCTGGAAAGAATGGGTTTGTTTGTTCATGGGTTTTTCTTGGGGTGAATCAGAACACAGGTCAGCGCGCCTCAGGCGCTAAACCAGAAATTATGGCCGGTCAGCTGGATTTCAAGGGGGGCTTCAAAACCGCTCATGTGGCGCCAGGTAGCGCCACTGACCCAGGGGAAGCTTGCCCAGCATGACACGGCCAATGCGCACCCGCTTGAGGCCGACGACCTTGAGCCCCACCTGCTCGCACATACGCCGGATCTGGCGCTTCTTGCCCTCGGTCAGCACGAAGCGCAGTTGCTCCGGGTTTTCCCAGTCCACCTTGGCCGGTTTGAGAGCCTGGCCATCCAGAGACAGGCCATGGCGCAGCAGCGCCAGCTTGGCGGGTGGGAAGACAACCTGCACATTGGTGGAGACGGGGGCGTCCTCGTCGATGCGCGAGAGCTGGCTGGGTGCACCGGCGGCGGCAGGTGTTCCCAAATAGACCACTCGCACCAGGTATTCCTTCTCCATGTGGGAGTCCTCGCCGATCAACTGACGTGCCACGCGGCCGTCCTGAGTGAGTACCAGCAAGCCGGTGGAGTCGATGTCGAGCCGGCCCGATGGGGCCAGGCCGCGTAGCTGAGATCCGTTGAAGCGCTGCGGCGCGTGATCTTCTCGCCAACGGTTTTGTGCCTTCACCAGCACCACGGCCGGCTCATGACCGTCCTCGGCCTGGCCGCTGACGTAGCCAATGGGCTTGTTGAGCAGGATGGTGACCTGCGCGGCCTGTTTGTTCTGCGCCAGCTTGTCCACCTCAATGCGATCACTGGGGCTGACCTGCTGCCCCATCTCGGCCACCTTGCCGTTGACCTTGACCCAGCCCTGGGCGACCCAATCGTCGGCTTCGCGCCGTGAGCACAGGCCAAGCTCGGCCATGCGTTTATTCAGGCGGCTGGTGCTTGCCCCGGCAGGCTTGGCTTCAGGTCGGGCAGCGCGGCGTAGCGGGCCGTTAGAGACTGGTTTCATCGGGCAGGCATTGTCCTACAAAGCCTGTCATTGAAATTATCTATTTGAAGTGAGCAAAGAAATGCGCCAGGTCTTTCAACTGTGCGTCCTTTAGACCATAGAGCGAGGCGGCCATGATGGTGTCGCGTCCCGGGCCAGGATGGTCGCGAAACTCTTTCATCACGTCGAGCAGGAAGCGCTCCTGTTGGCCGGCCAGGCGGGGTACCTGCTCTCGGCCGCTGTAGTTGGGCAAATGGCAGATGCCGCAGCGTGTGCCCTCGGCAACGGCCTTGCCACGCTGGTAACTTGCGGCGTCCACGGGGCCAGCCGCAGGTGGGGGCGGTGGCAGGCTCGCAAAATACAGGGCCAGCTTGGTCAGCTCTGCGTCTTTCAAGCCGTCCAGCGTGCCCTTCATCTGGGGTATGTCGCGCAGGCCCTCACGAATCAGCACCAGCTGGTTTTCCAGAAAGATCTTCGGCTGTCCAGCCAGGGAGGGAAAAGTGGGTGATTGCGAAACACCTTTGGCGCCATGGCAGGCTACACACAATTCCAGCCGTGGTGCAGATTGCGCCAGAGTTTGACCGCAAGCCAGCATGAGCAACAGCCCTGCCAACATTTGGCTCAGACGGTTATAGAAGAAAAAAAATAGGTGCAGCATGGGGAAAATCGAGAGGAAGAAGTGAAAAAGCAGGGCGCCATTACGGCGCCCTGCCATCATGCCACCAGGCGCGGCTTATTTTTTGTAAGAGATGCGGTAGATCGCGCCCATCTGCTCGTCAGAGACCAGCATTGCGCCATCAGGCATTTGCAGCAGGTAGGCCGGGCGACCCCAGAAGGTGTTGGCCGCATCGTCCTTGAAGCCAGTCAGGAACGGGGTGACCTTGGCATTGGAGCCATCGTTGCCGGCCTTGACCACCACCACATCGAAACCGATTTTCTGGGTGCGGTTCCACGAACCCTTGCGGGCTACGAAGGCGGCATTCTTGTACTCGGCTGGGAACATGTTGCCGGTATAGAACTGAATTCCCATGCCAGCGGCGTGGGGCCCCATCAGTGCCACGGGCTTGGTCACACCGTCGCAGGCCTTGTCTTTCTTCACATCCGGATCAGCAATGCTGCCTTGGTGGCAGTAGGGGAAGCCAAAGTTTTGGCCCGCTTTGCTGATGCGGTTGAGGGTGTCGTTGGGGGTGTCATCACCCATCCAGTCGCGGCCATGGTTGGTGAACCACAGTTCCTTGGTGACCGGGTGGAAGTCAAAGCCCACGCTGTTGCGCACGCCGGTGGCGATCACTTCCATGCCCGAGCCATCGGGGTTGTAGCGACGGATCTGGGCGTATTCCTGGGTGGGCAATTCACAAATATTGCAGGGCGCACCAAAGGGCACATAGAGCTTGCCGTCAGGCCCGAAGCGCAGGTATTTCCAGTTGTGGTGTTGCAGCGGCGGCAGTTTGAAGGCGTCGGTCAGATCGACCGGGGCGGCGTTGGGGTTCTTTTCGATGCCGTCATAGCGAAGCACCTTGTCGATGGCCATCACATAGAGGTTGCCCTTGTTGATGGCCACGGCTGGCTGGTTGAGTTTGTCCACCACCACGCGGCTGGTGCGCTCCTTGCCGTTGTCGGTGATTTCATACACGCGGCCCAGGGCACGGGTGCCCGCGTAAATCTTGCCGGATTCACCACGGGCCATGGCGCGAATGCCCGGTGTACCAGTGGACCAGAGTTCAATCTTGAAGCCAGGCGGCAGCTTGAGCTTGTCAATCGGGATTTCGGCAGCTGGTGTGGCTGTGTTTTTGCCCGGGTTGGGTGCCAGAGTAGAGTTGGCCATGGAGGCCGGCATGCCCTGTTTCCAGGCAGGGGGAGGTGCCGCTGCCGGTGTTTGGGCAAAGGCCTGCCCCAGGCCAAGCAACAGCAGGGAGCTGAGAAGCGGTAATTTGCGCATCATGAAATGTCTCCTAAGGGTGATTGATCAATTGATCAGCCGGCATCGTATTCCGGATCGGTTGGACTTTGTCTTTGTTTGTATTAGGGGTTTTCCCTTGATTCGTGGATGTCAAGATTTGGCTGAGATTGGTCATGGACATCGCAGTGTTGACGGAAATCATTGCTCGATTATTTGGCGGTAGTGGTTTTCCCTAGTTTGAAAAAAATAAAGTAGGTAGCGTTAGAAAAAGATATTCAGAAATGTTACAAAGCGCGCTCCGCAAAATATTTTGTGGATTCAATAAAGGAGAAATATCAATGAAATTAACCAAGCTCTTGGCGGCAATGGTATTTGCCGGTCTGGCTGCCGGTGCGGGCGCACAGGCCACCAAAGACAACCTGTCAACCCTCAAGCAGATGAAGGTTGCCACCACCGATCTGAACATCCCGGTGGTACCGCAGGAGGGGCGTAACGCCAACGCGATTCGCGCCAACCTGAAAAACATCAAGATGCCGCCCGGCTTCAAGATTGAACTGTATGCCGTTGTGCCCGATGCCCGTCACATGGCGGTGGCTCCTTCCACCAATATGCTGTTTGTCGGAACCCGCAAGACCAGTGTGTGGGCGGTCACCGATCGCAATGGCGATGGTTATGCCGACGAAGTCAAGAGTTTCGCGCCCAGCCTGAAGTTCACCAACCCGAATGGTGTGTGCTGGACCAAGGACGGCTTCCTGATCGTGGCCGAACACAATCGCGTGCTCAACTTCCCGGCCGCAGAGTTTTTCTATGAAGGCCCGGATGTGGCGGTGATTGAAGTCGTGGGTCAGGGCAAACTGATTCCGCCCGAGGAGGAGTCCTTCAACCACGGCGCTCGCACCTGCCGTGTGTCGGATGACGGCAAGCTGTACATCACGCTGGGGCAGCCCTACAACGTGCAGCCTAAAGAAAAAGTGGCCCTGTACGAAAAACTCGGCATTGGCGGCATGATCAGCCTCAATCCGTTTGACGGTTCCGGCCGTGAAGTGGTGGCCCGGGGTGTTCGTAATTCGGTTGGCATGGACATCAACCCCAAGGACAAGACCGTTTGGTTTACCGATAACCAGACTGATGGCATGGGCGATGACACACCGCCCGGAGAGCTGAACCGCATCACCAAGAAAGGTGGCGAGCACTTTGGCTACCCCTTCATCCATGGGGACGATGTTCAGATTGCCGGTACGGCTGCAGCTCCAGACCTCAAGGGTATGAGCCCCCCGGCACAGTGGACCAAGCCGCAAGTGAATTTCCCCGCCCACCAGGCACAGTTGGGAATGACCTTCTACAACGGCAAGATGTTCCCGGCCAAGTACCAAGGCGGTGTCTTTGTCGCTTCGCACGGCTCCTGGAACCGGACCAAACCTAGTGGCGCATTGATCAACTTTGTGCCAATCAAGGCTGACGGTACAGCGGGCGCTTCGGAAGTGTTTGCCGAAGGCTGGCTGGACAGTACCGGGATCTACAAGGGTCGCCCAGTGGATGTGGCGCCGATGAAAGATGGATCGCTGCTGATCTCTGACGACTATGTAGGCGCGATCTATCGCGTCACTTATTCGAACTAAGCTTTAATATGGGCTTAAGACGGAGGCCCGCGGGCCTCCGTCTTTTTTGAGAAATCATATGACTGTAAAAGAACAAACCGTGGGTGTGTTGATTGGGGTGGCATTTATGGCCTGCAACTTCGCCTACGCCGATGATGCAGCTGCTGGCAAGGCCAAGGCCGCAACCGCATGCGCGGTCTGCCACGGCCCGCAAGGCCTGGCCATGGCGCCGAACACACCTCACCTGGCTGGCCAGCCGCAGCCCTATCTGGTGGAGCAATTGAAAAACTACCGCAGCGGCAAGCGTCATCATGAGGTAATGTCGGTAATTGCAAAACCCTTGACCGATCAGGAAATTAATAATCTGGCACAGTGGTATTCATCCCTGCAAATCAGCGTGCAAGAGCGTTGATTGCTGCCCAGATTTTTTTATTTCTCTTAGGTTCCGGTTCGTCATGAAATTATTCAGAAAGCAAAAGCTAGCCCTGTTGGTCGCTGCTTTAGGCGTGGGGTCAGTTGGTGCCGGTACAGCTTATGCCCAGACCCTGGAGGGCATGGTGGTGTCGGCTTCGCGCGCCGAGCAGCGCAGTTTTGACGCGCCCGCAGCCATCCAGTCGGTGGAGCGGGATACCCTTCAGGATGCCGGACCACAGGTGAATCTTTCCGAGACGCTGAACCGGGTGCCAGGCCTGACCATTCTGAACCGGCAGAACTA
>JAFMFB010000091.1 GCA_017856435.1 Burkholderiaceae bacterium
TCAGCAGGTCAATGGGCGCCTGATTGAAGAGATGCCGATTCCGCTTGGAATTGTGGCCACCGATCTGGCTAACGGCCAAGGTGTGCTGTTTCAGCGTGGTGACACCGCCACCGCTGTTCGAGCCTCCAGCGCTGTCCCAGCGCTGTTCCAGCCGGTACGAATTGCCGGGCGTGACTATGTGGACGGTGGCCTGGTCGCCCCGGTTCCTGTGCGTTATGCCCGTCAGATGGGGGCTGAACTGGTGATTGCGGTGGACATTTCCAGTGCCCCGGAGAGCAACGGAGCTGGGGACACTCTGCAAGTGCTGTTGCAGACTTTCACCATCATGGGACGAAGCATCAACATACTGGAATTGCGTGAGGCCGATGTCGTTGTGCGACCTTCATTGCAGGGTGTCACCAGCGCTGATTTCAGCGCGCGACGCCGTTCCATTGAGGCAGGCCGACAGGCCATGCGCATGCAACTGCCTGCTTTGCAGCAAGTCCTCCTTGCCAAGTCACGCTGAAGGCCCAGCAGGGCAAAAAAAAGCCCCATCAGAGATGGGGCCTTAAAGGATCCCTGAACCCGTAGGTGTCGAAAGGACCCGAGGAGACAACCGGTAGAAACAATGCGTTTCCAATGTGACGAAGTATATCAGGGTTTTCCCTAAATTTTCAACTCACATAATGAAATTTGGTTTTTTGTAAAACTAATTCCAGATCGGACCTCAATCAGCGAGGCGGGAAATCAGGGTTTTAAGCACTGGCACAATCACAGAACATGGAACCCGATCAACCCAATCAGCCGAGTTCGCCCAGTCAAGCCCCGCGACCCTCCAAGGCTGCAGCAGTCAAGCCACTGACACGAAATAATTTCCGGATTTTCCGTGACATTGCAACCCGCTGGTCTGACAACGACGTCTATGGCCATGTGAACAATGTCGTGTACTACAGCTGGTTCGATACGGTTGTCAACGCCACGCTGATTGAGCGGGGCGCCTTGGACATTGCCTTGGGCGATGTGATCGGACTGGTTGTTGAGACCCAATGCAATTATTTTGCACCCCTGACTTTTCCCCAAACCGTTGCGGCTGGCGTCCGGGTTGCCCACCTCGGGCGCTCCAGTGTGCGCTATGAAATAGGCCTGTTTGCGCATGGCGCCGATCAGGCTGCGGCCCAAGGCCATTTTGTTCATGTTTATGTAGATCGTTCGTCCCGGCGACCTGTCTCTGAGTTGCCGATCAAGTTAAGAAATTTGTTGGAGTCGATGAAATGAGCGACATGTCTATCCACGAAGCTATCACGTCACGCATGTCGGTGCGCGCCTTCACCCCACAGCCTGTTGCTCCCGAGTTGCTTACCGAGGTCTTGGCGCTGGCCAGTCGTGCCGCTTCAGGAAATAACGCGCAGCCCTGGAAGGTCTATGTTTTGCAGGGCGCCAGTCGCGCAAGCCTGGTTGAGAAGGTATGCGCTGCCCATGATGCACTTCGCGCAAACCCAGAACTGGCCAGTGAATACCGTGAAGAATATGACTACTACCCCCGTCAGTGGGCCGGACCCTACCTGGAGCGTCGGCGTGAAAACGGCTGGGGACTTTACGGCCTGCTTGGCATTGCCAAGGGCGAGAAAGACAAGATGCATGCCCAGCATCAGCGCAACTTCCGCTTCTTTGATGCGCCGGTGGGACTGATGTTCACCGTGGATCGAATCATGGGCCAGGGCTCTTTGATTGACTACGGCATGTTTATGCAGGGTCTGATGCTGGCTGCACGGTCTTTTGGCCTTCACACATGTGCGCAAGCTGCCTGGAACCCATTTGCAAAAATCATCAAGCCCCATATTGGGGCAGGTGAGGGTGAAATGCTGGTCTGCGGTATGTCCTTAGGCTACGCCGACGAATCTGCTATCGTCAACACCTACTACACACCGCGGATTGCAGTTGACGAATTTGTGAGCTGGCAGAACTAAACCGCTGGCCCATGAAACATGGTGCGGTCAGAGGTAGTAAAGCAGTAAATACCCCAGCAAAAGCACCAGAACCCACATCGACATGGCTCGGGTACTCCAGGTACTTGCCAAAGGCCCCTTGGCGCCCAGGTGGTTCCTGATTTTCCCGCTTAATTCAATGCCGATCAGACGGACATTTTGGGCGATCGAATTGAAAGCCCCGCGCCACATACGACTCAAAACATGAGCCAGCCAGGGAAGCATTCGACGCCATGTCCAGTCAGTGTCCAGGGTGATGGTCAAGGTTCGCCTCAAAAACGGCAACATGACGAAGAAGGCCAGTCCTGAAAAAAGCAGCAACTGAAGCTGTGAGACGACATGGGCGGCGGTATAGGGTTGGTAGGTCGTGGAATAAGGCAACAAGGCATAAAGCATTTGCGGCCAAACACCTAACGCGATGCACAGAAAGGCGAACAAGACCATGGCCCAGCGCATGCTTTTGGGTGGTTCAGCAGGCCGTAGCCCTGAGTCTTTCTGGAAGAAGACGAACCAAGGAAACTTGATGCCAGCATGGAGGAAGACGCCGGCAGAAGCTGCAGTCAACAAGAGCCATACCCACAGCAGGTGACCATCGGCAGCGGCCTGAGAAACCATGGATTTGGAGACAAAGCCTGAAGTCAGAGGAAATGCCGAGATGGCCAGTGCGCCAATCGTTCCGCAAATCGTGGTCAATGGCATGGTGTGAAACAAGCCGCCAAGTTCGGAGCACTTACGCCGACCTGTCATCATGAGTACCGAGCCCGCAGACATCAGTAGTAGGCCTTTATAAATGATGTGGGTAAAGGCATGGGCCGCTGCACCATTGAGAGCCATCTCGCTACCGATGCCGATGCCGGCAATCATGAAGCCGACCTGGTTGACAATCGAATAGGCCAGAATACGGCGCATATCGTTTTCCAGCAGGGCATAAACAATGCCGTAGAAAACCATGAAGAGACCAACCCAGATCAGCAGCTCAGTTCCTGCAAAGCCACGCATCAGAACGTAAACCGCAGTCTTGGTGGTAAAGGCTGAAAGAAACACTGTGCCACTCCAGGATGCTTCAGGGTAGGCATCTGGT
Organism: Burkholderiaceae bacterium; assembly: GCA_017856435.1. Taxonomy (GTDB): domain Bacteria; phylum Pseudomonadota; class Gammaproteobacteria; order Burkholderiales; family Burkholderiaceae_C; genus Hylemonella. The sequence continues at coordinate 3,046 of JAFMFB010000091.1, forward strand.
AGCCAGGCTGACAATGGTGGTGCGCCTGCATTGATCAAAAAGCCCATCAAAATCAACCAGTGCGCCACCGAATCGGTGGTCATGGCCTCAAAAGCGACACTACCGGTCTGCAGCACATGGCCCGTGATACCTGCAAACAGTACGACTCCTCCGAGCAGATGGATCATCAGGTAGCGCCGCGCGGCACGGTAAGATGATTCGCTGCCCTGGCTCCAGATCACCAGGGTGGAGCCAATCGCCATCAATTCCCAAAATAGAAACACCGTGATCAGGTCACCGGCCAAGGTAACCCCAATCGCCGAGCCAGCGTAAACAAAGGCAGCGGGAACTTCCAATCGGCTGGTCTGATGAAGCGCATACAGACCTCCAGCTGCAGCCATCAGCGCGAAGATGGTGGCAAATAAGCGGGACAACCTGCCACCTTGAATCGGCGAGAGGGTGTAGTCCAGAAAATGAACTTGCCAGACTGTGC
>JAFMFB010000052.1 GCA_017856435.1 Burkholderiaceae bacterium
TCAGCGCAAAACCCGCTGACGTGACGCACGAGTGGTTTGTGATTGACGCCACCGATAAGGTGCTCGGACGGGTAGCCAGCGAAGTTGCCCTCCGTCTGCGTGGCAAGCACAAGGCCATTTACACGCCTCACGTCGATACCGGCGACTACATTGTCGTCATCAACGCTTCTAGGCTTGTTGTCACAGGCGCTAAGACCCTGGACAAGAAGTATTACCGCCATTCTGGTTTTCCCGGCGGTATCAAGGAGAGCAACTTCCGTGATCTGCAGGCCAAGCACCCGGGCCGAGCCCTGGAAAAGGCCGTCAAAGGCATGCTGCCCAAGGGGCCCCTGGGCTATGCCATGATCAAAAAGCTCAAGGTGTATGGCGGCGCCGAGCATCCGCACACCGCCCAGCAACCCAAAGTTCTGGCAATTTAAAGGAGCCTTGAGATGATTGGTGATTGGAATAATGGCACCGGCCGTCGCAAGTCAAGCGTCGCCCGTGTGTTTCTCAAAAAAGGCAATGGCAAGATCACAGTTAACGGCAAGGACATTGAACAGTTCTTTGGCCGTCAGACGTCGATCATGATTGCCAAGCAACCCCTGGTTCTGACCGGCCACGCCGAAACCTTTGACATTCAGGTCAATGTGCAAGGCGGGGGTGAATCCGGACAGGCCGGCGCGGTCCGTCATGGCATTACCCGTGCCTTGATCGACTATGACGCCAGCCTCAAGCCCGCCTTGTCACAAGCCGGGTTCGTGACGCGTGACGCGCGTGAGGTGGAGCGTAAGAAAGTTGGTCTTCACTCCGCTCGTAGGCGCAAGCAGTTCAGCAAGCGTTAATTTTCGACGGCTTGCCTGTTTGGGCTTGCATAAAAACGGCTGCCAGAGGAATGCCCTGCAGCCGTTTTTATTTGGGATGATCGGTATTCAATCCTGTTTTGTCGCATCCTGTCCGTATGGTTGGATGCGTCCTGAAGTGCCATGAGGTTCAGACTCTTTCATCGCCGCTTGACCATCAGCGCCCCGCGCATGGCGGTCAGGAGTTCGCTGCCATGGCCGCTGCGTTGGGCCATGCTGGCCATCATGCTCGGGTTTTGCGCTGCGATTGGTCTGTGGGCGTTCGAATTGGGCAAAGACATCGCCGGGCTGGAGGATCAGAACGTCAACCTCGTGGCCCAGCTGCGTTCCGAAATCCAGAACATGACCCGTCAGCTTGGGGAACTCAAGGAGGAACGAGACCAGGCCGTTTCTTCAGCCCATACCGCCACGACATTGCTGACGACCGAGCGCGCCACTCAGGAAAGCCTGACGGCCTTGAACAAAAAGCTCGAGGCCGAAAATCAGTCCTTGCGTGACGATCTGGCCTTTTTTGAAAGGCTGATCCCAACCTCGGGCGGATCCGGCGATCTGGCAATTCGCGGGCTGCAGGCCGAACTCCAAAATGGCAACCAGTTACGCTGGCAGGTGCTGGTCATTCAGGCCCGCAAAAACGCACTGGAATTCAATGGCGTGCTGGAGGTGACATTCAACGGAACGCAGTCCGGTAAAGCCTGGTCGATGGGCGCTGAGAAAAGCGCGCAGACTGTCAAAATTAGGCAGTATGGGCGTTTTACCGGGGTCATCGAACTGCCGCCCAAGACGGTGGTCAAAAGCATTACTGCCAAGGTTCAAGAGGGCAAGGTAGTCCGGGCCAGCCAAACCATTCAATTGTTGGCACAATCAAAAGATTAGGAGACATTCCATGTTCAATCGCAAAAAACAACCTGCCATACGAAGCCTGATTGCCGAGGCAACGCGCTTGGATGGCGACTTGCGCTTTACCGATGGTCTGCGAATTGATGGGGTGGTGACTGGCAATGTCCAGGCCGAAAGCGGCAAGCCCAGTCTGTTGGTAATTTCAGAGACCGCCACCGTCAAGGGGGAGGTCCATGCTCAGCACATTATTGTGAACGGGACGGTCAAAGGCCCGGTTTTTGCTGCTGTCATGCTGGAGCTTCAGCCCAAGGCCAGGATCGAGGGCGACATTGTTTACACCGGCCTGGAGATGCATGAGGGCGCGATCGTTGCTGGCCAGTTGCTTCCGGCCAGCGCGGATAAGCCGGTACTTAAGCTGGCAGCCAACAACTCCTAAAATTGAATCTGACCTATTCTTGATAAATTTGCTAAACTATTGCCCATTAGCCAGTTTTTGGAGTTTCCCATGAGTGCCGTAGCAGAAAATCTGACCACCGAAATGCCAGAACCCATCCTCTTTACAGACAGCGCTGCCGCCAAGGTGGCCGAGCTGATCGCAGAAGAGGGTAACCCTGAATTGAAATTGCGAGTCTTCGTCCAGGGTGGGGGCTGCTCTGGGTTTCAGTATGGCTTCACTTTTGATGAAGTGGTCAACGAAGATGACACCACCATGAGCAAGAATGGGGTCTCGCTCTTGATCGACGCCATGAGCTACCAGTACCTGTTGGGTGCAGAAATCGATTACAAGGAAGACCTGCAGGGCGCCCAGTTTGTCATCAAGAACCCCAACGCCACCACGACCTGTGGTTGCGGTTCGTCTTTTTCAGTCTGAGTGACCATCAGAGCCCGGCTTATGCCGGGTAAATTGCACCCAGTACACGGGCGCCACGGGCGCCCGTGACGCTTTGGAGGCTGCCTGTTTCCCGCCGAATGGATTTACGGGCTAGCCAGGCAAAGGCGGCGGCCTCGACCTGCTGGGGTGGCAGACCGTAACGGTCTGAGCCCGTTACCTGCCAGCCAGTCAGATGGTGTTGCAATCGTTGCATCAAATAAAGGTTCAGTGCGCCACCGCCACAGACAATCATGTCCCGGCAATTAGGCGCCTGTCGAAGAGCATCAGCGGCGCAGGCAGTGGCAGTCAACTCGGCCAGAGTCGCCTGGACATCAGCGGGCGCAAGGTCTGGAAAAAGATTGAGGTGTCGCCCCAGCCAGTTGTCATGAAACAAATCACGTCCCGAGCTCTTGGGTGGGGCCTGCTGAAAAAAAGGTTCGGATAGCAAGGATTGCAGCAAAGAAGTGTGGACCTGGCCACTGGCGGCCCAGCGACCGTCCAGATCAAATGCCTGGCCGGTATGTAAGCGGCACCAGGCGTCCATCAGCGCATTACCCGGCCCACAATCAAATCCAAGCACCGACTGTTGACCAAGCACAGACAAGTTGGCAATGCCGCCAAGATTGAGGACTGTCAGGGCCTGCCCCCGTCCTTGGGCGCCAAACAGGGCCTGGTGGAATGCGGGCACCAGCGGTGCCCCTTGACCACCGGCGGCCACATCCCGGCTGCGGAAGTCGGCCACAACATCGATACCGGTCAGCTCGGCCAGGAGTGCCGGGTTGTTGAGTTGCAGGGTATAGCCAATTCCATCGAATGCGCCGGGCTGGTGTCGTACGGTCTGACCATGGGCGCCAATCGCTGCCACGTGGCTGGGCTCAAGCCCCGACTGTTGCAGCAGCTGATGAGCGGTCTGCGCATACAGACGGGTCAGCTGGTTGGCGGCCAGCGCCGCGCGATGCAGCTCGTCGGCGCCACTTTGGTTCAAAGCCAGCAGCTCGGTGCGCAAGACTTGTGAAAAAGGCAGATAAGTGTGCTGCAGGACCCGGAAGTCTGAGTCATCCGCAGTGGTCAGGACGCCGTCCACGCCGTCAAGCGAGGTGCCCGACATCAGGCCAATGAAATAGTCAGCCACGCAGTGCCGTACAAGGGCGTGTGCCCATCGAATTACTGGACGCTGGAGGTCTGCAGGGAGGCAGCCGTCGCCAACAGTTGGCGGACCAGACGGGCAGATTGCTCAAATACTGGCTTGGCTGCAGCAGCCAGGGGCACCGAGGCGCTTTGGCGCGCCATGACCAGGGGATCGCGCTGGGCCCCATTGACGCGGAATTCAAAATGCAGATGAGGACCGGTAGCCCAGCCGGTGGCACCAACAGCACCAATGGACTGACCCTGGCGCACAGGTTGGCCGCGCTTGACGCCAATTTTGCTTAAGTGGGCATAAACAGTGGAGTGGCCGTTGCCGTGCCGGATGATCACCACATTGCCAAACCCGTTTTGCACACCTGCGAATTCAATCACACCCTCCCCGATGCTGCGCACTGGGGTACCCGTTGGTGCGGCATAGTCCACCCCCAGATGGGCACGCCACTTCTGCAGAATGGGGTGAAATCGCATCTTGAAGCCGCTGGTAACACGCGAGAAGGCCAGGGGTGATGCGAGGTAAGCTTTTTGCAGGCTCTTGCCGTCCAGGGTGTAGTAGCTACCGGCCTTGCTGGCGTTAGTACCAGCCGCCGGATTTTGGAACCACATGGCCTGGAAGGTCTTACCGGCGTTGACAAATTCTGAACTCAGAACCCGGCCGGAACGCAGTGGCTCGCCATCGCCCTCAAGAACCTCATAGACCACACTGAAGCGGTCACCCTTGCGCAGGGCCCGGTGAAAGTCGATCTCACCCGAAAAAATCTCGGCAATCTGGGTGGCGACCGAGTCAGGTATCCGGGCATCGTCAGTGGCAGCGAACAGGGAAGTTTCAATGGTTCCACTGGCCATCCGGGTGGAAGCCGTCAGGGCCGCCGTCTCCAGGCGGGAGGCAAGGCCGGTCGCAGATTTCTCAATCACCAGACGATTGAAGTTACCGCTCTCGTCAGCCGTCCAGCGAGCCACCAATTTACGCAACGTGTTGTCATCACCGACCTCGGCGTTGAGATTGCGTCCGGCCCGACCGATCAGATGGGTGCGGGCCTGTGCATCCTTGCGCAGAAAAGCCGCAGCATCAGGGTCGTCAATACCAAGCCGTTTAAGGAGTGTGTCAGCCGTGTCGTTGCTGCGGGTGAGTTCAGATCGGTAGAGCTGCAGGCTATGCAGGTCAAGCACTTGCGCCTGAGTGTCAAGGGGTAGGGGCTGTACCGATTCGCTGATCTCAACAACCGGGAGCTCTGAGGCATCCGGTGTCAGGGAAGCCACCGCATAGGCGCCACCCGCGCCGGCAAAGAGCAGCATCGCCAAGGCCGCGGTCATGCGCCTGGGGTGGTGCTCTACAAGTTTGCCGAGGCGCTTGCCAAGATCAAAAGCAGCAATGACCAGACGCTGTGTCAAATGAAATTATCCGAGTGAGAAGTTGAGATGGGCAGACCCGGGCCAATCGGGACCGCCAACGCACGACATAGAATTCATGCTTGGCCAACGGGTCATGATTATATAGAACTGCGCAATTTCGACATCTGGGTAAACCCTTATGAATCAGACACTTTCCCCAGCTTTTCCAGTTACAGACCGGGTCCATGAAGCCATGGCTGTGACACTGCGAGGCTGCGAGGAATTGATCCCGGAGCCGGACTGGTTGCAAAAGCTGGCTCGATCCGAGGCCAGCAAGACCCCGCTACGTATCAAGCTGGGTCTGGATCCAACCGCGCCAGATATTCATATCGGCCATACGGTGGTGCTGAACAAGATGCGCCAGCTTCAGGACCTGGGCCATCAGGTGATCTTTCTGATTGGTGACTTCACCAGCCTGATTGGTGACCCGTCCGGCCGCAACAGTACGCGTCCGCCGCTGACCCCGGAGCAGATCAAAGCCAACGCCGAGACTTACTATAAGCAGGCCAGCTTGGTGCTGGATCCGGACAAGACAGAAATTCGCTACAACAGTGAGTGGTGCATGCCGCTGGGCTCGATGGGCATGATTCAGCTGGCAGCCAAATACACCGTGGCGCGCATGATGGAGCGCAATGACTTTCATGATCGCTTCAAGTCCGGCAGCCCGATTTCGGTACATGAGTTCCTCTACCCCTTGATGCAGGGTTACGACTCGGTGGCACTGAAAAGCGATCTGGAGCTTGGTGGCACCGATCAGAAATTCAATTTGCTCATGGGGCGACATCTGCAGGCCGAATATGGCCAGGAGCCGCAGTGCATCCTCACTATGCCACTGCTGGAAGGTCTAGACGGGGTCGAGAAGATGTCCAAGTCCAAGAACAACTACATTGGGATCACCGAGGACGCCAACACCATGTTTGCCAAGGTGCTCTCAATCAGTGATGAATTGATGTGGCGCTGGTACACCTTGCTGAGCTTTCGCAGCCTGGCTGAGATTGAAGCGCTCAAGGCCGATGTGGGGGCCGGGCGCAACCCCAAGGAAGTCAAGGTGCTGTTGGCCAAGGAAATTACGGCGCGCTTCCATTCGCCGGCAGCGGCTGAGGCAGCGGAGCAGGACTTTATCAACCGCTCCCGTGGCGGGATCCCGCAGGACATTGAAGAGCAGTCCATCGCCTTGACCGAGGGGCCAATTGGAATTGCCGCGCTACTTAAACAGGCCGGCCTGGCTGCATCGATCGGTGAAGGCAACCGACTGATCGACGGCGCGGGCGTGCGTGTGGACGGCGGCGTCGTGAACGACAGGGGCACCAGGCTGTCGGCTGGGACCTACGTGCTGCAGGTGGGCAAGCGCAAGTTCAAGCGCCTGACGCTGGCCTGATTGAACCGAAGGTCAGGGGTTGGGCGTAGCCGGGCTGGCGGGGCTATCAGGCTTGGAGCCAGCGCTTTGTTTTCTCGGTGTCGCCCACGGTCAGGCGCCAGGCATTCACAACCCTGGGAATCGACAGGGTCAGGCCCAACAAGCGCCGGTCACGCGCAATGAGGGCGCGTATCCGGCCAGACTTTCCCGCATAGAGCATCAAATCATCAAGTTTGCCAAGCCGCCACTGGCTGAGGTTGCGGCCAGACCCGGTCTGAACGCCTAGCCACTCATCGCCTGCGGCAAACCCAGCCTGTTCGGCAGCGCCACCGCCAAGAACGGCCTTGATCTGAACGGCATGGTTTTCGCTCACCCGCAAGCCCAGCCGCTGAGCCATTGGGGCCGGCTCCTCCAGGACGCGCACACCATGCGCTTGCAGGAGGGGTTTGAGCGGGAGATCGCTGGTGCCGTGGACCCAGCGCGCCAGCTCGCGGGCATAGGTGCGGCCAGTGAGCTCCTGCAAAGCCTGCTGCAGGTTGTCTTCACTCATCGGGCCGGCAGCACAACGCTGCCAGAGCAAGCGCATGACATCGTCCAGGCTATGACGGCCATGGCTGTCGGAGCGCAGGCGCAAATCCAGGCACAAGGCAAGCAGGGCGCCCTTGCTGTAGTAGCTGACGGTGAGGTTGGGCGTGTTTTCATCGGCTCTGTAATACTTGGTCCAGGCATCAAAGCTGGATTGGGCCAGCGACTGCACAGCGCGTCCCGGGGTCTGCAGCACCTGATTGATACTTTTTGTCAAAATTCTCAGGTAGGTGACTTCGTCGATCAGGCCGCTGCGGTAGAGCAGCAGATCATCGTAATAGCTGGTAAAGCCCTCGAAGAACCACAGCAGTTCAGTGTAATTTTCCTGACCATAGTCATACCGCGCAAATTCAGCTGGGCGCAGTCGCTTGACGTTCCAGGTGTGGAAGTACTCATGACTGATCAGGCCCAGCAAGGTGGTGTACCCGTCGGCAGGCTTGGCGTTCAGGCGGGGCAAGTCCCGGCGGTTGCAAATCAGTGCGGTTGAGTTGCGATGCTCCAGACCGCCATAGCCGTCGTCGGTGGCATTGAGCAAAAAGACATAAGAGGAGTGAGGCGGGCGGTTCTGTCCGGAACGGCTGCTGGCGGTCCCGTGCCAGAAGCGAATTTGTGTTTCGCAAATCTTGCGGGTGTCCTCCAGCAGGCGATCACCATCAAAGCTGGGCGAAGCGCCAGTCACCACCAGGCGGTGGGGCACAGAGGCGGTGGTGAATGTGCCGCTCCAGAAGCGCCCCATCTCCACCGGGCAGTCGGCCAGCTCGTCGTAATCGGCAGCACGGTAAAGCCCAAAACCACGGCGGTCTACCTGCAGTGGAGTCAGCCCGGTCGCAACCTGCCAATCCGTTGGCCTGCCAGCAGCTGATAGTTCGAGGAGGTGGGGGTGTTCATGCTGGCCATCCACACGCAGGCACAGACTGGTGCTGTTGAAGAAGGCGCGTTGGCTATCCAGCCAGGCGGCGCGCACCGAGGTATCAAAGGCATAGACAAGGTAGCGCAACTCAAGTGGCTTGTCGGGCTCGGACTCGATCAGCCAGCTGCATTTGTCAAGCTGGCGCACAGGACATTTGTGCTGGCCCTGCCATGCCTGCAGGCCCTGGAGGTGCCGGGCAAATTCACGAACCATGTAGCTGCCGGGAATCCAGACCGGCAACGAGACGCGCTGGAGCGCCTGTGGCTGCTCGATGCTCAGCGAGACCTCAAAGAGATGGGCGTGCGGGTTGGCGATACCGATCCGGTAGCGCACAAGGGGTGACTCGTTGCGTCGCATCAGGGCGGAAGTTATGCAGAGCCCGGGAGCCTAACGGATTTTGGCGAGCTGCTTTTCAATCTGGTCGGTGTTGACAGCGCCAGGCACGCGGGTACCGTCGGCATAAATCAAGGTGGGTGTGCCGGTGATTTTGTGTTTACGCCCCAGTTCCAGGTTGCGGGTGATCGCCGTGGTGTCACAGCTCGCGGTAGCTGGCGGCAGTTCGCGCAGCATCCAGTCAAGCCAGCTGAGGGTACGGTCCTTGGCGCACCAGATATTGCGTGATTTTTCGGCCGAGTCAGCGCTGAGGATCGGGTAGAGGAAGGTGTAAATTGTGATGTTGTTGACCTTCTCCAGATCACGCTCAAAACGCTTGCAATACCCACAATTCGGATCCGCAAAAATGGCAAGCTTGCGTTTGCCGTTGCCGCGTACCGTGGTGAAGGCATCCTTGAGGGGCAGACTGTTAAAGTCAATGGCGGTCAGTTTGTCCATCCGCTCTTCAGTCAGATTGCGCCGCTGTTTGGTATCGAACAATTGACCCTGGATGATGAAATTGCCTTCGGCATCGGTATAAAAAATTTCGGTGCCGTTGATCCGTACTTCGTACAGGCCAGTCATTGGCGTCTTGCTGATCTCATCAATTTTTTGTATCTGAGGAATGCGCTCACCAAGGTTCTTTCGGATGGTGGCTTCCTGCGCGGAAGCACCCAGGCAGGTTAGCGCCAAGGTCATGGCGGTCAAGTTTTTAAGCAATTTCATGGTCATGGCTTGATTGTGAAGGATTTGGCGCCATCCAGCCCCATGGCCTGGCGCGCTGCCCACATTTTCACGGGGCCGGCGCGCTCCACAGTATTGAGTCCGAAACTGCGCAACTTTCCCCAGGCGGTGGGGTCTTGGGAAAAAAACAATTGCAGCCCATCCAGGCCAGCTTCCATCAAAGCCATACCCGCCTTGCGGGCGCGCTCATAGCGACGCAGTAGACGCAGATCGCTCACGGCACGCCAGGGCTCGCGCTGACGGATCAGGCTGGCCAGTTCTGCAATGTCGGCCAGGCCCAGGTTCAGGCCCTGGCCGGCCAGAGGGTGAACCGTGTGGGCCGCGTCACCGGCCAGTGCCCAGGTACCCTGCGCAGTCTGGCCAGTCCAGCGTCGGGCCTGAGCCTTCTGCAGCGGCCAGATCGCTCGCTCGCTGATCAGGCTCAGGGCGCCCAGCGACTGGTGGCTGCTGATCTGCAGTTGATGGCAGAAATCCTCCGGGCTGGCCTGCAACAACTGGGCTGCCCGATGTGGGGGGAGCGACCAGACGATCGAAACCGTGTTGCTGTCAGCGCCATCGGTGGGCAGAAAGGCCAGGATCTCACTGTTCTCAAACCACTGCTGCGCGCAGGCCGTATGCGGATGTTGGCACGCGATGCGTGCAGCCAGGGCTTGCTGTGGGTAAGGGATGCTCTGGAAGTCCACCCCCAGCTCACGACGTGTCTGACTGGCGCGTCCTTCGCAGACCACGGTCAGGCCGGCTGGGGCTGGCCCGTTCAGAATCTCAATCATGGGCTGAAAGCGCACGGCCTCGCGCAGCTGTTGCTCTAGGGCGGGTACATCCACGATCCAGGCCAGGGCGCTGACACCGAGCAAGCCCGCATCAAAGGCCAACTGGCTGTTGCCATCGCCATGGACCTGCATGCGGCGCACTGGCGTGACAGCAGGTTCTGCGGGCCAGCAGCGCACCGTCTCAAGCAGGCTGCGCGAGGCATGGTTGAGCGCGAAGGCCCGCACATCAGGGCTGCCCACAGCGCTGCGCGCACCGTCTTGCACCAGTCCCACCTGCAGGCGCTCGCGGGCCAGCAACAAGGCCAGCGTGCGGCCCACAATGCCATCGCCGCGGATACAGACATCCAGGGTTTGAGTCATGGCAGGCATTGTAGAAGGCGTGCTGCACCCGGCGGGCCTTTTATCACCCGGCCGGCCTTTTATGATTGCAGGATGGAATCAGGAAAAAGTGAAATGCAATTGAGCCAGTCGAGCGTGTTGTCAACCGATGTACCCGTGCACATTGCGCGCCTGTTTGTCTACCCCGTCAAGTCCTGCGCCGGCATTGAGCTGACCGAGTCTGTGCTGCTGGACACCGGCCTGGACCTGGACCGGGCCTGGATGGTGGTGGACTCGCAGGGTGAATTCATCTCCCAGCGGGAGCAACCGCGTCTGGCCCTGGTGCAGCCCCAATTCAAGCGCGGCGGTACCGAGCTGGTGCTGCGTGCGCCCGGCATGCTGGCCTTGCACCTGTCGGTGGATGTGGTGGAAGCGCCGGTGCAGGTACGGGTCTGGAGCGATCAGGTCAAGGCCTACGACATGGGCGATATCGCGGCCCAGTGGTTCACCGATTTTTTGTCGATGACGCCTGAAGGGCTGCCCGGCGCGAAGGGCGACCGCTATCGGCTGGTGCGCTTTGACCCGGAGCAGCAACGCCTTTGCGATCCCAAGTGGACCCAGGGGGCAGCGGCGCCCAACCAGTTCAGTGATGGTTTTCCGTTGCTGGTCTTGGGCCAGTCCTCACTGGATGAACTCAATGCCCGTTTACAGGCTGCCGGTCATGCGCCAGTCGGCATGGAACGTTTTCGTCCCAATATCGTGCTGTCCGGCTTGCCAGCTCACGCAGAAGACCAACTGGATTACATCGAGTGGCCGGCTGAGGACGCGACATTGCGCTTGCGCCTGGTGAAGCCCTGTACCCGCTGCAGCGTGCCCGACATTGACCCGGTCACGGCCCGGGCTGACCCCGCAGTGAGCCAGATATTGCGTGGTTACCGACAGGATCCCCGCATGAACGGGGCGCTGACTTTTGGCATGAACGCGATCGTGTCACCGGGCGCAGAGGCCACCTTGCGCGTTGGGCGGGTGGTGCAGGTTGGCCCTACCGGCGCCGCTTGAGCCGCGACGGCTTTGCCCGCCGGGCGGGTTGCGCAGGGTTGTTTCAGGCCGCAGCTACCGGAATATCGGCCAGCCGGGTGGTGTAGCGCGGCGTACGGCGTTCCTGCTTCATGGTCCACAACTTGGGCTGGTTGCCGGTGCCACCGCTGCCCATGAGGATGGTGCCGCGGCCGTAGCGCTGGTTGAGGCTGTCCAGGGCTGCCATCAGGCGGGAGCGATCCGGGGGCGGGTCGTGCGCCAGGGCCAACTCTTCCTGCACCAGGCTGGTTGGACATAGGTCCAGCAGCATGACGCCCGCCTTGGCCAGCTTGTAGCCGGGTCGATAGATGGCATGCAGGCCCGCTAGCGCCGCCTGTACCAGCACGGCCGTATCGCTGCTGGGTCGTTCCAGGGGAACCAGGATCGAGCGCGAGTATTGCCGGTCGGCCCGAAACGGGCTGGTACGGATGAAGGTCAGTATCTGGGCGGCCAGGCTGTCCTGGCGGCGCAACTTTTCGGCGGCGCGGCTGGCAAAGCTGGTGATGGCCTCTTCCAGCGGCTGCAGCTCGGTCACCGCCTGGCCGAACGAGCGGGTGCAGGCGATTTCCTGTTTGGCCGGGGGGCAGTCCTCAAGGGCGATGCAGGGCAGACCCTGCAACTCGCGTACCGTTCGCTCCAGCACCACTGACCAGCGTCGCCGCACGCTGGCCGGGTCCAGCTGTGTCAACTCCTGAACGGTGCTGACGCCGGCCTCTTGCAGTTGACGCCCGATGCGCGGACCAATGCCCCAGACCTCGGTGACTGCGGTAGCCGCGAAAACCGCTTGCAGCTCGTGAGCCGCCAGGGCGCCCAGGTGGCAGACCGCCGCCAGGTGTGGCGGGTAGCTGCCGGGCTTGCGTTCAGCCGTCTTGGCTACATGGTTGGCCAGCTTGGCCAGTGTCTTGGTGGCGCCCATGCCAATGCAGGTGGGCAGGCCGGTCCAGCGCAGGATGCGCTCTCGCATCCGGTGGCCGCGCTCGACCAGATCGCCCGGGATGCCGGAGAGCTCGACGAAGGACTCATCGATCGAATAGACCTCCTGCGTGTGACCCAGCCCGCCGATCAGGCTCATCATGCGGTCGCTCATGTCGCCATACAGGGCGAAGTTCGCTGACAGGGCAACCAGACCGGCGGATTCTTGCAGGTGACGGATCTGGAACCACGGCGCGCCCATCTTGATGCCCAGCGCCTTGGCTTCATTGGAGCGAGCGATGGCACACCCATCGTTGTTGGACAGCACCACCACCGGAATGTTGTTGAGACTGGGCCGAAAGACCCGCTCGCAGGACACATAAAAATTATTGCCATCAATCAGCGCGTACATGGAAACCTCTGGGGCGGGGTTGGCTTCAGATGGTGAACTGCCGGGTGCTGGAGGTGACCACGCCCCAGACCTCCAGCGTCTGGCCATCCCGGGGCACGATGTCGGGGTAAGTGGGGTTGGCGGCCTTGAGCCGGATGCGCCCCTGACGCTGGTACAGATACTTCACCGTGAACTCGCCGTCCACGATGGCCACCACAATGCTGTTGTGTCGGGGCTTGAGCGCCCGATTCACCACCAACAGATCGTTGTCAAAAATGCCGGCTTCCACCATTGACAGACCGCGCACCCGCATCAGGTAGGTGGCCTGCGGGTGGGTGATCAGGATCTGGTCCAGGCTGAGTGCGCGCTCTTGCAGGTCTTCGGCGGGTGAGGGAAAACCGGCGCAGACCGTGGCTTGCAGCATGGGGTAGCGCTGCAGGGCAGTGGCCAGCGGGAGCGGCAAATTTTCCCTAAAGTTACTGTACATAAACACAGTATAAGGCCGCGTCTGGAATGGGCTACAAACCCGGTATGTGCAGTCACTACCAAGCGCCACCCAGCCCGCAGATCTACCGCACCGCCTTCGGGGTGGAGCCGCCGGCCACCCTCGGCAAACACGATGTCTGGCCGGGCTACGCGGCCGGCTTCATCCGCCGACATGTGCACGCCGACGTGGGAGACGACGCCGTGCCTGAGCGGGAGGCGCTGGCCGGCCTCTTCGGCATGGTGCCGCACTGGGCCAAAGACACCCGCGGCACCAAATACACCTACAACGCCCGCTCGGAAACGGTAGCGGAAAAGCCGAGCTACCGTGACGCCTGGCGCAAGGCGCAGCACTGCATCATTCCAGCGGCAGCAATCTTCGAGCCCGACTGGCGCTCGGGCCGGGCCGTGCCCACCCGGATCGAGCGGCTGGACGGCCAGCCGATGGGAATTGCCGGTTTGTGGTCGAGCTGGCGCACGCCGCAGGGCGAAACGGTGCTGAGCTTCACCATGCTGACCCTCAACGCCGATACCCATCCGCTGATGAAGCAGTTTCACAAACCCAACGACGAAAAGCGCATGGTGGCCATCCTGCCCGAGGAGCGCTATGGCGATTGGTTACAGTGCGGGGCACAGGACAGCATGGATTTCATGCAACCCTACCCGGCCGAGCGGCTTCAGGCATCGGCGCCGTCCGGACATCATCAATTGTTTTGAACTGGACCGGGCTGCGCCCGGTCCAGCAGCAGAAAGGCCGCCGTGAATCTATCCGACACCCTCCAGCACTATTGGCCACTGATTCTGTTGGCGCTATGGTTTGGCTACAAATGGTGGAACGCCCGACGGGTGCGGGCGCTGCTGCCGGCGCTCAGAAAAAACGGGGCCCTCTGTGTGGATGTGCGCTCGGCAGCCGAATTTGCCAGTGCCAGCGCCCCCGACACCCTCAATATTCCCTTGCCCGAATTGGGGCACAGGCTGGCAGAAATTCCTAAAACAGTGCCGGTGGTCTTGTGCTGCGCCAGCGGAACCCGCAGCGGCATGGCCAAGCTGGTGCTCAAAAAGAATGGCTACCCGCAGGTGTTCAATATCGGCAGCTGGCGTAATTTCCTGGCCTGATGGAACGCCTTGGCCTTGGCGCACACGCCGGGGCACAGCATCGATGGCGCCAGCGCCTTGGGGTTGAGAGGCGCGGCTGGTCAGTACAATCGGCGCCAGTTTCTCCCATCCATTCCCAGTCCCGAACCGCTGCGCGTTGCAGTTTCGAGGCACAGTTTTCTGGGGCCGCCTGGCGTTTTGCCAAGGGCGTGGAGGCCTTGGCCTGTGGTGCTGTGCTGGCCAAATGTACGGATGGGCTTGATTTCAAAGGAATTTCCATGTCTCTCAAGTGCGGCATCGTCGGCCTGCCCAATGTCGGCAAATCCACTCTCTTCAATGCCCTGACCAAGGCCGGCATCGCGGCGGAGAACTACCCCTTCTGCACCATCGAGCCCAATGTCGGTGTGGTCGAGGTGCCCGACCCGCGCCTGGCGCAACTGGCCGAGATCGTCAAGCCCGAGCGCATCGTGTCGGCGATCGTCGAGTTCGTTGACATCGCCGGTTTAGTGGCGGGCGCCTCCAAAGGCGAGGGGCTGGGCAACCAGTTTCTGGCGCATATCCGCGAGACCGACGCCATCGTCAATGTGGTGCGTTGCTTTGAAGACCCGAACGTCATCCACGTGGCCGGTAAGGTTGATCCGATTGCCGACATTGAAGTGATCCAGACCGAGCTTTGCCTGGCCGATCTGGGCACGGTGGACAAAGCCTTGCAGCGCTACACCAAAGCGGCCAAGAGCGGCAACGACAAGGAGGCCGCCAAGATGGCGCAACTCCTGCCCAAGGTGCAGGCCGCGCTCGACCAGGGCAAACCGGCGCGCGCGCTGGAACTCACCGATGAGGAACGCGCACTGCTCAAGCCCCTGTGCCTGATCACGGCCAAGCCAGCCATGTTTGTGGGCAATGTGGCCGAGGACGGCTTCGACAACAATCCGCTGCTTGATCGCCTGCAGGCGTATGCGGCCGGGCAGAATGCGCCAGTGGTGGCCATCTGCGCCAAGATCGAGGCCGAGCTGTCTGAGATGGACGATGCCGACCGGCTGGAATTCCTCAAGGAACTGGGCCAGGACGAGCCAGGCCTCAACCGCTTGATTCGCGCGGGCTTTAAGCTGCTGGGCCTGCAGACCTACTTCACCGCCGGCGTGAAAGAGGTGCGCGCCTGGACCATCCACATCGGCGACACGGCGCCCCAGGCGGCCGGCGTGATCCACGGCGATTTTGAGCGTGGCTTCATCCGCGCCCAGACCATTTCCTTTGCCGATTACATCGCCTGCCAGGGCGAGCAAGGGGCCAAGGATGCCGGCAAGATGCGCGCCGAAGGCAAGGACTATGTGGTGCACGACGGCGATGTGATGAACTTCCTGTTCAACGTCTAAGGACTACCCCGCCACTGCCGCCGCCACCGCTCTCGCTTCGGCTACTGCGAGCGCTACTACTATTGCGCCCG